>DAIOGM010000147.1:0-15298 GCA_036745215.1 Gemmataceae bacterium
CAGCTAAAATCCAAACTAATGGCAGCTGAAAGTACTGGTAAGGGGCCGGTTGAGTGGATTTCGACTCAACCGGCCCCTTACGGGGCTCGGCTCGCCAGATGATCCGTGTTCATCTGTGGTTTCATAGTTTAGCGGATCGTCATCTGCTTGCCGTTGTCGCGCGAATTGAGCGAAAGAATGAACGGCACCGCCTTCTCGACCCACTTCGCCGGCGCAGGATATCGACTCGCCGTGCCGCCGAAACAGCTGCGAAGCATGTCCGTGTCGATGACGCCCGGATTGATCGGAATCGCCCCCATGCCGCGCGGCAACTCTTCGGCGAGCGCGAGCGTCAAACCTTCGATCGCCCACTTGCTGGCGCAGTACGGTGCGACTTCCTTGTCAACGGATCGGCCCCAGCCGGAACTCATATTGATGATCAAGCCGGATTTGCGAGCGATCATCGCAGGCACGAAATGGCGGATGACGTTGGCGACGCCCTTGACATTGACATCGACCACGCGATCGAACTCATCGGCGGGAACTTGCCAGAGCGGCGCATTTTGATTGATAACGCCCGCGTTATTGACGATCATGTCCGGCGAGCCGTGGCTTGACAAAAGCCGGGCCGCCCATGGTTCGACCTGGCTTTCCAGGGCAACATCGACGGCCGCGAAATCGTGCGGCGGACGATAACGAACCCGCAATGTTTCAATCGCCTCGCGCGATCGCCCGCAGCCGAGAACCGTGTGGCCCAGCTCGATGAATTTCTCTGCCATGGCGAGGCCGAGCCCGCGCGTGACTCCCGTCAAAACGATGACCTTGGGTGAATTCCGCGCCACAGTGACCTGCCTTTAATATTGGTGGGATCGCTCGCTTCTCGCTGGGTGGCGAAGGCGGTGTCAACCTGCGTTTTTCAATGGGCCGGCCGTTTGATCGATTTCCGTCTAGGTATTTTATAGGAAGTCGAACGCCGTGGTGGACGAATGCTGCCGATTCTTGGGCCGCGCGGAGCCCAATTCAACGTAACCGGTTGCAACGTTAGACGTTTGGTAATCGCGTGTTATTTCGACCTTTAGGTGGCATGTTCGGCAGCGGCCACATTTTTTTGAAAATATTTTCCTTGATCTTGACAACGCCTTACGCCGAGTATATAAACATACGTACACATAAGTGAAAGTTTGACCCTTTCCTAACTTTTTCCCAGCCGAGGAGGAATTGGCCATGGCAGCCGAGTACGACCGGGAGTTGAAAAATGCCTTGCAGCAAATTGAAAAACAATTCGGCAAAGGCTCGATCATGCAGCTGGGGGGCGAAAACACGACCGACGTGCCAGGCATCAACACGGGCTCGCTGAGCCTCGATATCGCGCTGGGTGGCCGCGGCTTGCCGCGCGGACGCATCGTCGAAATCTATGGCCCCGAAGCCAGCGGCAAAACCACCGTCGCACTGCACGCCATCGCCAACGCCCAACGCGCCGGCGGGGTTGCGGCGTTCATCGATGCAGAGCATGCGCTCGATCCCAGCTGGGCAAAACGCGTCGGCGTCGATCTCGAAAGCCTCCTCGTCAGCCAGCCTTCTCACGGTGAAGAAGCGCTCAAGATTGCGGAAATGCTTGTCAAATCCAACGCCGTCGATCTCATCGTCATTGATTCCGTCGCCGCCCTAGTGCCCAAGTCCGAAGTCGAAGGCGAGATCGGCGATACGCACGTCGGCCTGCAAGCACGCCTGATGAGCCAGGCGATGCGCATCCTGACGCCGACGATCTCCAAGAGCAAGACGTGCATGATGTTCATCAACCAGATTCGCCAGAAGATCGGCGTCATGTTCGGCAATCCGGAAACGACCTCCGGCGGCCTGGCGCTCAAGTTCTATTGCAGCGTCCGCATGGAGATTCGCAAGGTGACGGCCGTGAAGGAAGGCGAAGACGTCATCGGCACCTCGGTGCGCGTCAAGGTCGTCAAGAACAAGGTCGCGCCGCCGTTCCGGCAAGCAGAGTTCGACATCATGCACGACCGTGGCATTAATCGCGAGAGCGACGTGCTCAACTTGGCCGTCGAAGATAAGATCGTGGACAAGAGCGGCTCCTGGGTCAACTACGGCGACATGCGTCTCGGCCAGGGCGCGGAGAATGCCAAGAAATACTTGCGCGAGAACCCGGCCGTGTTGGAGGAGATCACCAAGAAAGTGCTGGAGAAACGCGGCATGTTGAACGTCCCCGCACAGCCCCCGGCGCCTGCAGCCGAGGAAGAAACCGAGACGCCTCCCGTGCCGCCGCCGCATTCCAACCGCAAACGCGCCGCGGCGGCTGCGGATTAACTCTTCTCCCCTCTCCCCACCGCGGGAGAGGGGGCTACGCATGCAAATCGCGCATCGACGCCGCTAAACCCTTTTGGGCTCCGCAGTATTCGCGAGGACATGTTCAACCACAGCATCAAGGCCTGTGTCATAAGTTGAGTTGTTGGTCACCACGATGTGTGCATCGTCGCGATATGGAAGAATAAACCGCTCATACGCCGGCAGCACGTGCTGTGTCCACTGATATTCCACATGTTCCGGCGGATACCCGCGCTCAGCCCCGTCGCGCTTGACCCTGCGTTGTTTGCAGATTTCAACGTGCGCGTCAATGAACACGCGCAAATCGAGCGTGGCCCGAATAAGCTCAAAATGAAAGAGGAACAGCCCTTCGAGAATCACAATCGGCGCCGGCTCGACGGAGATGAGCCGCCCTTGGCGTTCGCGGTGGTTGTAGGTGTATTCGAATTTCGTGATCGTCTCGCCGCGCATCAACTTGTTCAAATCGTCGCAAAAATGATCAAGGTGAATGGACGTCGGCAGATCGAAGTTCGGCTGCCCGTTGGCATCGCGTTCTTGTTCGTGGATGGGTCGATAATAATTGTCTTGCGAAACGACGGCGCATTGTTTCTCCGGTATCCGGGCGAGAAGGTCGCGCAGAAACGACGTTTTCCCGGACCCGCTGCCGCCCACGATGCCGATGAGGTAGGGTTTGGCGATCATACGGCATCAATTCACTTGATCCGCCCTTCCATCGGGCTCGACGCCGTCGCGTACAGCTTCTTCGGAATACGCCCCGCCAAAAACGCGAGGCGGCCCGCGTCGCAAGCATACTTCATCGCGTACGCCATTCGCAACGGCTCCTGGGCGCTCGCGATTCCCGTGTTCAACAGCACGCCGTCGCAGCCGAGTTCCATCGCGATCGCGACGTCGCTGGCGGTGCCGACGCCGGCGTCCACGATTACCGGATAATCGGGATCGTTCTCCTTGAGATACTCGAGAATGATGCGAATGTTGTTCGGATTGAGAATGCCCTGACCGGAGCCGATCGGGCTGCCGGCGGGCATCACGCTCGACGCGCCGGCGTCCTTGAGGCGCTTCGCCATGATCGGGTCGTCGCTGGTGTACACCAGGACTTCGAAGCCTTCCTTCACGAGCGTCTGCGTCGCCTCCAAGGTGGCGATCGGGTCGGGCAGCAGCGTCTTCGGATCGGCGAGGCATTCGAGCTTCACCCAGTCGGCGCCGCGATTGCCGAGATTCGTCAGCAATTCGCGGGCGATGCGTGCGTGCCGAATCGCGTCGTCGGCGCTGAAGCATCCGGCGGTGTTCGGCAGGATCGTCAGCTTTTTGAGATCAAGAAAATCGAGGATGTTCTTGCCATCCTTGTCGATCAAGCGTTCACGCCGCACGGCGACCGTCGTCACTTCGCATCCGGACGCGTCCAGGCAATCGCGCATGCGTTCATAAGTGGAGTATTTGCCCGTTCCCGTGATCAGTCGCGAACGAAACGTGAACTTGCCGATCTTGAGCTTCTTGTCCACGGGCTGCAACACCGCGGTCTCCTTGCGATCCGGGGCGCCCGAGCCGCCGCCGACGAGCGTGACGATCTCGATCGCGTCGCCCGCCTGCACGCGCCGCTCGGCATGGCGCGCTTTCGGCACAACTTCGTGATTCACTTCGACGGCGATTTTACGCGGGTCGAGGCCGTTGCTTTCAATCAATTCCAGGATCGACATCGACCGAGGCAAGGCGCTCGGCTCGCCGTTGAGGATGATTTCAATCATGGCACGCCAGGGGTCAGGAGTCAGTGGTCAGCAACTAACATTCAGTGTACAGTAAGGCATGAGGGAAGTTTAGCCTTCCCTTCGCGCTCGCCTCCGGGTCGCGGCACCACGGGACTCATTCCAATGACCTCTCATTACATCCCGCACACGAAGATTCCGACGCTGGTCTTTCCAACGAGCACCCAAGCGTCGCGCCATGTCGCACTCATGATCGAAAGCCTGATCCGGCAGAACAATTCGGCGAGTCGGCCGACCGTGCTCGGATTGGCGACCGGGTCGACGCCCGTCGGCCTGTATCGCGAATTGATCCGCCTGCAAAAAGAGGCCGGCCTCGACTTCTCGCGTGTCGTCACGTTCAACCTCGACGAATATTATCCGATGTCGCCCGACGACGCGCATAGCTACAAGCTCTGGATGCAAGAAACGCTGTTCAAGCACGTCAACATCAAGCCGGAGAACATTCACATCCCCGACGGTATGACGCCCACGCAGGACATCGAAGAATATTGCGCCAAGTACGAACAAATGATCCGCCGCTCCGGCGGCATCGATCTGCAAATCCTCGGCATCGGCCGCAGCGGGCATATCGGCTTCAACGAGCCCGGCTCGACGCGTCATAGCCGAACGCGTTCGGTGACGCTCGATCCGGTGACGCGGCGCGACGCTGCGGGCGATTTCTTCGGCGAGGAAAACGTGCCGCATCAGGCAATGACGATGGGCGTCGGCACGATCATGGAAGCGCGGAAGATCGTCATCATGGCGTTCGGCGAACACAAGGCGCCGATCGTGCAGCGCGCCGTTGAAGAAGAGATCAGCGACGTCGTCACCGCGAGCTTCTTGCAAAAGCACAACGATACGACGTTCATCGTCGATCAGGCTGCGGCGGGGTATCTGACGCCGATCCGCATGCCGTGGGTGCTGGGCTCGATCAACTGGACGCCGAACCTCATTCGCCGGGCCGTGATCTGGCTGAGTCTGAAGGTGAAAAAGGGCCTCTTGAAGCTGTCCGACGACGACTTCCGCGAGCACGAGCTTTACGAATTGCTGCGTGAGTTCGGCCCGGCACATATTCTAGGAAGGCGCGTTTTTGACGAAATGATGGACACGATTTGCACGCATCCCGCGGAAAACAATGGGCCGAAGACGTGCCTCGTTTTCAGCCCGCATCCCGATGACGACGTCATCAGCATGGGCGGCACGATCATTCGCCTCGTCGAACAGGGGCACAAGGTTTACATCGCGTACATGACGAGCGGCAACATTGCCGTCTTCGATCACGACGCGTGGCGGTTCACCGATTTCGTTTGCTCATTCAACGAGCTTTTCAGTCTTGGCAAGGAGAAATCGGCCGAGCTGAAGTGCGGCGTGCGTGATTTTCTGGCGAGCAAGAAGCCGGGCGAACCGGACCCGCATGATTTGCTGGAGATCAAGAAGCTGATCCGCGAAACCGAAGCGCGGGCCGGCGCGTTGGCCGCGGGGGTGCCGCCGGAGCAACTGATTTTCATGAACCTGCGATTCTATCGCACGGGCACGATCGCGAAAGCGCCGATTCATCCGGACGACATCACGGACATCGTGCAATTGTTCAAGGAATTGAAGCCCGATCAAATCTACGTCGCGGGCGAGCTGTCCGACCCGCATGGCACGCATCGCACCTGCGCGATGGCGATTTACGATGCGGTCCGGCTCGTGCGGGCCGAAGAGCAACGCTTCGAGGTTTGGCTCTATCGCGGCGCCTGGGAAGAGTGGGAGCCGCACGAGATCGAACGCGTTGTGCCGTTGAGCCCGAGCGACCTGGAACGCAAGAAGAGCGCCATCTTTCGCCATCAGTCGCAAAAGGACAAGGCGATGTTCCCCGGCGGCGCCGACAAGCGCGAATTCTGGCAACGCGCCGAGGATCGCAATCGCAACACGGCGAAGACGTATGATCTCCTCGGCCTGCCGGAGTTTTATGCGCTGGAGGGGTTCGTGCAGTGGCAAGAGTAAGCCGCCGTGCTCGTCTTGACAAAAATCCCCCGACCACTGAATAATCGTTGCACACTTGACTTGACTGCACGTTTCATGGAAGGAACGTCATGAGCTTTTTCACGCGGATGATTCCCTGCCCCGCCAAACGGCTCGCCCGGACATGGATTGAGCGAATTTCGCTGGAGCGGCGCTTGCGGCGGGCGACGCCGGTGCTCGTTTTCCAGATGGGCAAGGTCGCTTCGCAGTCGGTTTACGAATCGCTGTGGCCGCAATATCCCGGTGTGGTCGTGCCCTCCCATAGCTTTTTCGCGTCGCATCATGACATGCGCGTCCGGCGACTGCATCGCTGGGCCATTGCCGATGCCCGCGCGCTGAACGTGATCTCGCTCACGCGCGAACCGGTCGGCCGAAATGTGTCGGCGTTCTTTCAATGCTTCGAGCGTGAGACCGGCGTCGCTCATACGGACGCGCGTTTTTCACTCGACGATTTGCGGTCGATTTTCTTGTCCAAGTACAATCACGATTTGCCGCTCGAATGGTTTGACTTGAACATCCAGGCGAATTTCGGCATCGACGTGTTTGCAATGCCATTTCCGCAAGAAGGCGTGTGCGTCTACGAACGCAGCAACGTCCAGTTGTTGGTGATTCGCTCGGAAATCGCGGATGAGGCGAAATCGCGCGCCATTGGCGCGTTCCTCGGCTTGCCGGCCTTTCAATTGATCAACACGAACATCGGCGAGGAGAAGGACTACGGAGGGACGTACCGGGCGTTCAAGCGTGAGATTAAGTTGCCGACCGAGTACGTTGAGCGGATGTGCGCGTCGAAGTATTTTCGACACTTCTATGGCGACGAGACGCGGGCGGCGGTGCGGGCAAAATGGGAGCAGCAGGCGGAGCCGGCGAGCCGAGCCCCGTAAGGGGCCGGTTGAGTCGCATGCTCAACCGGCCCCTTACGGGGCTCGGCTCGCCAGTTTTACTTTGACTCCTGCGAACCATTTTTGAAATCGAAAATCGCCGCGGAGATGGCGAGCGACTTCGCGCCCGTGAAGTGCTGATACATCGCCACGACGCGACCGCCAAATGCGTCGATGCCGAGGTAATCGCCGAAGAAAGGGCCCTTGCCGCACGCGAACGGTTCCTGGTTGATCTTGTGGTTGACGAACGTCTTGCCGCCGTCCACGCTGCGCGCGAGGGTGACGCCGGTCTTCGTGTCGTCGGAATCGCGGCGGTCGAAGAACGCGATGTTGACGGCGCCGTCCAGGGGATCGACGGCCATCCAGGTGAAGAACTGCTCCTTGCCGTTCTTGACGGCGTCATCGTTAACGCGCAGCGGCTTCGTCCAGGTTTCACCGCCGTCGCTCGATGACATCAGGAACACATCGGGATCGCCGTTGCGTTTGTCGGCCCAGTTGACGTAGATCGTGCCGCGGTTGGGCCCGTCGCTGTTGTCCACGCATGTCATCGGTAGGCCGTTGCAGCGATCGATGCCCTTGACACCGAAGTCCCAGGCGCCGGGTGTCTCGGTCAGAATCTTTTCTTTACCGAAGGTGAAGCCGCCGTTGGTCGATTTGACCAACGCGAGGCCCTTCGGTCCGGCCCAGACGACGTAGACCTCACCTTTCGGCCCGACAGCGGGCACCGCGCCCATGACGGTCTGGCTCGAATCGATGCAATCGCCCGGCGTCTCGGAGATGCGGAGCGACGGCGAAAATGTCTTGCCGGCGTCCTTGGAGCGCGAGAAGTAAACGTGCGTCTTGTGCTCCGGCTTTTTGCTGCCGTAGACGTCGAACTTGGTCCAGGCGACGTAGATGTTCCCCTTGTGCGGCGAATCCTTGCTGTTGTCGGTGCGAATCCACGGCTTGTCTTCCATGGGTTCGACGCTGTTGATGTGGTCGATGACCGGCGTTGCGTCGGTCCAGGACCGGCCGTCCTTCGAGGTGCGGACGAAGATGCCGTTCGCCGCGCGGGCGGGGCGAGCGATGCGGATGCCGGTGAACGCGATGTAGCTGCGCACCGCGAGGCCGTCGGCGGTGAAGGTGACGGCGTCGTCGCCCTGAATGCGCTTGTCCGGGTTGCCGTTGGGTACGGTATTCCAGGTCTTGCCGGCGTCGTCGGAGACGAAGGCGTAGTTGTTGGCGCCTTGCAATGAAACGCCAATGATGTGATCGGGCCTGGTCGGATTGATGGCGACGGAAACTTCGCTGGGGCCTTTCATTTCCGGCCCGGTGACGCGCACGACGCGATGCGCGGGCGGCTTGACCTTGGGTTCGCCGGCCGGTTGGACCCCGAAAAGGCACGCGCTGAAGAGAAGCAGCGATGAACAATGGATAACGTTCATGGAGCGGACCCCGTAGCTCATGCTTGTACGGAACGGGTGACATGCTAGCACAGCGGGATTACTTCACCAGACTCTTCCAGCTTTTGAATGGATATTCCACCGCACGATCGGGCACATAGTGATGCACTGTCATCCAGCCGAACTCGCGCTGATCGGGATTCGCCGGGTCAGGGTCGCGCAGGGCGACGCCGTCCGCCTCGGCGTAAATCGTGCGCACGACCGGCACGCGTTTCTTGGCGGGCGGGACCAGATCGTAATCGGTGCCGCGCGTTTGTTGCAGCCAGGTATTGTCGCGGAAGCCGGATTGCAAGCGCTCGTTTGCGAGGCGAATGAGCATCTCCTTTTTGGCGACGTCGAGCGCGTTGTCTTTCTGAATGGATTCGATGAGCCGCTGCGTTTCCGACACATCGAAGCAGACCCAGCCGTAAGGCGGCAAGAATGCTTCCAGCTTGCAATGCGACGGCGAGTTCTTCGCGAAGGTGTTGATGCCGTAAGTTACGCGCGTCGGATAGCCGAGCGCCCTGCCGAACGCGGCACACAGTCCGTGATAATCACTGCAGTGCCCGGCCTTCTTCGTCAGCGCACTTTCGGCGCTTCCTTTGAGCGACGCTTGCGCGTGATCGTACTTGATGTTCTCGTTGACCCACTTCATGATGATGGAAAGATCGTCGGACGCGTTCTTCGATTTGGGCACCACATCAAACGCCAGCTTTCGCAGCCGATCGTCGATGCTCACGCTTTGATCGGAACGCAAATAGAGATCAAACGACGTGGGCCAGCGTTCGATCTTGGTGACTTTGGCCGGGTCGATGTGCCAGCGCATCTCGTGAATGGTCGCCTTGAACTTGTGGCGAATGATCTGGGCGCCTTCGGGATGATCGAATTCGAAATAAGCGAACCGATTGCCGTGAACGGGTTCGTTCGCGATCTTCGGAGTCACCTTCATCGGGTAGGTGCTGAGCGTGCTGTTGTCAATCGTCTGACCGGCGTCGGTTTGCGGCAGCGCGAGCCAAATTTTGAGCATCTTTGTGAGATAGGGCGCCGTCACCACGACCGAAAAGTCGATGTCATAGGTCACGATGTCGGATTTCTTGCCTTGCAACGGCTGTTTCGGATCGAGTCCGCCGGCGTAAAGCGGCGCCGCAGCAATGGCGACGACAAACAAGAGGATCGAGTAGGCTCGCATCATGATTTCGGCTTTTCCACAGAGGATTCAGGCAGGCAGGGTCGCAGCAACATGGAATACAATCCGCCGCCGACAACGGCGCCAGCGATCGGTGCGAGGATATAGACGGTGAAGAACCCAGTGCGATTCGGACCGGGGATGGCGATCTCGCCCCAGCCGACCAAATACGCGACGGCGCGCGGCCCGAAATCGCGGGCGGGATTGAAGCATGCCTGCGTCAGCGGCGCGAGCACACAGATCAAGATGGTGACGGTAAGCCCAATGAACACGGGCGCGAAGCGCGAAGCCGGGCTGCCGCTGTTCCGCTGATCGGTCATCGCGAAAACGGCCAGGGCCAGCAGCAACGTGCCGACGAACTCCGCGAGGCAGGCCATCGGTTCGCTCATGAGTTCGTAGTGCTTTTTGTGTTCGATCGGATCGTACGGCCCGTTGCCGCCGGCGAATTTGCCCGGATTCGGAAAGTACTCGCCGTAACACATGGCGGTGATCTCGCTGCCAGGCTGGCCGCGCACGACCTTCTTGACGTGCTCTTTCTCTTCGAGCATTGGATTGAACAACACAAACAAAGTCGCCGCCGCAAGCATGGCGCCGGCGACTTGAGCGACGATGTACGCCGGTACGTCTTTGAACGGAAATCGGCCCCACGCAGCAAGGGCGAGCGTGATCGCGGGATTGATGTGAGCGCCGGAAATGCCACCGCACACGTACGCGGCGATCATGATGGCGACGCCCCAGACCATACCGACCTGGCCGAGTCCAGACAGATCGCCCGTCAAGACCGCGACATGCACGGCGCCGCAGCCGAAGAATATCAAGATGAAGGTGCCGAGTATTTCCGCGCCCGCGCGGGCGAACAGCGACGGTTGCATGGTGTCTCCTGGCGTGCTTCGCCGCGAGCGGCAGACTTGCCAACCGGACGGATGCAGATGGCGTTGCATAATATTAAATATGCCGGGCGAGCAATCTCAACGGCAAAGTTCCAACGAGGACATTGTTGTGCGAGGCATGCGACAACGCGTGCAACGCGTTTTCTATTGTCGGATGTGATTTGAAACGGTAGGATTCGTCGAAGGAGAGGGATCATGCAATTGACACAAGACCAGATGCAGGCCGTGAAAAAAGGCGCCACCATTCGCGTCCATGAAGCGGGCACCGACGTTGTCGTGATGCGGGCCGACGTGCTCGAACGCTTACACGGATTGATCTACGATGACGGTCCTTGGACCGATGATGAAATGGACTTTCTCGCGGCAGAAGATGCGGATCGCTTGGGTTGGGACGGAATGGACGCGTACCAGGAGATGGATAGATGAACTTGAAACGCGGCGATATTTGGATTGCCGTAATTGCATCGCATCCGAGGGAACCCGCATGGCCGACTTGCGACTGGAGAACATCGCCAAGATGTTTCCTCCCGCGCTTGCCGCGCTTGCCGACATTTCTCTAACGGTCGCGTCGGGCGAATGTCTCGCCGTCGTCGGCCCATCCGGCTGCGGCAAGACAACCCTGCTGCGTATCATCGCCGGCCTGGAGATGCAAACCGCGGGCGACGTCTTTATCGACGGCAAAAACGTCAATGCCGTGCCGCCGCATCATCGCGGCGTCGCGTTGCTGTTTCAGCGACCGGCGTTCCATCTTCAGCAATCCGTGCGGCAAAACCTGCGCATGGCGTGGACGTTACGCGAGCCGTTGGCCCCGCTGCGCCTATGGTTCGGCGCGAACGAGCCGCGCGAAAACGAGCTGGTTCGCATGGCGCAGATGCTCGGTCTGGACCAAGATCTCGATCGACCGCTCCAGCAGCTTTCCGGCGGTCAGCAACAACGCGTCGCTCTCGGGCGCTGTCTGTTACGCAAGGCGCCGATCACGCTGCTCGACGAGCCGCTCGGCCATCTCGATGCGCCGCTGCGAACGGAGTTGCGCCGGCAAATTCGCGCCATGGCGCGGGAACTCGGCCTCACGCTCATTTACGTGACGCACGATCCCACCGAGGCGCTGGCCATCGGTGATCGCGTCGCCGTCATGCAGCGCGGGCGTATCCTGCAAATCGATACGCCGCGCCAGTTGCGGCGTTCGCCGACTTATCGCCAGGTGGCCGAGTTGATTCATCACGAGGACGGCGGCTTCAATTGGCTGCCCGGCGTGATTGCCAAGGAAGGCGCCGACGCGTTTTTTGAAGGCGCCCTTGGCCGTTGGCCGGTGTCGCTTCACGTGCTGGAACGTTTACGTGAATCTCTTTACCAGGGCGAGAACGCCGCCGCCAATTTGGAAACCACTGTCGCATCCGAGAATTTTCACGCGAATCAAGGAAAACCTCCTATAATGATCGGTATTCCCGCTGCCCACGTCCGCTGCACCACCAGTCGAGCGGCCGGGGACGATGTTGATGTTCGTTTGATGCTCAAGGTCATGGATGTCGAAACTTTGGCGGCGGGCAGTTGGGTGATCGGCTCCGTTGGCGAAAAAGCTTGGATCGGCCGCGCGGACGATGATGAACGCTTTGAACGCGGCCAGGAAATTGCGATGACTTTTTCTTTGCAGCAAGCTTACTGGTTCGACGTTGCCACCGGCCGCACAATGTTTGCGCCGACGGGTTGACGGAGATCATGCGCGAGGCCACGCGCGCCGATGCCAAAGTGGGCCACCAGCCCACTTTTTTTGTTGGTAGTTGAGGAAAAAAAAATGAAGGGTTCCGACCTGATTCGCATCGTGGACGAGATGCAACATCAGAAAAACATCGATCGCGAGATCATCTTCTCCGGCATCGAGTCGGCGTTGCAGCTGGCAGCCGAGAAAAAATTCGGCGAAGAGTGCGGCGTCACCGTCGTCATCGACCGCGACACCGGCGTTATCGTCGCCATGCGCGGCGAGGACTCGCTCGATCCCGCGGAATTTGGCCGCATCGCCGCCCAGAGCGCCAAGAACGTGATGATCCAGAAGATTCGCGAAGCGGAGTGCAGTTCCGTGTTCAACGAATACGCAGCCATGAAGGGCGACCTCGTGCACGGCGCCGTCACGCGGCACGAAGGGGGCGCATGCATTGTCAACCTAGGCAAAACCGAGTCGATCCTGCCGCGCGGCGAGCAAATTCCCGGAGAGACGCATCATGTGAATGAGCGCATCAAGGCGGTCATCCTGGAGGTGAAAAAGCAAGGGCATCGCGTGAAAATCGTTTTGTCGCGAACCCATCCCGATTTTGTGCGTCGTTTGTTCGAGGGCGAAATCCCCGAAATCAAGGAGCGCACCATCGAGATCAAGGCAATCGCCCGCGAGGCCGGCTATCGCGCCAAGATCGCCGTCTCCAGCGTCGACATGAAGGTCGATTGTGTCGGCGCCTGCGTCGGCGTGCGCGGCAGCCGCATCAAGAACATCGTCGATGAACTCGGCGGCGAGCGTATCGACATCGTGCGGTGGAACGAATCGCTCCAGGTCATGATTCCCAACGCGTTGCAGCCCGCGGCGATTGACGACGTTTTTCTCTATCCGCGCATGGGCCGGGCCATTGTTTTGGTCAAGGAAGATCAACTGTCGCTCGCCATCGGCCGGCGTGGGCAAAACGTACGGCTCGCCAGCAAGCTGGTCGGCTGGGACATCGAAATCATGACGCTCGATGAGATGAACGAAAGCATCGACCGCGCTGTGATCTGGTTCCAGCAGATTCCCGGCGTCTCCGATGAGATGGTCGAAGCGTTTATCACCGAAGGATTCATGTCGTTCATTGACATCACCTTCGTCGAGCCGACCGATCTCGCGGAGCTGGGAGGCGTCAGCGTCGAGGACGCCGAATCGATTATTCAATTCGCCGAGGCCGCCGCCGAGCGAATTGAGAATGAGCAGCCCGAGGAAGCGCCGGTTGACGAAGAGGCCGCCGCAGGCCGCACCATGGCCGGTCCGTTGCCGGAGACAGAAGCGGCCGCAACCGAAACGTCCGAAGAACCACCTACACCAATCGCTGAGGAGACTGCCGCCGCCCCAGAAGAAACCCCCGTTGAGCCGCCCGCGCAGGTTGACGCCGCGCCGGTGGAATCCCCCGAACCCGCCGAGGAGCAGCCGCCCCAATCATAACGCTGTGCGGATGGCAGCGAAAACACGTGCCGTCTGCATTTTTCCATCTTTCCCGGTGATCGCTCTTTCTCCAATCGCACCGTTCGGGTAAAATAAGCGGAACCGGCTTTTCCGCACCCGTCCATGAACAATTGTTCCGTCCCTAAAAAGGATCGGACGAAAGGGAGCAACGCTTGCCGACACGTGAAAAAGTTCGCGTATATGCCTTGGCTCGCGAACTCGACTTAGACACCGCTGATCTGCTGCTCTTGTGTCAGCAGGCTGGATTCGATGTCAAGAACCAGCTAAGCAACTTGGAACCCGATCAACAGCTCAAGCTGCTAGAAATGGTCAAGAAAGGGTCCAAGACGTCCGTAACTGCGCCGGCGAAACCCGTCACGAAGGTCGTATCGCCCGACGAAAAAGCGGTGCCGAATCTGGCGCCGCCGCGTTCGGCGCGTCGCGAACCGGAGCCTGTGCGGGCGCAATCCGTGGTGGCAGAGGCGCCGGAACCGCCGCCGCTCGAGGACCCGGAGATCGTCGAGCCGGCAGCCGCGACTTCCAAGCCGGCGATGCCGATCATCCGCGACAGGGTGCCCAATCTTTCGACGAAGCCTGCGGCCGCGCCAAAAACGCCCGCGGCGCCAACCGTCAAACCGGAAAGTGCGCCTCCGCCGGCGTCGGAAGCCAAACCGATCGCGCCGCGCGCCGAGCCGCCGCGCGTGCCCGCGTCGCCGCCGCGCGATCTTGGCCGCACCGCCGCCAAGGACACGGGCGGCGCTCGTCCCGCCACGCCGCCGCGTCGAATGGATCGGCGCCCCGGCATTCCCGGCCACATGCAGCATCTGAAGCCGATCGCGCCTCCCTCGCTCAAACCGCAGCCCAAGGCGCCGGACAAAGGTCCCAAAATTGCCCAGCCGCTCATCCGGCTCACCCAGGAGCACATGGAGCAAACCAAGCCGATCAAGGCCGAGGATTTGCTCCGCCCGCAGGTGCCGGTGCCCGCATTCGAACCGGAAGAAGAGGGGGACGACAAGAAGGACAAGAAACGCGCCATCCCCGGCCGCGAAGATCGCCAGAAAAAGCGCAATGCCCGCGCCGTCGAACGCAAGAGCACCAAGACCGAAGTCGGCATCGTGGACGGCAAGGTCGTCTACACCGAGGAAGACGAGATTCGCCGCACGCGCCTCGGCCGCCGTCCACACAAGTCGCACAAGACGCTCATCAAGCAACGGCCAACGCAACTCGAATTGATGTCGCCCGTCACGATTCGCTTGCTGTCGGAAGAACTCGGCATCCGCTCCGTCGAGCTGATGTTCAAGTTGAAAGAACATGGCTTGCAGAGCAACCTGACGATCAATTCCGTCGTTGCCAACGAGATGGCCGAACTCGTGGCCACCGACTTCGGCTGCGAACTCAAGGTGAAAGCGCCGCAGACGGACGAGGAGCGATTCCTCGAAACGATCAATCCACCGGACCAACCGGAAGATTTGGTATTGCGTGCGCCGATCGTCACCGTCATGGGGCACGTCGATCACGGCAAGACGTCGCTGCTCGACAAGATTCGCCAGAGCAACATCGTCGCCACGGAAGCGGGCGGCATCACGCAGGTCATCCGCGCCTGGCGCGTCGAGCACGGCGGCCGGCCGGTGACGTTCCTCGATACGCCCGGCCACGAAGCGTTCACCAAGATGCGCGCCCGCGGCG
>DAIOGM010000148.1:0-6515 GCA_036745215.1 Gemmataceae bacterium
GCGAAAGCGATGCTGCGGCGCGAAGCAGCGAAGTTGATTGTTGCCTTGAAGCTGCGCGATCGGCTGCCCGCGCGTGAACGACTCCGGCATCGGCGTGCCGCCCATGCGCAACAGCTCCGGCTTGAAGTCGAAGCTCTCGAGGTGCGACATGCCGCCCGCCATGTAAAGCCAGATGACACGTTTCGCCTTCGGGGCGTGATGCGGCTGCATGATGCCGGGTTGTCCCCGGCGCGCGGGTTGCGCGTGCGACAGCGACGCGAGCGCGGCGAGGCCCATGCCGGCGGCGGTGTGGCGGAGGAAGGTGCGGCGGGTGACAGATATATTAGGATTCATTTTAAACCTCATCGTTGTCATCGATTGAGATGCCATTTAATTCGAACTAATCTCGCGTTTCAGGAAAAAGATCATTTCATGATGGTCGCCGTTTAGCGTTCTTGACACGACTGAGATCAATTCCCACCCCTGTTGTCCTTCATCGCTTAGCCACTCGGCCCAAGCCAGATGTTTCTTCCTCACCGGATCGAATTTCTCTGAGTGATCAGGATCTTGGGTTTTGGTTGACATTGTCTTGTATTCCCATTTCTTCATTCGTGTGTCCTTTTGAATTGCTCACTCGTCCAACCGATCCATCCACTTCTGCGGATGTTGCGACGTGTGAAAAACGGAATACACGTAAGAACGCTTGCCTTCGATTCGGAAGAAGATCACGTATGGAAACTGTTTGACGATTGCTCGTCGTGCGTTCTTAGCCACCGGTTGAAACGCCTTTGGACTTCGGCCGATTGAGGTCAGACATTCCTCAACTCGTTCGAGGAACACATCCCCGAGGCCCTCCCGTTGTTCTTCATACCAATCATAAGCACTCTTCACATCGCGCTTGGCGGCCGGCAATAGCACGGGCAGCTTACTTCTTGCCCTGACGAATCTCGCTTTTTACTTCCTCCCAAGTCTGGCCAGGCTGCGGGTTTTTGCGTTGCGATTCAATGCGCCTTTCAAGCTCTTTCACTTGCCAATCCGGAACGGGAATGCCCTCCGGATGTTCCGCCATGCTGTCCCACAACGCCGAGATGAGTTCGAGCTTTTCGTCGACGCTTAATCCCATGGCTTGTTCAAATACGGTAGCCATTATTTCCTCTGAATCTTGTTGAGATACTCGCGCACCATTTTCTCGCAGTCGCCTTTTTGCCACGGAACGCCGTCGCCGTGTTCGTGTTCTCGAATCGATTCGCGAAGTTTTTCGTCCGCTTCGTGTTGCCATTGACTACGAACGGCCCGTGTCACCTCATAGGATTCGCTCAAGATCACGCCTCCCGTCAACAATCCGCAGCACGTGCACCGACTCGCCATCACGGCGGTACACGATCAGGTAGTTCTCAAAATCCATAATGAGCCGCCACCGCATACCTTCGCGTCCCGGCCTAGACGATTCCCAAGGATTACCGGCGTCGGGGAACTCTTCGATGAAGTCGATTGTCGCATCCACGGCATCCATGAAGCGCACAGCCGCGGTCTCGGCATGAACCTCGTCGAAGTAAATCGACAAGGCCTTTGAAGTCGCGCCAGAAATTCAACGTGCGCACGATTTTCATTATGGCTGCGATTCCCGGGCCCGCTTTTCCTTGAGATACTCCCGGCCCAATCGCCCGCAGTCACCTTTTTTGTGCGCAACGATGTCGCCACGCTCGATGTCGGCGAGAGCTTCGTCGATCTTGTCTTCGACTCTTTCCTTCCATTGCGACTCGATGCCAGCTTCCAGCAGGGATTGCACCAGCGTGTCACGATCCTTGGCTCGTCCGGCCGCAACGGCGCGGTCCAGTCGTTCATTCAGCGAATCGCTGATCTTCACCGTCAAGGTTGCCATGATTGACTTCTCCATGACTGATTCGGCGTCCAAATTCATCCTATCGTCGGACGTCAATTCCGCGTAATCGTCTCATGCAAATTCAATATCGCCCGCGCCACGGACGTCCACGCCGCCAGCTCCGCGGCCGGGACGTCCTTCGACGCCGCCGTTTGGCCCACGCCGAGAATCGCGTCTGCCTCCATCGCGTTCGCTTCGTAGTGCGTGCGATGCTGTTCGTACAGCTTCGTCAGGATGCCGATCTCCTCGCCGCTCGCGTCGCGCTGCAGGGCGAGCTTGAACGCGCCGTTGATGCGGCCCGGTGTCTTCCTGCTCGAACGATAAATGCGCTCGGCGAAAATGCGCGACGCTTCCACATAGGTCGGATCATTGAGCAACACCAGCGCCTGCTGCGGCGTGTTCGAGCGTGGACGTTCGACCGTGCACTCCTCGCGATTGGAGGCGTCAAACGCCAACAGGCTCGGCTGCAAGAATGTGCGTTGCCACCACGTGTAGAGGCCGCGGCGGTACACGCTCTCGCCCTTGTCGTTCAGCCATTCGCGCGGCGGGAAGTTGAGATAGCGCCAGTAACCGGCGGGCTGATACGGCTTGACGCTCGGGCCGCCGATCTTCGGCACCAGGAGGCCGCTGATCGCCAGAGCGTTGTCGCGCACGAATTCGGCTTCAAGGCGAAAGCGGCCCTGACGTGCGATGAGCTGGTTATAGGGATCGCGCTGGCGCAACTCCGGCGTGCCCTTTGACGATTGGCGATACGTCGCGGACAGGACCATTTGCTTGATGGAGCGTTTGATGTCGCCTCCCTCCGGTCGCTCACGCTCCCGGCTCGCAACGAAATCTATCGCCAACCAATCCAACAGTTCCGGATGCGTCGGCCAACTGCCGAGGGCGCCGAAATCATCCGCGGTTTTGACGATGCCCTGGCCGATGAGGAGCATCCACAGGCGATTGACGAAGACGCGGCCGGCGAGCGGATTGTCGGCATCGACCAGCCAATTGGCCAGGTCCAGGCGCGTGGCACGTTTCGTTTTGTCTGGTTCCATCTTCATGCTCGGCAACGACGCGGGCACATTCGGCAAGACGACTTCGCCCGAATCGTCGAGCCAGTTGCCGCGTTTGAGAACGCGAACCATGCGCGGCGTCACGGCGGTCGTGACGAGCGTTGCGGGAATCGTCTTCAGCAGGTTCGTCTTCTTGCCTTGAGCTTCATTGATTTCCTTCTGCGTCTGGGCGAACGCCGGCGCGATGGTGCGATAGTACGTCGTCAGCGCTTCCTTCTGCTTCAGATTGCGCTTGTCCGTTTCGACGTTGAGAATGGCGACGATCTCCTTTAGCAAACCTTTCGTGCCTTTTTCTTTGATGTCCATTTCCCATGCCGCGATTTCTTTGCTCAGATCAATCGGCAAGTCGGCCAGCTTCTTTTGCAGCGCCGCGATGTCGGCGTCGAACTTTTTGATTTGCCCTTGCTGCTCCGGCGTCATGATCGAGGTTTGCTGTTGCCGGCCGACCGCCGTTTCTTGAATGTCCGCGAAGAATGCGGCGAGCTTGTAGAACTCCTTCGTGGTGAACGGATCATATTTGTGATCATGGCATTCGGTGCAACCCAAAGTCAGGCCGAGCCATGCGGTCGAAAAGTTGCGCACCCGATCCGACGCATATTTCGCGGTGTATTCCTTGGGCTGGCTGCCGCCCTCTTCGGTCGTTTGCAGCAAGCGATTGTGGCCGGACGCGACCTTCTGATCGTTCGTCGCGTTCGGCATCAGGTCGCCGGCGATTTGTTCGATGGCGAAGGCGCGGAACGGCTTGTTCTTGTTGAACGCGTCGATGACCCAGTCGCGGTACATCCACACATCGCGATTGTTGTCGCTGTGATAGCCCGCGGTGTCGGCGTAGCGGACGATGTCGAGCCAGTGCACCGCCATACGTTCGCCGAAATGCCGCGACTTGAGCAGACGATCGACGAGTTCCTCGTACGCCGCCTCTCGATTCGCCCCTGAATAATCCTTGGCGAACGCCTCGACCTCTTCCGGCGACGGCGGCAAGCCAATCAAATCGAAGTACAACCGCCGAACCAGCGTCCGCGGGTCCGCCTCCGGCGACGGCGCAATGCCTTCTTTATCAAGCTGCGCCAGCACAAAGCGGTCGATATCATTCTTGATCCAACCCTTGTTCTTGACCTGGGGCGCCTCATGTTTGCGCGGCGCAATCAACGACCAGTGCGGCTCATATTTGGCGCCTTGCTCGATCCAGTCGTGAATGAGCTGAATCACCGCTTTCGTGAGTTGTTTCTTCGACTTGGCGGGCGGCATCTTTTCGTCCGGATCATCGGTAACGAGCCGGCGAAAAAGTTCACTGGTCAGCGGATCGCCTTTCTTGATGACCTTGGTGTGCGCGTCCTTCTCGTCGTCGAGCCGCAGCTTCGCCTTGCGCAGGTTGTTGTCCGGTCCGTGGCAGACGAAGCAATTGTTGGAAAGGATGGGCCGAATGTCGCGATTGAATTCGATCTTGCGAGGCTCTTGTGCGATAAGAGCAGTCGGGACAAGCACGCAGCACGCGAGGCCGATGTAACGCAGCATGGAAAGCAGCTCCTCGGAGAGGCAGGTAGCCGGCAGGATGGTTGCTTGATCAAGTGATAATGTACCCGACCGGCGTTCGATTCTCAAGCCGTGGACTACGATTCCAATCGTGGTTTCGCCGTGCGGAAACAGGGTACGCCACGATTGGAATCGTAGTCCACGATTCAAACGCCATTGACAGAAGAACAGGATTTGTGGCACTTTGACCCGCAATTCGATGGCAAGGAGGCCTGTCGTGCTGGAAGTCGAACCGAAGCCGCGCTGGACGCAAGTCGCGGCCGTCAAGGTGACGACGGTGCAAACGCCGACGCATTTGCTCGGCTGGTTGCCGGTGGTCTGGACGCACGTGCTTTTTCCCGGCGCGTCGCCGCCGTCGGAGCCGTGGCGCTGGCGCTCGTTCGCGGTGCTTTTTTTCCTGTCCGGCGTGTTGCTCTATCCGTGCGTGTCGTTTCATCTCTTTGAACCGGATGAAGGCCGCTATGCACAAATCCCGCGCGAGATGCTCGAGCGCGGCGAATGGATCGTGCCGACACTGCAAGGCGAGCCTTACCTCGATAAGCCGCCGCTGTTCTATTGGCTCGTGATGCTGTCGTATTCGGTGCTGGGCTTCAGCGATGGCGCCGCGCGATTGATCCCGGCGCTGGCGATGCATGGCAGCGTGTTGGTCGGCTATTGCTTGGGCCGATGCATCGTCGGCGAACGGGCCGCATTCTGGGGAGCGCTGCTGTTGATCGTTTCGCCGATCTTCATCGGCGTCGGGCGATTGTTGACGCTCGATGGCGTGTTGTCCTTTTGGATCACGTTGGCGTTGCTGGCGGCGTATCTGGCCCAGGCGACAAATCGACTGAACTCGATTTGGTGGCTCATCGCGGCGCTGGCATGCGCGCTTGGCGTATTGACCAAAGGCCCGGTGGCGTTGTTGCTTGTGCTGCCGCCACTGGTGCTGCATCGCTGGCTCGTCAAAGATTCTGCAACGATCTCATGGCGGGCGTGGGCCGGATTCCTCGCGATCGTCGCGTGTGTCAATCTGCCGTGGTACATCGCCGTGTGCGTCGAACGGCCGGAGTTCGCGCGGTATTTCCTTTGGCAGCACAACGTGCAGCGATTTGTCGAACCGTTCGATCACGTGCGGCCCGTTTGGTTTTATGTGCCGATTCTGCTTTACGGATTGCTGCCGATGGCGTTTCTTGCCTTGCCGATCTGGCGATACTTGACGTCCACGCAACCGGGTGATTCAGACAAGCGTTGCCCTGGGATGGGTTACCTACTGATTGCGGGCGTCTGGTGCGTTTTCTTCTTTTCTCTCGCCGGCAGCAAATTGCCAACGTACATTCTGCCGGCGTTTCCGCCGGTGTGCATGGCGCTGGGGTGTTTCGTCGCACATACGAAATGGAGCAAGTCGCGCTGGACGATTGGCTTCATCGTCGGCTGCTGGCTCGTCCAGGCGATTTCGAATTATTACGTGGTGCCGTGGTACGCTCAAAGCCGTTCACCGATGGCGGAAATGGATGCCATGCGCGAGCTTTGCGGCGACGCGAACGTGCCGGTCGTTTGCTTCCCGCGCAACGTCGATTCCGTCGCGTTTCACGTCGGCCGCAGCGACTTTCGCACGTTTCGCAGCAAGGACTTCGCGGCGTGCGTCGAGGAATTGAAGAAGCAGCCGCGCACGGTTGTCCTGTTCGGACATCGCAATTCGCCGGAGTCGCTGGCGCTGCATTTGCCGAAGAACTTGCATTTGATCGAGCGCCGGCCGATGGGATTGTGCGAGGCCGGTGTCGTTGTCCGCCAAGAAAACGAGCCGCAGATGCACGCGGATAAACACAGCGCGGCGAAGCCGCAACCATAACCAGTTCGAACGCAGGCTCACGTCCCAATCAGAAACTCTCCGCGTTCTCTGCGCCTCTGCGTTTCTAAAAAGGGTCTCCGCGCTGTGAGTGAAAGACATCTCATTTAGAAACGCAGAGGCGCAGAGAACGCGGAGGACGGTACTATAAATCCTTGTTGGATTGGTGTTTGACAGCGCCGAGATTTCGGCGCGTGATAATCTGCGCAGGCAATTTTTTGCTATCCCATCACGCCAT
>DAIOGM010000148.1:6525-15288 GCA_036745215.1 Gemmataceae bacterium
GGATCGTTTTCATCGAAGCGCGAATAACGCAGCGCCGCGATGTCGAGCGCGGACGCTTTCCCATCAACGATCAATTCCGTCATGAGCTGACCGACGATCGGCGACATCTTGAAGCCGTGGCCGGAGAAGCCGACGGCGCAGAAAGCGCCTTCCAAGCCCGGCAGCTTGTCCATGATCGGATGCCAATCGGGCGTGATCGCGTAAAGGGCGCCATAACCGCCGCGGCCGTAGCCTCGGTGCATCGCGGGATAGCGGCGGCTCAGGCGTTGACGCACGACCGGCAGCCAGTCGCCATCGGCGGCTTCGTTGTATTGATCGGGATTGACCGGCTGCTTGATCTCCTCACCTGCGATGCTGCCGGCGTGGATCATTTCGCCATGCGTCGGCTTGAAGTAAATTCCCTGCACGAAATCGCAGTACACCGCACAGCGGCGCCCGAAGTCGGCGGGCCGGCGATAAAGCGCGACCTGCGTGCGGCACGCTTGCACCGGCAGCTTGACGCCGATGTCCTTGCCGAGCTGGGCGGCCCACGGTCCCGTCGCGAGGACGACGGCGCCGCTGTTGTAACGTCCTTCGTTCGTTTCGACGCCGACGATCTTGTTCTTCTCGCGCACCACGCTCTCGACCTGCACGCCGAGGCGAATGTCGGCCCCTTCGCGCCGCGCCGCTTCCGCATACGACGCGACGACTTGCACCGATTCGACGTAGCCGGCTTCCGCTTCGAAGATCGCGAGTTCGTCTTCCTTCAAACGGGCGTTCGGATCGATGTCGGCCAAAACTTGTGCGGAGACGGCGCGGACGTCGATGCCGAGCTCTTGCTGCATCGCGAGATTGACGTCGAGGCCCGGCTTGTCTTTTTCGTTGACGATGAGCACCATGCCGGTGCGCGTGAAGACGGGCGGGCCGCCGACAATTTCGTCGAACTTTTCATAAACGCGCAGGCTTTTCTGAGCCATGCTCGCGGTCAGCTTGTTGGAATAATGCTGGCGGACGATGGCGCCCGATTTGCCGGAGGACCCGGCGCCGAGATAGGATTTTTCGAGCAAGACGACGCGGCCGCAGCGGCGCTTGGCGAGATGCCAGGCGATGCTGGTGCCCATGACGCCGCCGCCGACGATGAGGATGTCGCAATTAACAGCCATAGTTGGGAAGCCCTGGGGTGAGGTACTCCGAGTCCCTGGGGTTCGGAGTACCTCACCCCATGTGCATCAAGCTAAGCGTTTCGAACCACAGAGACACAGAGGCACAGAGGAAAGACAGAATCAGGAATGCAAGAAAATACCTTAATTTGAGTTCGCCATTCTACGTCTTTTTTCTGATTTCCTCTCTGTGTCTCTGTGCCTCTGTGGTTCATTCTTCAAATTGATGCGTATGGGGTTCGGAATACCTCACCCCAGGGCTTGATGATCATTCTGGGAACAACGGTGTCGAAAGATAACGTTCGCCCAGATCGGGCAGCACGACCACAATCAACTTGCCCGCGCTGTCCGGCCGTTTCGCGACTTCGATCGCCGCCCACGCCGCCGCGCCGCAACTGATGCCGCACAGCATGCCTTCCTCGCGCGCCAGCCGGCGCGCCATTTCGAAGGCGTCCTCGTCCTTCACCTGGATCACCTCGTCAACAATTTTAATGTTGAGCACGCCTGGAATGAAGCCGGCGCCGATGCCTTGAATGCGATGCGGCTGCGGCGTCATCGGCTGCCCCTTCATCTTTTGCGTGATGACGGGGCTCGACACCGGCTCGACGGCGATCGCCTTGAACGACGGTTTCCTCTTCTTGATGACCTCGCTGACGCCGGTGATCGTGCCGCCGGTGCCGACGCCGGAGACGAGCATATCGACCTTGCCTTCCGTGTCATTCCAGATTTCCTCGGCGGTCGTCTTGCGATGAATCTCCGGGTTGGCGGGGTTTTCGAATTGCTGCGGCATGAACGATTTCGGATAGCTCTTCAATAGCTCGCTGGCTTTTTCGATGGCGCCGGTCATGCCGCGTTCGCGCGGCGTCAAGACGATCTCGGCGCCGAACGCCTTCAACAAACGGCGTCGTTCGAGGCTCATGCTTTCGGGCATGGTGACGACGAGCTTGTAGCCGCGGGCCGCGCACGTGAAGGCGAGGCCGATGCCGGTGTTGCCGGACGTCGGTTCGACGATGACGGTGTCCTTGGTGATTTTGCCGTCTCGTTCGCCGGCGTCAATCATCGCTACGCCGATGCGGTCCTTCACCGACCAGAGCGGATTGAAGTTTTCCATCTTGGCAACGACGATCCCCTTGGCGTCGCCGACAACGCGGCGAAGCTTGATGAGCGGCGTATCGCCAATGCACTGCGTGATGTCGTCGTAGATTTTGCCTCGTCCGGCGGCCATGATCGTTCTCCTTGAAAGAAAAGTTTCCAGAGGCGAGTTTAGGTGAAAACAACCGTTGAAACAAGGGGCGGCGCACACCGGCCCGAGTCTTCGGGCGGCGCGTCGTCTCCATAGGTTATATGTTCTGATCTTTGGGATTCTGTCAGCAAAACGAAGCCGAATCAGGGGAATTGGCGACTTTGCACAACAGCTCGATTTGTTAGCTCACGCAAAGGCGCAAAGGCGCAAAGAAGAATCAGAGAGTCCGAATTCCATGTGGAATTCGACTAACTTTGCGCCTTAGCGCCTTTGCGTGAGATTTGAATCCGATTCGTTTTCCCTTGTATACCTTCACACGGGCGATACCATGTAACTCAAACTAAACGCCTGGGAGTTCTCTTCATGCCAAACTATCGCGTCGCCGTCATCGGCAGCACCAATCGCGGCAACTATGGACACGGGCTCGATGTCGTCTGGCAGCAATTGCCGAATGCGCAGATCGTCGCCGTAGCGGATGACAACCAGGCGGGACGCGAGGCCGCGCAGAAACGCCTTGCCGCCAAGAACGCGTACGCCGACTATCGCCAGATGCTGCAAAAGGAACGGCCGCACATCGTCAGCGTCGCGCCGCGCTGGCTCGATCAGCATCGCGACATGGTGATCGCGTGTGCGGAAGCGGGGGCGTCGGTGTTCATGGAGAAGCCGATTTGTCGAACGCTGGCGGAAGCTGATGAAATGATCGCGACTTGCGAGAAGCATCATGTCAAAGTCGCGATTGCGCATCAGACGCGCTACAGTCCGCGGCTGCAGCGCGTGAAAGACTTGATCGCCGACGGGCGCATCGGCGATCTGCTTGAATTTCGCGGCCGCGGCAAGGAAGACGCCCGCGCCGGCGGCGAGGACTTGATGGTGCTCGGCACGCACATCATGGACCTGATGCGCTTCATCGGCGGCGACGCGCGGACGTGTTTTGCCCACGTCGGCATGATCGGCAAGGAACGCGTCGCCCCGGTTGTCAAAAGCGATTTGCGCGATGGCCCGGAGGGCATGGGCCCCATTGCGGGCAATCACATCAACGCGATGTACACGTTCGATCGCGGCGTCACCGGGCATTTCGCCAGCGTCCGCGCCACGCGCGGCAAGGGCGAAACGGACCGCTTCGGCTTGACCATTCACGGCACGCGCGGCGTCATCCAGGTGACGACCGGCAGCTTGCCCGCGTGCTATTATCTGGCCGATCCGAGCTGGTTTCCGGGCCGCAGCCGGGCGACGTGGCAATTGATTTCGAGTCAGGGCATCGGCAAGGACGAGAACATCAAGGACGGCGGGCTAGGGCAGGGCAACGTCTGGATTGTGCAAGATTTGATGCAGGCGATCGAACGCGACCGCCAGCCGAAGGGCAGCATTTACGACGGCCGCGCGGCGCTCGAGATGATTCACGCGGTGTACGAATCGGCGCGGACACGCGGGCCGGTGGAGTTGCCTTTGAGGAATCGGCGGAATCCGCTTACGAACCTCTGATGCCCCGAGCGTTGACCGTCACGGCATACGAGGTGCCGGAACAAAGGCCAAGAAGGACAAAAAAGAAGAGGAAATGAAATGGCGACAAAGTTAATCAAGAACCTTCACCGGACGGTCCGATTGTCCGCACAAGAAGCCGCGCGCTACGGAAAACTTCGGAGCAAGATTCAGGATGAATTTCCACCGCTTGAGCCGAAACCCGCTTCGCCCATTTTGAGCCAGCCGTTGCGAGAGGCGATCATGCACAGCAAAAAGTCCGTCCGCCGACTCGCGAAAGAATCCAAGGTATCTGAGATCGTACTTCGACAATTCCTGAATGGCGAGCGCGACCTTCGGTTGGCCACGGCGGAAAGATTGGCCGAGATTCTCAAGTTGAAGCTGGTGGCAGCCTAACGGGTCGTCTGTGTGCCGCTCAAAAAACACGTCACTACCCATTGATTTTTCGGCTGCCGACGGCAAGAATCAAACCATGAACACTCCCGAAAGAACCACGGACCGTAAGGCACTTTTGGAGCACATCACTACCGGTAAGCCGTTAGATCCGGAGGTGTATCAACGCATCCGGGAAAGTGGGAAGCGAATTACCGAGAAACTTCGCGAACAGTACGGCGAAATGGACATCGCCGTTGACCTTATCCGTGATGTTCGTGACGAATCATGATCCTTGTCATGGACAGTTCGTCGGCACTCAAAGACACATTTCCATTCATCCGCCATCTGTCGACTTTTCCTTAGAGCCTGAAACAGAATTGGGAGGGCGAGGCTCCTGCCGAGCCGCGAACCCGCAAGAAAAGCTGATTGCGGACGCCGATTCCGATGCTTCGGCTCGGCGGGAGCCTCGCCCTCCCAGTTAATTTTGTTTCAGGTTCTTAGACAGAAAGCAGACTTGCAACGTCGCAGGCTGACCGGAAAAGCGTTGCGGTTCACCTTCACCGCGCATACGATGTTGTCATTAACCTGGAGAAATGACCATGCAACGCGCGGCGTTCCTGCTTCTTTCGTTTGTTTTCCTCACGAATCCCGTCGCTTCGCAGCCCAAAGATAAAGCCAAATGGCCCCCCAGCCCGCACATCGCGGCGACGGAGCCGCTGCGCCCTGAAGCGCAGCTCAAGAAGATGAAAGTCCCGCCCGGCTTCGAGATTCAACTTGTCGCGTCCGACCCGGACATCCGCAAGCCGATCAACATCGCGTTCGACGCCGCCGGGCGATTGTGGGTCACCGAGACGATCGAGTACCCCTATGCCGCGAAGGACGGACAGGGCCGCGACGCGGTCAAGATCCTGGAGGACTTTGAGCCCGACGGCAAAGCGCGCAAAATCACCACGTTCGTTGACAAGCTCAACATCCCGATCGGCGTTCTCCCGCACGCCAACGGCAAGGGCGCGCTCGTTTACACCATCCCGTCCATCTTCAACATGAGCGATTCCAAAGGCGCCGGCAAAGCGGACATCCGCGAAGTCCTGTACTCCGGCTTCGGCTTCGACGACACCCACGGCATGACCGGCGAGTTTCAGCAAGGCTTCGACGGCTGGATCTACGCTTGCCACGGCTATCGCAACAAATCCGACGTGAAGAGCAAGAACGGCGAGACGTCGATCAGCATGGAATCAGGCAACACCTATCGCATCAAGGCCGACGGCTCGCGCATCGAGCAATTCACGAATGGTCAAGTGAATCCGTTCGGCCTGACGCTCGATCCGTTCGGCAACCTCTACTCCGGCGATTGCCACAGCAAGCCGCTGACGATGCTCCTGCGCGGCGCGTGGTACGAAAGCTTCACGCGCCCGCACGACGGTCTCGGCTTTGCGCCGCACATGAACACCTTCAAGGAACATTCGACCGCCCTCTGCGGCGTCACGTACTACGCGGCCGATCAGTATCCGAAGGAATGGCACGGCAAGCTTTTCCTCGGAGACGTCATCCTCAATCGCATGAACGCGTATCGCCTGGACTGGACGGGCGCGACGCCACGCGCGATCATGGAGGACTTCATCACGAGCCAGGATCCGTGGTTTCGTCCGGTCGATATCAAGCTCGGGCCCGACGGCTGCCTGTACGTCGCCGATTTTTACAATCGCGTCATCGGCCATTATGAATTGCCGCTCGACCATCCGGCCCGCGATCGCGATAAGGGCCGCATCTGGCGCATCGTCTATCGAGGCGAGCCTCCCGCGTCAGCGGGGGGAGGAAAACGCGTCGTCAATCTTCTGAAAGCCGACGCGAAGACGCTCGTCGAAACGCTCGCGAATCCTAACCTCTCGGTGCGCTTGCACGCCACCGATCAACTCGTCGAACGCGGCGGCAACGACGCCGTGGAATTGCTCCAACCGATCGCCAAGTCCATCGACGCCGCGTCGAACGGCGCGCAAAAGGCGCACGCGCTTTGGGTGCTCGAACGCCTCGGCAAGCTCGACGACAACACGCTCGTCCGCGCCGCGAATGCACAGGAAACGGAAGTCCGCGTCCACGCCTTGCGCATCCTCGCGGAGCGCCAGACGTGGACCGCCAAGCACGTCAGCATGACGTTCCGCGGCGCCGCCGACAAGGAGCCGTTCGTGAGACTTGCCGCCATTGAAGCGATCGGCAAGTCTTCGCAACCGCTGCTCGCGCCGTTGTTGATCATGCGCCACGAGGTCGATCCCGGCGACGCGCGGATGTTGTACGCGGCGCGCCTGGCATTGCGCGAGCAACTTCGCATCAATGAAAACCGCGTCCACGTCAGTGTCAATGCGACGCGGATGTCGGAAAAGGACCACCGAGCAATTGCGGATGTTTGCCTGGGCATCCAGGACAAATTCGCGGCCGGTTTCATGGAGACCTTTCTCGAAAAGTATGACGAGGACATCAATCGCAGCCGCGTCCTGATGCATCACGCGGTTCGTCATGGCGATGCGGCAAGTACCGCGTGGGCGCTCGCCTTTCAGGAAAAGAAGCACGCCGGCAAGCCGAACACGCAGGGCCAGATGCTCAAGACGATCTTGCAAGCCAATCAGGAACGCGGCGGAACGCTCAGCAAGGCGGACCTTGTCAAATGTGAAACGACGGTAGCGAATCTGCTCGACGCCAAGGGGTCAGCCGACAAGCAAATCGGCGCCGAGCTGGCAGGCACGTTGAAGCTCGCGAGCACGCAGCCGATCTTGTTGGCGATGATCTCTAAAACTGAAACCGCGGAGGCGGTTCGCAAGAGTTGCGTTGGCGCGCTCGTCAGCATTGATGCCAAGAGCGCGATCCCGCCGCTGGGCCAGATGCTGTTGAACGAGAAGGAACCGATCGCGCTGCGCGAACAAGTTGCCAACGCGCTGGCCGGCACGAATCACGCGGATGCTCACGCGACCCTCGTCCAGGCGCTTCAGAGCGCACCGGCACGTTTGCAGACGACGATCGCTCTCGGCATGGCCGGCAGCACGCAAGGTGGCGAACGTTTGCTGCAAGCAATCGAAGCCGGCAAGGCGTCGCGGCTATTGCTGCAAGATCGCGCCATCGAAATTCGGCTTTCGTCCGCGAAGATCGCCAATGTCAAGAAACGCATCAGTTCTCTGACAGCGAATCTGCCCGCCGTCGATCAAAAAGCGCAAGAGTTGATCGCCAAGAAGCGTGACGCGTTTGTATCCTTCAAGGCCGATGTTGACATGGGCCAAAAGATCTTTCAAAAACACTGCGGCACGTGCCATCAGATTTCGGGCCAGGGCGCGAAGGTCGGCCCGCACCTCGACGGCATCGGCGTCCGCGGCATCGAACGCTTGCTCGAAGACGTGCTCGACCCGAATCGCAATGTCGATCAGGCGTTTCGAACGACCGTGATCACGACGAAAGCGGGGCAAACGATCAACGGGCTATTCTTGCGTGAAGAAGGCGAAGTGG
The DNA here is from genome assembly GCA_036745215.1 of Gemmataceae bacterium. Lineage (GTDB taxonomy): Bacteria > Planctomycetota > Planctomycetia > Gemmatales > Gemmataceae > SIAQ01. Next base: position 14,251 of record DAIOGM010000148.1, read on the forward strand.
TGATTCTCGGCGACAATCAAGGCAAGGAAGTGCGCATCGAGAAAAAACAAATCGACGAACGAGCGATCACGTCGTTATCGCCGATGCCGAGCAATTTCGCGGAGACGGTCGGCGAAGCGGACTTTCATCATATGATGGCGTATTTGCTGACGCAGCGCGGCAAGAAGTAGTGGTGAGTGGTGAGTGGTGAGCGGTGAGTGGGGCGACGCGGCCATTGATTTTCCTAAATCTCACAACTCATCACCCACCACTCACCACTCACCACTCACCACTCGCCACTACGACTTCAGCCACGTCCGCTCGATGAACGTCGTATCGACGTGCCCCTCGATGAACGCCGAATTTTGCATGATCTCACGGTGAATCGGGATCGTGGTCTTGATCCCCTCAACCACGAACTCGCTCAGGGCGCGGCGCATGCAGGCGATCGCTTCGGCCCGCGTCGGTTGATGCACCAATAGCTTGGCGACCATCGAATCGTAATTGGGCGGCACGCGATAGCCCTGGCAGGCATGTGTGTCGAGACGTACGCCGGGGCCGCCCGGCGGTTGCCAGCGCGTGATCGTGCCCGGCGTGGCGCGGAAATTATTCGCCGGGTCCTCGGCGTTGATGCGGCATTCGATGGCGTGGCCGCGATGCTGGATGTCTTTTTGCTTGAAGGCGATTTTCTCGCCGGCGGCGATACGGATCTGCTCGCGGATCAGATCGATGCCGGTCACCAGTTCCGTGACGGGATGCTCGACCTGGATGCGGGCGTTGACTTCGATGAAATAGAAGTTGTTGTTTTTGTCGAGCAGAAACTCGCACGTGCCGGCGTTGTAATAGCCGGCTTCCTTCGCGAGCTTGACGGCGGAATCGCAAATCTTCTGGCGCAGTTCTTCGGGCAGATTCGGCGCGGCGGATTCCTCGACGAGCTTTTGATGGCGCCGCTGCAGCGAGCAATCGCGTTCGAACAGATGCACGATGTTGCCGTGCCGGTCGCCGAGGAGTTGTACTTCAATATGGCGCGGCTGCTCGATGTATTTCTCGATGTAAACG
>DAIOGM010000149.1:0-452 GCA_036745215.1 Gemmataceae bacterium
GGGCTGTCGACCACGGTCTTGTGCATCGCGGTCGTCAACGCCTCGCGCTTCGACAGGTCGCCGTTGACCGCCTTCAGGCCCGCACCGAGGATCTGCGCGGCGTCGTAGCCCTGCACCGCATAGACGTCGGCCTGCGCCTTGTAGGCCAGCGCGAAGGCCTTGCGGAAGTTGTTGTTGCGCGGCGTGTCGAGGTTGTCGGCGTAGTGCAGCGTCGTCAGCATCCCTTGGGCCGCGGCGCCTTGCGCTTCGAGCGTGTCCTCCAGTTGCCGGTCGACCACCTCGGCAGCCAGCAGCAGCGTCATTTCGCGGAGTTCGCCAAGGCGCCGCGCCCGCTCGGCGTCGATCCGCTCACCGGTGCGCGCCCCCAGCATGGCGGAGGGTACGTCCACCACCACGATCTCATCCGCCTGCACGACGAAGCTCTTAGGGACGGTCCCTTGGACACGCTTGCC
>DAIOGM010000149.1:462-4213 GCA_036745215.1 Gemmataceae bacterium
GACCGAGGTAACTACCGTGATGCCGCGGTTGACCAGTTCCTCCACGTCCTGCCAGCGAGCCGGGTTACGGCTGCCGGGAGGATTGTCGTACGCCAGCCCGTCGATGAAGCAAACCCCCGGCCTGCGCGCCAGGATAGCGTCCACATCAAGGACTTCGCCGCCGGGGACGGAGCGTAACGGAATGGTCTCGAATTGAGCGAGTAGCGCCGCGGCCTCGGGTCCGATTTTCCGCTGCACGGCGCCGATGACGACGTCCTGCGCACGCTCCCGGCGGCGCCGCGCCTCGTCCAGCATCCGCATGGTCTTGCCGACGCCCGAGGCGTAGCCGAGAAAAATCTTGAGGCGTTCGCGCACCACCTGGCGTTCCTGCGCCATGACCTGGCGCAGTAGCGACTCGGGATCGGGTCTGGAATCGGAGCTGCCTGCCATTCTCCCTTAGCGTACCGCTGCGTCGAGCGCCATGTTCAATCTGACGACATTGACACGCGGTTCGCCGAGGAAGCCGAGCTGGCGCCCTTCCACGTGGGCATCGACGATGCCGCGGATCCGGTCCGCGGAGACGTGGCGCGCTGCGGCAACGCGATCGACCTGCAGGTAAGCCGAGGCCGGGCTGATATCGGGATCGAGTCCGCTCGCCGAGCTGGTCAACAGATCGGCCGGCAATGGACCGGTGGCGGTCGGGTTCTCCTTGCGGAACGCCTCGGCGTCCGCCTTCACGCGATCCGCTAGCTTCTTGTTGGTGGGGCCCAGGTTCGAGCCGCTCGAATTGGCAGCGTCGTACCCGTCGCCGGCGGAGGAGGGGCGGCCATGGAAGTACTCGGGCTTCGTGAATTTCTGGCCGATCAACTCGCTGCCGACCACGTGCCCGTCGCGTTCGATCAGGCTGCCGGCGGCCTGGTGCGGAAAGAGCACGCGGGCGAAGCCGGTGATCAGCGCCGGGTAAAGGAGTCCGGTGAGGACCGTCATCAGCAGTGTCATTTTCAACGCGGGAAGAAATTGTCGAATCATAAGAAATCTCCTTTACTCAGGCCCAGCCCAATACGCCCAGCAGGCGATCGATGAGCCAGATGCCGGGGAACGGGGCGATTACGCCGCCCAGTCCGTACACCAGCACGTTGCGCCGCAACAGCGCGGCGGCTGCCATGGGGCGGTACCGGATGCCGCGCAACGCCAGCGGTACTAAGGCGATGATGATCAGCGCGTTGAAGATCACCGCGGCCAGCACGGCGCTCTCCGGATTGCGCAGACCCATCACATTCAATTTGGCGATGGCCGGGTACGTTACTGCGAACATGGCGGGCAGAATCGCGAAGTACTTGGCCACGTCGTTGGCGATCGAAAACGTAGTTAACGCGCCGCGCGTCATCAGCAATTGTTTGCCGATGGCGACGATCTCAATCAGCTTGGTGGGATTGCTGTCCAGGTCCACCATGTTGCCGGCCTCTTTGGCGGCCATGGTGCCGGTATTCATGGCGACGCCGACGTCGGCCTGGGCGAGCGCCGGCGCATCGTTGGTGCCGTCGCCGGTCATGGCGACGAGCCGGCCGCCCGCCTGGTATTCGCGGATCATCTTGAGCTTCGCTTCCGGCGTCGCCTGCGCGAGAAAGTCGTCCACGCCCGCTTCCGCCGCGATCGCCGCCGCCGTGAGCGGGTTATCGCCGGTGATCATCACCGTCTTGATGCCCATGCGGCGCAGCTCGGCGAAACGTTCCTTGATGCCGCCCTTGACGATGTCCTTGAGATAAATGACGCCGAGCGTGCGCGAACCTTCCGCGACGACGAGCGGAGTGCCGCCGCGTTTCGCGATGTCTTCGACGGCGCGTTTCAATTCGGCCGGCACCGTGCCGCCCTGTTCGATAACAAACGCTTCAATGGCGTCGGCAGCGCCTTTGCGCACGAGGCGGCCGTTCATATTGACTCCGCTGACGCGCGTTTGTGCGGTGAACGGAATAAACGTGGCGTGCAGCTCCTGCACATTGCGTCCACGCAGGCCGTACTTCTCCTTGGCGAGCACGACGATGCTGCGCCCCTCCGGCGTCTCGTCGGCCAGCGATGCAAGTTGCGCCGCGTCGGCGAGCGCGGGCATCTCGACGTTCGGCGCCGGGATCAGCTCAACCGCTTGCCGATTGCCGAGCGTGATCGTGCCCGTCTTGTCGAGCAGCAGCACATCCACGTCCCCCGCGGCTTCCACGGCTCGGCCCGACATGGCGATGACGTTCGCCTGAATCATGCGATCCATGCCGGCGATGCCGATCGCGGACAACAGGCCGCCGATCGTTGTCGGGATCAAGCAAACGAGCAATGCGATCAACACCGTGATCGTGATGGGCGTTCCCTGTTGCGCTTGTTCGACGCTGAACTTGGAAAACGGCAACAGCGTCGCGCAGGCGATGAGGAAAATAATCGTCATGGCCGCGAGCAAGATATCGAGGGCGATTTCATTCGGCGTCTTCTGGCGTTTGGCGCCTTCGATGAGGCCAATCATGCGATCGAGGAACGATTCGCCGGGGTTGGCGGTGATGCGGATGATGAGCCAATCGGAGAGCACGCGGGTGCCGCCGGTGACGCTGGAGCGATCGCCGCCGCTCTCCCGAATGACGGGAGCGCTTTCGCCGGTGATGGCGCTTTCGTCTACTGACGCGACGCCTTCGATGATTTCGCCGTCGCCGGGAACCAGTTCGCCCGCTTCGACCTGGACGACGTCGTCCTTGCGCAACGTGCCGGCGCCGACCAGCGCGAAGCGAGCGCCGTGTTTGGGTTCGTCGAGCTTCTTGGCCGTCACTTCGCGGCGAGCGACGCAGCGTGTCGGCCTGTGCCTTGCCGCGGCCCTCGGCCATCGCTTCGGCGAAGTTCGCGAACAGCACCGTGAACCACAGCCAGGCGGTGATGCTGAAAATGAAGAACGCCTCGCCGGTCTGTTCGATGAGCGCGTGCACCCAAAGTCCGGTGGTGAACATGCTGCCGACGTAGACGGTGAACATGACCGGATTGCGCACCTGCCGGCGCGGATCGAGCTTCTTGAAGCTGTCGAGGATCGCGCTGCGAACAATCGGCAAATCGAACAACGGCCGTGCCTTGGTGGTTCCGCTCATGGTTGCACCTCCATCATTTGCAGATGCTCCACGACTGGACCCAGCGCCAGGGCGGGCACGAACGTCAACGCGCCGACGAGCAGCACCGTGCCGACGAGCAGCACGACAAACAGCGGCGTGTGCGTCGGCAGCGTGCCCGCGCCCGGCGGCGTGTACTTCTTGCGAGCCAGGGCCCCGGCGATCGCCAGCACGGGGATGATCAGCCAGAATCGGGCCATCAGCATCGCGAGGCCCAGGGCCGTGTTGTAAAACAGGTTGTCCCCGGTCAGGCCCGCGAACGCGCTGCCGTTGTTGTTCCCGGCAGACGAGAATGCATACAGCACTTCCGAGAAGCCGTGAGCGCCCGAATTATTGAGCGTCGGTTTCTTTTCAGTGCCATCGCGCGGCACATAATCGAGCCCTGGCCCGCTGACGGCGATTGCCGTGCCGATCAGCACGACCAAGGGCGGAATGAGAATGACGAGCGCCGCCATCTTCATCTCGAACGCTTCGATCTTTTTGCCGAGATACTCCGGCGTGCGTCCGACCATCAGGCCGGCGACGAAGACGGCGACGATCGCGAACATCAACATGCCATAGAGACCGCTGCCGACGCCGCCGAAGACGACTTCGCCGAGCTGCATCAGCCACATTGGAATGAGACCGCCGAGCGGCGTGTA
>DAIOGM010000149.1:4223-15263 GCA_036745215.1 Gemmataceae bacterium
GCCGAAGCGGACTTCTTTGCCTTCCATGTTGCCTTCGCTCCCCTCTCCCCTCCGGGGGAGAGGGGCTGGGGGTGAGGGGGCGTCGCCCGAGGAGACCGCACGATCGACCGCGGGATTCCCCGCCTCCTCCGCCGCGATGCAGCCGATGACGAGCGGCACGAAGATCACGAGCATCGCCGCCAGGATCGACCAACCTTGCCGCGTATCGCCGACCATGACGCCGAACGTGTAGCAAAGCGCCGCCGGGATCAGCAGAATGGCGAGCATTTCCAGCAGGTTCGACAGCGGCGTCGCATTCTCATACGGATGCGCGCCGTTGGCGTTGAAGAAGCCGCCGCCGTTGGTGCCGAGCTGCTTGATCGCGATCTGCGATGCGGCCGGCCCCAGCGGCAAGGTTTGCGTCGTCACGAGATTCTTGTCCGCGTCCTGCGTTGGTTGAAGCCGCGTAACCTCTTCGTAAGGTCGAAAATTCTGCACAACGCCTTGCGACACGAGCAGCAAGGCCAGGATCAGCGACAATGGCATGAGCACATAAAGCGTCGAACGCACGAGATCGACCCAGTAATTGCCGATCGTCTCGGTCGATCGCCGAGCCAGCCCGCGAATCACCGCGAGGAGAACGGCGATGCCGGTCGCCGCGGACACGAAATTCTGCACGCCGAGCCCGGCCATCTGCGTCAGATAGCTGAGCGTGGTTTCACCGCTGTAGTTCTGCCAGTTCGTGTTGCTCGCAAAGCTCGCGGCCGTGTTGAACGCGAGATCAGCCGGCACGTCTGCGAGATTCTGCGGATTGAGCGGCAGCGACGCTTGCAGCCGTTGCAGCGCATAGACCGCGAGAAGCCCAATGCCATTGAACAGCAGGAGTGCGACGGCGTACGTCTTCCAGCCCATCTCCGCTTGCGGATCGACGCCCGCGAGCCGATAGATGCCGCGCTCCAGCCAACCGAGAACCGGATCGAGTCCGCACGGTTGTCCCTGGAAAACGCGGGCCATGTACCAGCCGAGCGGCTTGACGAGTGCCACCAGCACGATCAGGTAAATCGCCAGTTGTATCCACGCACTCGCGCTCATGAGAACCACTCCGGTTTCAAGAATGCAACGACCAGGTACGCCATGAGGCTCGCCGCGAAGACGAGCCCGACGAGTTCAATCCCGTTCATTGGCGATCTCCCATGAGCCGGCCACACATGGCGATCATCGCCCAGCAAAGCAGGCCGAATCCCGCGATCAGCGCAAGGTAAAGCGCGTCCAGCATCGATGAATCTCCGCGCGCAACGTATTTGTCCATCTGAATCGTAACGAGGGACGCATCAATTAGGAGTCAAGAGTTGCGCGTGAAATGTAAAAAAAGTATCAAGATGCTCAACGCGGTTGTCCGGCGAGCGTCGCGGCGTAAGCCCGACGTGTTGGACTTTCATGCACGTCGGGCTTACGCGGCGACGCTCGCCGATTAGACGACCTTGACACATCTGCCAACTTTCCGCGATGATACCGCCTCGGTTCGCCAATGGAGTGGCCGCATGGCAGAGAAGAAACGCTCGCCCGCAATCGATTATCTCGTCTACCTTGCCGTGCGCATTCTCGTCTGCATCATCCAGGCGTTGCCGATCGCGACCGGTCTGGCGTTCGCCCGCATGCTCGGCTGGCTCGCGTACAAAATCGACAAACGCCATCGGCTCGTCGCCATCGACAATTTGCAAAAAGCGTTTCCCGGCAAATACTCTGACACTGAAATCGACGGCATCGTCCGCAATGTCTACGTCCACTTTTGCTCGATCCTGATCGAGATCATGCACATGCCGCGTCACTTGCGCCTGCACAACTACAAACGACACATTCAATTGCGCGAACCACAACGCATCGTCGATTTGATGCTCTCGGGCCGGCCCGTGTTGTTCGTGACGGGGCATTTCGGCAACTGGGAAATGGCGGGCTACGTCCTGGGCATGTTCGGCTTCCGTTCCCACGCGATCGCTCGGCCGCTTGACAATCCGTATCTCGACGACTTCTTGCGCGACTTCCGCGAACGCACCGGTCAGAAGCTGCTCGCGAAGCAAGGCGACTTCGATCGAATGGAGAAGATCCTCGCGGAAGGCGGCCTGCTCGCGACGCTCGCCGATCAAGACGCGGGGCAGCGCGGGCTGTTCGTCGATTTCTTCGGCCGGCCCGCGTCCACGCACAAGGCGATTGCCCTTTTGGCGCTCGAACACAACGTGCCGATGGTCGTCGCCGGCACGCCGAAGCTTGACGGCAAATATCACCTTTGGCCGTTTGACATCATTTTCCCGGAGGATTACGACAAGACGCCGGACGCCGTCCGCGCCATCACGCAGCGCTTCACCGCGGGGCTGGAAGCGATGATTCGAGAAGCGCCGGAGCAATACTTCTGGGTGCATCGCCGCTGGAAGCACGCGCCGCCCGTGCGCAAGAAAAAGCCGCTTGCGGCGTAGCGCTCTTCGTATCATGAGTGCATGAGCGCCGGTTTGGTTATCCTGATTTTGAAAATCGCTGTCGCCGCCGTCACCGTGTTGTGGCTCGCGTCGCTCGTCGCCCTCGCGGCAGGCAAGACGAAACTGCATGGCCGCATCAACATCGCTTTTTTCGCGCTGACGCTGGCCGCCTTGATCGGGCTGGAACTGATCGCGCGCGTCATCGTGCCGGAGATTTTCGACGACTACGTCCGTGAGCACGGCGACGCGCTGCGCATTCACCTGGCGTTCTCGCTGCCGTCCGCAGGATTGCTGTTCGTGATGCTGTTCACCGGTCTCAAGCACAAGCGCACGTTTCACATCGCGGCCGGCATTCTGTTCGGCGTCTTATGGGCCGGCACGTTCTACACGGGTATCTTCATGTTGCCTCATGAATAACGATATGGCGAGCCGAGCCGCGTGAGCGGCCGGTTGAGCATGCGATCGCCGACTCAACCGGCCGCTTACGCGGCTCGGCTCGCCGGGTCTTGAATAACCATGCCGGACGAATTCGACGCCTCGACAACGCCGGAGGACCTGGGCCGCACCTACGCCGCGATCGTGGGGCAAGCGGACGTGCCACCTGAGGTTCCGCTAACACCGGAGCCCACGACTCCGCCGCCACCGTTGCGCATCATCGAAGCATTGTTGTTCGTCGGCGGCGCTCCATTGACGGCCAAGCGGGCCCGCGAAATCCTGCGTGGCCTGACCGAGGAGCAATTCGACGACGCCGTCACGCAGCTCAACGCCGACTATCGCCGGCAAACTCGCCCGTATTCGATTCAACCACAAGGCGCCGGCTGGGTGTTGACGTTGCGGCCACGCTGGCGGCACCTTATCGAAAAGCTCTACGGCGGCATCCGCGAAGCGCGTCTTTCGACCGTCGCCATCGACGTGCTCGCCATCGTCGCCTATCGTCAACCGATCACGAAAGCCGAGACCGACAACTTCCGCGGCGCCGACTCGGGCTCGCTGTTGCGTCAACTGGTGCGTCGCGGCCTGATCCAGATCGTGCCGATGCCGGGCGCGAAGCCGAAGGAAGTTGCGTACGCGACCACGCTGCGGTTTTTGGATATGTTCGGCTTGACGAGCCTCGACGACCTGCCGAAGACGCATGATTTGCAACAGTTGTGAGGCGTGCAAGTGGCATCATGATTGATGAAAAATATCGTTGGAGCGTTCCATGAAAGCCAACAACACTGCCACCATTTCCGGGCCACGAATCGTGGACAAGCTGAAGGTTCATGACGTAATCATTACCAAAGCGGAAGACATCGAGGCCTATTTGGTCGATCATCGGGAACTGGAGCCGCTGTTGGATGCCATCTGCAACAAGGCACGCGTTGAATTCGGGAATTCGACGGAGTTGTCGTTGCAAGTTTACCGTGATCCTGAAATCGAAGAGCGTTACTTGACGCTCTATGTTCGACAAGAAACGTACGATCCAGTTATCATCGATCGCATCGAAACGATGTGTGAGGCGTTTCATCGCGAACTTGAAACGACGAACGGCTACTTACTTGTAACGACGGACTTCCGAAAGCCTGGGAGCGTTCATGCCGTTTGATTGGAAGAACTTGCTGGACCTCGCCCACCAGATGGAACAAGACGCGAGCAAAGGCGTTTCCAAAGAAGAGGCGTTGTGCCGTTCCGCGGTGAGTCGGGCTTATTTCGCCGCGTTTTGCTATGCGCGGAATTACGCGGAGCAATTCCTGAAATATCAACCCAAAAGCGATGAGCGGGACCACGGCTCGCTGCGTGCTCACCTCAAAGGCAAGAGCCCCAGGGCGATGCCGACCGTCTCGAACGGCTTCGGCAATGGCGGAACGATGCGGATTATTTGAATGATTTACCTTGGAGCGATATGAAATCCGTGGTCGCGACGGCCATCGCGGAAGCGGAGAAAGTGTTCAAGAGTTTGACGCCGCCGGCGTCGACGACTGGTTCTTGACGCAAGCCGCCGTGAACCCTATTTTCGGACCTGTTCGATGCGGGCAATTCTCAGCGACATCCATGGAAATCTCGAAGCCCTTCAGGCCGTGCTGAGCGATGCGCGATGTCATGGAGTGAGTGAGATCTTTTGCCTCGGTGATCTTGTCGGCTACGGTCCGCATCCGCTGGAGTGCGTGGCGCTGAGCATGGCATGGAATGTTGTTCTGCAAGGGAATTTCGATTATGCAACAATCATTGACGTAGATCTATCCCTCTGGACTGCTCACCACGCCGCGAAGAGCGTGCTTTGGTGCCGAGAGCTTCTGAAAACGTCCGCAGACGGTTCAAGCTTCCGCCAATTCATGGCAGAACGGCCGCTTATCCACACCGAAAACGAATGCGTCTTCGTCCACGGCACGCCTCGCAATTGTCTTCACGAATTTCTTTATCCGGAAGATATCTACAACACCGCAAAATTGTCGCGCATTGCAAATACGTTTCATCGATACTGCTTCAATGGGACCACGCATATCCCGGGAATCTTCGTTGAGGAGCAGTCTGAGTTGTGGAAGTTTTTCAGTCCAACCGATTGTGATTATTCGTATCGGCTTGATGGCCGCAAGACGATTTGCAACGTCGGCTCCGTCGGACAGCCTCACGACGGAGATTGGCGAGCCTGTTATGTGCTCGTCGATGGCGAGTTCATCCGATTCCGCCGAATCTCATATGATGTTCAGGCTACCGCCAACAAGATCTACGGAAATCCTTATCTCGACCATTGGCTCGGAGTTCGGCTAACCGAGGGTCGGTAACGCCCGAGATGCTGGTGCCGCGCGCCTTACTCCTGGGCAACGCATGATTTGCAACAGTTGTGAGGCGGACAGATGGTATGATGAATGAAAATCATCGTTGGGAGCGACCAATGAACTTGCCTGATTTCCTCAATCGTGATGCCTCTGGCGAAATTCGCCTCACCGACCATCGCATCGGCTTGTTTCACGTCGTGCATTACTACAACGACGGTTACAGTGCGGAAATGTTGGCAGGCCAATTTCCCGACCTTTCGCTGGCGCTGATTCATAAAGTGATCGCATTTTATTTGGAGAATCGCGACGACGTCGACGCCTACATTGCAACGTGCAAAAACGAATTGCAACGGCAGCGCGCCGAGAATCCCAATCGGTTGCCGTTGGCCGCGCTCCGTCAGCGTTTGGAGCAAGCGCAGCAGGCGGAAAGGCCGTGACGAATGCTGCGCTTCGTTCTCGACGAACACTTGCGCGGCCCGTTGTGGTCCGCGATCGTGCGGCACAATTCACTCGGCGGATTGCCGATCGATGCAACGCGCGTCGGCGACCCGCCCGATTTGCCGCTCGGCAGCGACGATTCCGTCATATTGCTCTGGTCTGAACGCGAAGGCCGAATACTCCTCACCGAAGATGTCCATACGATGCCCGTTCATCTGGCGAGACACTTGCAATCCGGACGCCATTTGCCGGGCATCTTCGTCATTGGAATTGGTTGTTCGATCAAGGAGATTTTGAATCAACTCGAATTGGTCGCTCATGCGGGTTTCGCAGACGATTATGCCGATACGATCACCTACATTCCGTGAGCGGCAACGCCCGCTGGTTCTTGATCGATTAGATACATGGACGACGACCTCACTCCCGAACAACGTTTCGCGGCCGAGGATGCCGAGACGCTGGTGCCGCGCGCCTTGCTCCTGGGCAAGACGCCCGATGAAATCGTCGAGGACCTCATCAAGCTGGATTATTCTCTGCCGGCCGCGCGGGCACTGGTGGAACGCATTCAGCGCGAAATGCGGGAGTTCAACGAATCGCCGGAGAGCCGACGGCGGCTGATCGACGCCGCGCATCGGCAATTCTTGGGCGGATTGATCGGCGCCGTCATCGCGAGCGGATTGACGACGGCGCTCCTTGGGCTCATGGCGACCAGTGGCGGGCTCGGCTGCTTCCTCGTCCTTGCCTCGTTATTTCTCATGGGCGGCGGATTCACCATGGCCGGCCGCGGCTGGGCCCGCTGGCGGTTGTACCGTGGCTGGGAGAGACAGATTGCGGAACGCGAAAAGAGGCGGACGCAAACGTGAAACGCCGGCGAATTCCTTCGCTGGCGCTTCAGGCTTGTAGGTTTATAGGTAGATATGCCTATTACGCGGCGAAGCGCTTCCGATATTCTTCTTCCACGCGAGTGCGTGCATGCGTCAACCAGGCGCCCGGCGCAAAGCAAAACGCGGCGATGGCGATCCATAAGAGCTTGCTCGCGGTGTTGGTGAGCATTTCCGCGAGGAATCCACTCGCTTCGGACGAATCGCTTTGCGTCCGGGACGCCGCGGCGCTTTCCAGCGCCCGAGCTTCCTGGCCGACCACAGCGTCGCCGGCGCTCGGCGCCGTAGCGGACGTTTCGTCATGCACGACACGGAACGACGGCGTCTCAAATTGTGATTCCGTGCGACGGAAGGTTGGAACAGTCGCAGGCGGAGCCGCGGCTTCGAGTTGCACAACAATCACCGGAACGTCATCGGGCGGCATCGGTTCACTGTCGGCTTCATCGAAATAGCGCGCTTCCACCTTGATTTGCGAACGCGACCCACGTTGAACCGTTGGCAGCAACAGCAAATCCGCAACCGTCGAGAATCGACTGAAATCGCTGAACGCCGAGCTGTTCAAAACAGGGATATCGCCCAACGCGAGCAGCGGGTCCACCGGCGACGCCGTGCCGTCGACATCCGACGGCGTCGCTGTCAATTGCCGTTGCGTCAAACGACCGCCTCGGCCATTCCCCGTTGGAGCAGCTGGGGCCGCTTGCCCCGAACTTGAACTGGCGGCCGAGCTGCTGCCGGTGAGCAAATTGGCCGTGGTTAGAGCGTTGGCAACGTTGAGTCGTCCCTTCGACACCGTGTTCGACATGGACTTGACGCTATCGACGCTGTTCAAAATGGCGCCTTTGACCTGAAGGGCATCCAGCTCGGGATTCTGCGACAAGATCAGCGCAGCGGCGCCGGCGACATGCGGCGCGGCCATCGACGTGCCGCTATAGACGGCATAACCGCCCGGCACCGTGCTCAAAACATTGACGCCCGGTGCGCCGAGGTCCACCGTGGTCGCGCCGTAGTTGGACCAGATCGGCTTCTGATCGCTCGAATTCGTGGCTGCGACCGAGACGATGTTCGGCAAGTCGTAACTGGCCGGGAAATTGGCTTGCGAACTCATGTCGTTGTTGACGCCGTTGTTCCCTGCGGACGCCACGAAAAGAACTTCTTGCGTCGCGGCGATGGCGTTGAACAAGGCCTGGTGAACGTGGACCGTGCCGTCTTTCTTTTCGCCGAACCCACGGAGGCCCCAGCTATTATTCGACGCGCGCGCCCCGTTGTCGGCCGAGTAATAGATCGCCGCGGTCGCGCGGTCGAGAGCAAGCTGCACGGTCGCGGCGCCGCCGTCTTGATCGAAGGCTTTCAGGGCCATGATCTGGGTTTTGCCAAAGACGCCGTCCACGCCGTTGCCGGCGCCGTTGTGAATCGCGCCCAGGGTTCCGGCGGTGTGCGTGCCGTGGCCGTTGTCGTCCATGGGATCATTGGTGCCGGCGACGAAGTTCCAGCCGATCAAGTCATCGACGTAGTCGTTGCCGTCATTGTCAACGCCGTTTTCCCAGAGCGGGCTGGCAAGGAGGTCGCCCGCGTCGATGTAGTCGTTGTCATTGGTGTTTGCCACGATCCCGGCATTGACGAGTGCGTTCAGATCGTAGAAAGTAATTCGGCTATCGGAATCCGTGTCCACCACTCCGGCTGGAATCTCACCCTGGTTGATCCAGACATTCAAGTAAAGATCCGGGTGCGTGTAATCGATGCCGGTGTCGATGTCCGCGACGACCACTTTCGGGCCGTTTTCCGTGGCGGGCCAGACCGACGGGGCCTTGATCTTGGTCATATCCCATTGATATTGCGGTCCCGGCGCCGGTCTGCCCAGCAGCTGAAAGTCGGCAATCAGCGAAGCCGACAGGAGGCTGCGGTCTTCCAGTTGCTCGACGATCAAGAGCCGGCGACGGCGGTTCGGTTTCGCGCGCGAAACGCGCGGGGCAAGCCGGAGGAAACGCATGACGACCACTCCAAATAATTGGCCAGTGCTGTGCATGGGAAGCGCGAAAGGTTAACAATAGTCGAAAATGGGTGGAAATGCAATTGGTTTTGTCGGCGATGATTTCATGAATTATCGAGTCCGCTTTTGGCAAGCTCGTCCAAGTTCGCTCGGTCATCGCCTATGTAAATGCGATTGTATTCAGCATTCATGATCGCAACTCTTGCCGTGAATTCGGAAGCGAGAAACAATGCATTTTGTGACCGGACCGGAGGACCATTCAGAACAGCGAAAATACTTGAATGAACGCAGCCACCGAAAGACGCCACAAACGTGTCGTATTCCGCCATCCTGCCAGCTGCCTTAGCTAAATGAGGCAATCCCCCTTTGTACCAATGCATACGTGTAGCAGGACCAACCTTGACTTTGCCATCACGGCATTTTTTTTCCTCGAGGAATCGGTCTTTGACGCGCTCAAATTGTTCAAGAACCCGCTTTTCGCCTTCTAGCTTTCGAGCGGATGAGCTAAGTCGCGTCACTAGCTCATTGTCGTGTTTGAGAACTTTCTCTTGCATGCGATAGCGCTCGACATGTTCAAAATCGAGGTAATCCGTGGCTCGCTGTTTGCGTTCTGAAGGATCACGGTAAATAAAATCCGCTTGCAAATACGCATCGAACATGGCTCGAAGCAAAGTGCCGGCGTCCACCATGAACACGTCATGGAATTCGACGCGCGTGTTTTTTTGCAACACGCGAATCGATCGCCAAGTGTTGGCTTCGCGAACTAACAGACAATACAACGCCTTCGCAACACAGTCCTTTTCCTGTTTCTTGTGTATCTCATGGATGAATGCATGGAGAAAACTCTCAAACCACTTGTCCAAGACGTCATCTTGGTCCTCTAACTCAATCTTCAAGTGCTTACCAACCGCCTCCGCGTAGCGCACCAGTGTTTCGACCGTTGGATTCGGGCGCTGGCCGTTCTCAAGTTTGGAGAGGGCGGAGCGATCCATGCCCGTCAGTTCGGTAAGGTCGGCAAGGCTGAGGCCGCGCTTTTCTCGCGCTGTCTTGAGTTGTTGAAGCAAACCCTGTAATTGATCGAGCGCTGCCATTCGTTCGTCGTGGCGCGCGATCAAGTCGGGCAACTCTTCTGCAACTTGCTTGCGCACGGCTTTGATCTTCGCTGCCTCTTCTGATGTCAGACGTTCTTTTCGCGTGATTCGTTTCATCATTGGGTTCTCCTAGGCACTTCGAAGGCCGTCACCGGGTAAACGGTGTCGGCGTCGATTTCCTCGTATGCCACCATCAAGTGTTTGCCGGTGCTCGTGTCGCCAAAAACAACTGGCCTGCCGGATGATCGACTCGTGCCGGTGTCGGTCGGATTTGTCAGGACTTCTTCAACTTCTTCTTTAGTGATGCCATGTTCGGCGCAATGTTTCACGTTGCCGTCGGGATCGTCATCCAGGTCCCAGAGGATCGAATCGAATGGCACGCCGCGAGTCCCCGGCTGTGGTATTATAATACCACGAAATTCGAATGGATGTCAATTGTGAAATCGCCACGGCCTTGGAGCAGAGCCTTTGAGGCGCAAGCACGTGGGTAACAGCCCAGAATTGGCCCAAATCCCTCGTGTTTTTTGCGATTCGTGTTACCCAACTGCTGTTGGGTAAAAGGGCCCGTTGCAGCGGTCAGCTCACTTCGGCCCCGCCGCTTTCACGTCCGCGCTCGCCTGGGATTCATAGGTCTTGAAGTTCTTGATGAACAACTCCGCCAGTTGCCGCGCTTGCTTGGCGTAAGCGGCGGCGTCGGGCCAGGACTGGCTGGGTTGCAAGAGATTGGCGGGGACATCGGGACATGCCGTGGGAACGAGGACGCCGAAGACGGGATCGGGCGTGAACGTGACGTTCGCCAGCTCGCCGGAGAGCGCGGCCCGCACCAGGCGGCGCGTCGTCGCCAACGGGAAGCGTTTGCCGACGCCGTACGGGCCGCCGGTCCAGCCGGTGTTGACGAGCCAGACCGCGGCGTTGTGTTTGTTGATGCGTTGCTCGAGAAGCTTCGCATAATCGACCGCCGGCCGCGGCAGGAACGGGGCGCCGAAGCAACTGCTGAACGTCGCCGTCGGCTCCTTGATGCCCGCTTCCGTGCCGCCGATCTTCGCGGTGTAGCCCGACAGGAAGTGGTACTGCGCCTGCGCCGGCGTCAACTTCGACAGCGGCGGCAATACGCCGAACGCATCGCACGCGAGGAAGAGTAAGTTCCTCGGATGTCCGCCGCGCGAGGTCGGCTCGAGGTTGTCGATGAATTCAAGGGGATAGGCGCAGCGCGTGTTTTCAGCCAACGTGGCGTCGTCGTAATCGGGGACGCGCGTCTTCTCCTCGAGCACCACGTTTTCCAGGATGCTGCCGAAGCGGATCGCGTTCCAGATCTGCGGCTCCCCCGATTTCGACAGCTTGATGCACTTGGCATAACAGCCGCCTTCGAAGTTGAAGACGCCCTGCGCGGACCAGCCGTGCTCGTCGTCGCCGATGAGCTTGCGGTCGGGATCGGCG
>DAIOGM010000150.1:0-3193 GCA_036745215.1 Gemmataceae bacterium
GGGTCCGCGGCCAGATTCGCGACGACAAGCCGATTGATGAAATGGTCCGCGACATCGTCACCGCCGAAGGAAGCACCTACACCGAAGGCCCCGCCAATTACTTCATGACTGCCAACAACGCCGCCGACTGGGCCGAGACAACCTCGCAGCTCTTCCTCGGCGTTCGCATCGGCTGTGCCAAGTGTCATCATCATCCGTTCGAGAAATGGAGCCAGGACGATTACTACAGCATGGCCGCGTTCTTCGTGCGGCTCGGCACCAAGAACAGCCAGGAGTTCGGCATCTTCGGCCGCGAGAAGGTCGTGTACCTGAAGGCGACCGGCGAGCAAACGCATCCGCGCAAGGGCGGCGTCGTCAAATCGCGGCCACTCGACGGCGTGGACATGAACGATCCGATCGATCGCCGCGTCAAGCTCGCAGAATGGATGACGGCGCCGGAGAATGCGTTCTTCGCCCGCAACATCGTCAATCGCTTCTGGGGTTATACGATGGGCCGCGGCCTGGTCGAGCCGCTCGACGACATGCGCGCCACCAATCCCGCGAGCAATCCCGAGTTGCTCGACGCGTTGGCGAACGACTTCGTCAAGAACAAGTACAACCTGAAGCATCTGCTGCGGACGATCATGAACTCGCGCGCCTATCAACTGGCGTCGATCAAGATTCCGTCGAACGAAGCCGACGTGCAAAACGTCCATTACACGCGCTACACGGTGCGGCGATTGACGGCGGAGCAGATGGCCGACGCCCTCGACTTCGCCACTGGAACCCGCGAGAAGTATCCAGGTTTGCCGCTCGGCACCCGCGCGATCCAGCTGCCCGATTCCGGCGTGAAGTCGTATCTGCTCGACATCTTCGGCCGTCCCGCCCGGCAAATCACGTGTGAATGCGAACGCACGACGCAGCCCAACATCGGCCAGGCGCTGCACTTCCTGAACGGCGACGCCTTGAACAAGAAGATCGCCGATCCGACTGGACGTTTGGAGACGTTGCTCAAGGCGAAGAAGACGAATGAGCAGATCATCGAAGAGATGTATCTGGCGACGCTATCGCGCCTGCCGAACCAGGACGAAATCGATCGCGGCCTGCGGTTCGTGCGCGAGGCGCCGACGCCGCGCGAGGGGTTGCAGGATGTGATGTGGGTGTTGCTCAACTCGCGGGAGTTTTTGTTCAATCATTGATTTACCGGTTTACGTTTAGCGCTCGCGCGGCGCCACGCGGTTGATCAATAATTCGGCAGTCGCGCGGCGCCTCGCGAGCGAAAAACTAAACGGACGACGGAAATAAAAATGCGATTCCTTGTTCCGATTCTTGCAATCGCGGCGTTGCCGATGTCCGCGGCCGCACAGACCGACCTCACCTACTGGCAAGACATCCGCCCCATCTTCCGCAGCCGCTGCACCGCGTGCCACAGCATGAAGAACGTGCGCGAACTCGAAGTCTCCGGCGGCCTCGCTCTCGACACCTTCGACGCCACCAGGAAAGGCGCCAAGCGCCCCGCCATCGTCGCCGGCAACGCGGACAAGAGCCTGCTCTACGAATTGCTCATCACCACCGACGTCAAGAAACGCATGCCGCTCGATGGCGAACCGGTGTCGAAGGAAAAAATCGCCCTCATCAAGAAGTGGATCGACTCGGGCGCGAAGGAAGGCACGCCGCCCTTGGAAGTCCTCGCGCCCATCAAGAAAGTACCGACGCGCAAGCTCGACGTCATCATCCCGACCACGACCACGCCGCCCGCGGGATCGTTTGGCATCAAGTCGGCCGGCAAGCTCGAACTGGCTCTCAAGATCGGCCCGCTCGCGCCGATCACCGCCGTCGCGTTCAGCCCGGACAATCAACTTTTGGCGGCCGGCAGCTATGGCCAGGTGATCGTCTGGGACCTCGCCAAGGCACAGCCGATCAAGCAGCTCACGAACGTCCTCGGCGCCGTCAACGATTTGCGCTTCAGCCCCAAGGGGGAAGTGCTCGCCGTCGGCGGCGGCCAACCGTCCGCGAAGGGCGACTTGCGGGTCTATCAAACCAGCAACTGGAAGCTGCTTGGCGTCTTGCGCGGCCACGACGACACGGTCATGTCGATCTCGTTCAGCCCCGACGGCAGTCAATTAGCGTCCGCGAGCTTCGATCATTCCGTGCGGCTCTGGGACGTCAAGACGCACGCCACGATCAAGGAATATCATCATCATTCCGATTTCGTCTACGCCGTCGCCTTCAGTCCGGACGGCAAACGCCTCGTGTCCGCAAGCAAGGATCGCACGGTGCAACTCTTCGAAAAGGACACCGCGAAGAGCCTCTTCACCTTCGGCGGCATGAACGACGACGTGATGGCCGTCGCGTTCCATCCGGACGGCAAATCGGTGATCTCCTCCGGCTTCGAGACCGGTATTTTCTGGTGGAGCACGCAAACCGGCGAAAAAATCCGCATTCGCACCGGCCATGGCGTCGCCGTTCATGAACTCGGCTTCTCCAAAGACGGCAAACGCATCGTCTCCGCCGGCGCCGACCGCACCGTGCGAACCTGGGAAGGCGTCGAAGGCGTCGGCGTCAAGATCATGCCAGTAGGTTCGGTTACCTATAGCGCCGCGATCAGCCCCAATGCCAAGTTTATCGCCTCTGGCAGCTTCGACGGCCTCGTACGTTTATGGGATGAAGCCAGCGCTCGCCACCTCGTGACACTGCTCGCCTATGCCGGCGACGATCAACCCGATTGGCTTGCGATGACGCCGGAAGGCTACGCGACCGGCAGCGACAAGTTCGTGAAGGACGCCCGCTGGCGCATGAACGGACAGGAAGCCAATGCGACGCAGGCATGGTCGTCATTGAAACTGACGGCGCTCGTAGCGCAGGCATTCCGCGGCGAGCCTGTGCCGGCGCCGGTGTTTGACAAGAAATAGGCAAAAAAATGGTTGGCAAGAAATGAAAGACAGAGTTTGTTAACCCACTATGTACTTCATTTTTTTGCCATTCATTTTTTTGCCATGATCGGGAGTTAGCGATGACCGTTTCAAGATCATTGATGGTGCTATGCTTCGTCATGATGGCGTTTCCCGCATTGGCACAAACTTCCTTCCCCATGATCACGCACGCCTACCCCGTCGCCCTCCAGCGCGGCACGACGACGGAGATCGCCGTCGATGGCCAGATGAAATTCGCCGGCGCGTACAAGGCCCTCTTCGAAGTCGCCGGCATCAGCGCC
>DAIOGM010000150.1:3203-8060 GCA_036745215.1 Gemmataceae bacterium
CCAGCCCGCCGCCCGTCCCCGGCACGCTCCTCAAAAGCGTCAAGATGAAGACCACTATCGCCAAGGACGCGCCGCTCGGCGTGCGCGAATTTCGCATCGCGACTTCGCTCGGCGTTTCTTCCGTCGGCCAGTTGTTGATCGTCGATGATCCCATCGTCATGGAAAAGCCGGCCAACAACCTCGTGGCCCAGGCGCAAGACGTGAAATTGCCGTGCACGCTGGTCGGCAAGCTAGAAGTCCTGGAGGATCTCGATTACTTCAAGTTCGACGCGAAGGAAGGCGAAACGATAACCTTCGAGATGTTCTGCGCTCGCATTCAGGACAAGATTCACGATCTGCAAAAACACGCCAAGCCGATGCTCACGCTCTTTGACGGCGAGGGGCGCGAACTGGCCGCCAACGACACGTTCTTCTTTGCCGATCCGATGCTCGCGTACATAATCACGAAGACCGGCGCGTATTACCTGCAAGTACGTGAATCCACCTACGACGGCGATCAACGCTGGGTCTACGCCATCGCCGCAACCAATCGGCCATACGTCTCGCACGTCTTTCCGATGGCGGGCAACCCGGGCAAGACGATCGACGTCGAGCCGATCGGTTCGGCCAGGGCGATTCGCGACAAGTTCAAGCTGCTCGTGCCGGACGCGTTCGGCGTCCAGCAAATCCAGCTTGGATTTGACCCCCTCACCCCCGACCCCTCTCCCGCGGAGGGGAGAGGGGGGAAGTTGAACCCCGCATCGTTCATCGTCAGCAATCTGCCGCAGTTTGTCGAAGTTGAGCCGAACGACGAGCCGGCCAAGGCGAATCGCGTCACGATTCCCGCCGGCGTCAATGGCCGCATCGGTAAGAAACGCGACGCCGACCATTACGTCTTCGCCGCCACGAAAGGCAAGCCGATTCGCATGGAACTGAAGGCGCGGCGATTCGGCACACTGCTCAATTCGTCGCTGCACGGCATCCTGGAGGTCATCACGCCGAAGGGCGATCTCGTGGCGAGCAATGATACGACGCACGGCCAGGAGGCGTCCCTCGTTTTTTCGCCGGCCGCGGACGCCGACTTCATCCTGCGCGTGCGCGATCTGAACAGCAAGGGCTCCGAATCGTCCGTCTATTTCGTCGAGATGGACTGGGCGACGCCGGACTTCACGGTGCGCTGCGATCCGGACAAGACGATGATCGGCCCCGGCTCGAGCACGTCGTGGTACGTCCACGTCAATCGCGTCAATGGCTTCGCCGGCCCCGTTGACGTCACGATCAAGGGACTGCCCAAGGAAGTCACCGCCAGCCCGTTGACAATTCCGCCGACGATGACGCAAGGCGTGATCGTCCTGGCCGCCGCGGCGAATGCGGGCTTGAACGCCGCCAATGTCGAAATCGTCGGCACCGCCAAGGCGATGATCGATGGCAAGGAGCAAACGCTCGTCCGCGGCGTGACGCCCAATCAGGAAATTTACCTACCAGGCGGCGGCCGCGGACGTTTCGATGTCAATTTGCAAACCGTCGCGGTCACGTCGCCGTCGGACATTCGCAAGGTCCTCGTGAGCGCGAACAACGTCACCCTCAAGCCGGGCCAGGAAGTCAAGATTAACGTGACGATCGAGCGTTCGCCCGAATACGACAAGGGAGGCGTGTTCCTCGACGTGCTGCTCCAGCACCTCGGCGCCGTCATCGGCAATCCGCTGCCGCCGGGCGTGACGGTCGTGCTCGCCAAGAGCAAGACGTTGCTGGGCAACGCCAGCAAGGGGCACATCGTCCTCAAGGCGGACGCGAGCGCGGCGCCGGTTGACAATGTGCCGATCTGCGTGATCGCGAATGTGTCCATCAATTTCGTGGTCAAGATTCACTATGCGAGCGAGCCGATTTTGGTTTCGGTGAAGAAATGATCAATCCCGTTTACGTTTAGCGCTCGGCTAAACGTAAACCGGTAAACCAACTTGTATTCTCTCCAGAATCTGCGATAATTCCTGGTTGATCCCGCCAACATGGAGATCATGAATGAACGCCAGGCACTGGATCATCGCGTCAATAACCTGCATTTTCCTCGCATCCGCAACCGCCGCCCAAACCACGGACGACGCCCGCATCAACGCCCTCGTCCGCAAACTCGGCAGCCCCGCGTACGTGCAGCGTGAACAGGCCCGCAAGGAGCTGGAAGCAATCGGCGTACCCGCCCTAGACGCGCTTCGCCGCGCGGCGAAGACCGCCGACGTTGAAACGTCGCGCCGCTTGAGCGACCTGATTTCGCGATTCGAGGAACAGCTAACCAACCAACAAATCCTGGCGCCGACTGAAGTCCATCTCAAACTCAAGGACGCCTCTGTTCAGCAGGCGATCGCCGAACTCGCCAAGCAAAGCGGCTATCCGATTCAGTTTCTCGGAGACGCGATTCCATTTGCCGACAAGAAGATCACGCTCGACACCGGCAAGATTTCCTTCTGGCAAGGCCTCGATCGGCTCTCGGCCGAGGCGGGCCTGATGGAGCGCGTGGACCTGAGCGTGCAATCTTCGCAGGCCATCTACTCGCGCATGGCCAAGAACGGCATGCGCCGGCCGATTTACGTTCCGCAGCAGGCCGCGCAAGCCGGGCCGATTACGCTGACGAATCGCACGAACGAAAAATCGTACTTTCAACTCAACGGTTCGCTGAAGACGGAGCTGCGCGTCAGTCGCGATGCCAAGACGAAGGAATTGACGCTCATGTTCATCGTCAGCCCCGAGCCGCGCATGACGAACACCGGCGTCCTGGGCAAGCCGATCTTTGACAAGGCGCTCGACCAGGCGAATCGCAAATTCGAGGAACCCGCCCCGCCGAAATCCGAGGACGCCAAGCCGTTCGATCCGGACGCGTCAATCGAGCCCGATGAGTTGATTGCTCCTTTGCGCCGCTTCACTCAGGTCAAGTTCAAGGACGACAAGGAAGCCGTCAAAGCCATCAAAGAAATATCGGGCAAGCTCGCGTACCAGCTCGATCTAGAGAACGAGACGCTCGCCAAGATCGACAACGTGATGGACGCCGCCGGCAAATCCGCGGCGATGAAGAGCGGCGGTTCGCTCAGGGTGCTCGGCGTCCGCAAGAAGCTCGACGATTACTACATCGTGGATGTGGTGATTGAAAACGCCATGAACAACATGTTCGGGAACAACATCGTCATCAACGGCGGCGCGGTGATCATCCGCGGCAACGTCAACCTGCGCGGCGGCGTGGTCATCGGCCCCGGCGGCGTACGCATGAACGGCGACGGCACCAACAAGGACCTCCCCGATTTGCTCGACGCCAAGGGCCGGAAGTTCAAGATCGCCAACGTCGAGGGGGACACGATCAACTTTATCAACGGCTCGACAACACGCACGGCGCAAATCCTCTTCGAAGCCAACCCCGGCCAGGGCGCCCCGCGCGACCTCGTTCTTTTCGGCACGCGCACGCACACGCTCGCCGTGCCGTTCCGCTTCGAAAATGTGCCGTTGCCATAAAGAAAATAACCACAGATGGACACAGATGAGCACAGATAGGACAGAAAATCCGAGCCAATCTGCCCAACCCATTGTTGGCGTCAATTCCAAATCTCCATCTGTGTGCATCCGTGTTCATCTGTGGTTGATCCTGTTTTTCGCAGCGGCGCCGTGCGCCTACGGACAGGAAACGCCCGCGGATCTCGTCGCCAAGCTCGGCAGCCGCACGTACGCCGAGCGGGAAATGGCCGCGAAAAAGCTCGAACAACTCGGGGCCGTTGCACTGCCGGCGTTGCGGGCGTCCTATTCAAACGCCGATTTGGAAACGCGCCGCCGCGCCGTCACGTTGATGGATCGCATTGAAGATCGTTTGCTGATTGACGAGATTGTCAAGCCGACGCCGACGCGCCTTCGCGTTGCCAACACGCGTTTTGAAGCCGCCCGCCAGGCCATCCAACTGCAAACCGGCCTCGCGCTGGGCGGCAGAGACCTCGATCCGCCGCTGACGATCGACACGGGCGAATTGCCGTTCTGGCAAGCCTGGCGCGAGTACTGCAAGGCCGCGAAGATTCATGAAGCCGACCCCACCCGCTGGTCGGCGAAGCTCAAGGCCATCGATGCGAGCCAGGTGAAGAACGTCATGGAGAGGCTCAGAAAAGACGGAGACGGAATCGCCTACAGCCCCGCCTTTCCACCGCCGCGCATCGAATTCGCGGACCAGGCGGACGGCGCCTACGTCGAGGACAATCGCCATAGCGTACGCGTGCGGATGAAATGGCAATCGCTGGAGGCCGATGCGGCCGTCTTCGCCGTCGAGGTCCGCACCGAGCCGCGCTTGAAGCTCGTCGCCATGCCGCGCGCGGAAATCACCAAGTTGATCGACGCCGACGGCCGCGAACGCAAGATCGCCGCGCTCCGGCCGTATCCCGACACCTATCCGGGCGACGCGGCAGAAATCCTCGCGCTGCATACCGGTGAGATGCAATTCGGCGGCCTGGTGCAATTGAGATCGTTCGCCTGGCAAGGCCCGATGACGCCGTTGAAAGAGGTGCATGGTCGTGTGCGTTTGGAAGTGAACGTACACCCGCCGCTGATGGAGATTGCCAACGTCCTCGCGTCGGCCGGCAAAGAGACGCGCAGTTACGACGGGATAACAATGAAGATCGTCAAAGCCTCGCAGAACGGCGGCCAGGCTCGCCTGCAAATCCGCTTTGCGGGCGTCGAAAGCCTGCTGCCCCCGGGCGACCCGCCGAAGGCCGTTCGCGTCCGCCCCGGCCTGACCGCGATCCTCGGCCCGATGGACGTCGCCTTGCAACGCCTGGAGCTGCGCGCTGCCAACGCCTATCGCTGTCCGCTCGTTGAATCCAGTTACGACAAGGACGGCGACGGCCATCTCGCGAGCTT
>DAIOGM010000150.1:8070-9480 GCA_036745215.1 Gemmataceae bacterium
AAAAACCCCGGAAACCGGCGCAGCGCCGCACCAGCCGCTTGCTGTTCGACGTGCCGACCTTCGCCGGCGATTACCTGACGCTCGTGATGACGAAGGAGCCGCGCCGCGTGTCGGCGACGGCGCCGTTTTTGGTTCGGGATGTGTTGATGCATGGCGTCAAAAACTGAGGCGAAAGGACCATGATTCTCGCGTAATTCGTTTCGAAGAAATGGTACAATGATCCCATGAAAATGACGCACAACACGACCTCATTGGATCAGCTGGTCGATTCGCTCGGCAAATGCTTGACGCCGGAATCCGCGCGCCGCGTGCTGACATTGAAAGCGGATCTCAAGACGCAGACCCGCGTGGATTATTTGGCGAAACGCTCCAGCAAAGGCCTGCTCACGCCGGAAGAGCGGGCCGAATATGGCGACTGCGTCAAATTCAGTTCGTTTGTCGCCATTCTCAAATCAAAAGCACGCCTTCTCCTTGCCGAATCCAATGGTGGTTGATGAAAGCAAGTCTTCGCGCATTCGTCCGAGAGCGTGCAGGCGGGCGATGCGAATACTGCCAACTTCATGAAGACGATCACGATTATCTGACGTTTCATGTTGAACACGTGGTCGCCAAACAACACGGCGGCGGAGACGATCCAGGTCTATTGGGCCTTGCCTGTCCGGAATGCAATTGGGCCAAAGGCACGAATCTATCCGGATTGTTCGGCGGCAAGATTTACCCCCTATTCAATCCGCGTAAACAATCATGGCAGCGCCATTTTCGCTGGGAAAACGCGATACTGATTGGCAAGACATTGACGGGCAAAGTTACCGTGCAAGTTCTAAACATCAATGAACCCGCGCGCGTCATGTTGCGAGAATCCTTACTCTTGGAAGGGCGATTTCCGCCTGACTCGTAGCGCTTGTAATTCATTTCTGCACGCCGACTTCTCTTATTTTTGTCGCAACTTCCCGGCAACTTTTCCCATTTTCTCGTGAACAAATGCGATCATGAAACGATAACCAATTAAGATGTGAGAATCCCTGCATCTTCGCCGATTTCCTTGCTCTCTCAATTCTCAAAGGAGGTCCGATATGGCAGGATCGAAGCGCCACGGCTTCACGTTGATTGAATTGCTCGTGGTTATCGCCATTATCGCCATTCTCATCGCCTTGCTGGTACCCGCGGTGCAAAAGGTCCGGGCGGCCGCCGCGCGCACGCAGAGCCAGAATCACCTCAAACAGATCACCCTTGCGGTGCACAATTTTCACGACGCCAACAAAAAAGTGCCGCCGCTCGCCGATCTGGTCAAGCCGTCCCTGCCGCACGCGCAGGGCAGCAACAATTTTGCGTCGATCTTTTTCTTCATCTTGCCGTACGTCGATCAAACGCCGCTGCATGACACGGGCATCGTCAACGGCGGCGTCTGGG
>DAIOGM010000150.1:9490-15200 GCA_036745215.1 Gemmataceae bacterium
GTCGGCTCCAAGCGGATCGTCACCTACACCTCGCCGCGCGATCCGTCCGAGCCGCAGCCGCTCTGGCGCGAGTCCAACGGCGGCACCTGGGCGACCGGCAATTACGCCGCCAACCACGCCATCTTCGGCGTCCCGTGCGGTTCCGACACCGTGTCGAAATTGAAGATGGTGACGATCACCGACGGCACCTCGAACACCGTCGCCTTCGGAGAGCAGTACGCCAAGTGCGGCCTCGGCGATACGGACACGACGATGGGCGCCGCCCCGAACAATTACTTCTACAAGCTATGGGCGTATCGCACGCCATGGAGATGGGAGCGCGGCCCGTATTTTGACACGCGCCTCATGAGCAGCAGCATGGCCGGCACGAACCAGGCCGACAATTCCGCCTGCACGTGCACCGCCAACTCGACCGCCGCCGTACCGCAGAGCGTGCCGACGCCCGCCGCGTGCAATCCGTATTTCCTGCAAGCGATGGACGGCTCCGGCTGCCTCATCGCCATGATGGACGGCACCGTCAAAATGGTGCCGAGTTCGATGAGCGGCACCGTCTGGGTGCGCGCGATCTGGCCCCGCGACGGCCTCGTGATGGATGGCTGGTAATCGCCCACGTGGCGGCAAGATTGAAATCTTGCCGATGGATTGACCGGCAAGATTTCAATCTTGCCGCCACGTTTTTGAGGATTCATTCGATGCCGACCATTTTCCAGCGCTTATGCAGTTGCGTTCTTATTCTCGCCGCCACGATGGTTGCCGGCTGCAACGACGGAGGCATCAAGCGGATTACCGTCAAGGGCACGGTCACCTTCAACGGCGCTCCGGTGACGTCCGGCTTGCATCAGTTCCACGGCGCAGGCTCCTATTCCGCCAACCGCATCAACGCGGACGGCACATACATCATGACCGAAGTCGTCCCCGGCGAAACAAAGATCGCGATCATGTCAACGCCCGACAGCTCCGGCTCCTCCTCCGGCGGCGGCGGCGGGCCGAAAGTCGCTCAGGTGAATTTGCCGGAGAAGTTTCGCGATCCCGAGAAATCGGGGATGAAGTATACGATCACCGAGAACATGAGAGAACTGAATATTGAACTCAAATGACGGCTTTTGAGATAAGCCTCTTCGTATCACTCCAAAAAAAACAACTCGCCTGGCATGGTCGCCAGACGAGTTGTTTTTATTTCGAAATCAACTAGACCTCAAGGATGCCCGCCAAAATTCGGGAACGCATTCATCGGCGGATAGCCCGGGCCGTTCGGGGCGCCGGAGAGCATCTGGTTCGGCACCGCCCATTGCATCGTCGGGCTGACGAAGACCGGCGCGAACTGGACGCGCGACGGGCCGCCGCACGGGCCGCAGCCGCCCATGCCGCCGTTGTTGATCTGGTAGCCGTGGTTCTTGTAGTACGCGACCCAATCGATGCGATCGAGCGAGCCGTAATAGCGGCGCAGCGCATCATAGTAATCGTGCCAGAAGCGCTGCAGACGTTCTTCTTCGATCGACATGTAGCAATTGCGTTTGGCGAAGATGTTCCACCAGGGCTGATAGCCGCCGTAATGGAGGTGGCCCCAATCCGCGCGGGCATTTTCGGCCGTCGCCAGGACCATGCCGGCGCACGCAACCAAAAGACAAGCGAACCGTTTCATTGCGACTCCTTTGCCAGGTTGACCCTGAAACCGTGCCGACCCCGTGACGCGAACACGATCCTCGACGCAAAGACGCGTAAGCATCGGCCGGCCTGACGGCACTCCTTATCGTATGTTGGCGGCGAATCGGCTCGTTAAAGACTTCGTGAACGCCATTTGCCGCATAACTAGCATCGGCTGAAACGTCCGCAAACTCCCGAAAAAATTCCCTTTCGCTGTAACACTCTTATCGGTGTTTTCTTCGCGGACCGGTAGAAATTGGCTGAATTGCCGGGCTTGACAAATCCCTGTCGAATGCCGAAGTTGCGTCGAGAGGAGGCCAGCGCGTTTCGAGAATCTAAGCCATTGACGGCGGCAATGTACTCATCACGCTCCGCGTGATGGTGTTGGACAACCTCCGCAGGCACCATCTTCTCTCCAACGATGGCGCCCAACTCCATCACGCGGAGCGTGATGAGTACATTGGCAATCGACTTCAAAAAGGATGCGAATACCCGCGCGGCTCGATGCGGCGGCGCATGCCGAATTCGTCGAGGAATAACGCCTTCTCTTCAACGAAGACGCCCACATGCGCCAGCGTGATGCCTTGAATCGGCTGCGTCGCCATGAGCTTCTCGCCGGCCCCCGGTTCGACGGCGAATGCGAGTTCGAAATCTTCGCCGTCGCTCAATGCATGTTCCAACGCAGCGCCGGACATTTGGCGCACCGCCTCGGCAATGGGAATCCGATCCGCGAACAGGACGACGCCGCAGCCGCTTTCCTCGCATAGGTGAAACGCGTCCGCGGCAAGGCCATCGCTGATGTCGATCATCGCCTTGATCGTCGCGTGCTGCTGCAGAAGCAGTCCCTCTCGAATGCGGGGCGTGAAATCGAGATGCTTGCCACGAATGCTGCCGCCCAGCGGTCCCGTGACCATGAGCCAATCGCCGGGCTGGGCGCCCTTGCGCAGGATCGGCCCTTGCGGTCCCGGCTCGCCCATTAGCGTGACGTTGACGACGAGGCCACCGGTCCAGCTATTGGTGTCGCCCCCCGCGATGGACGTGCTGAACGCATCACCCATTTCACGCATGCCGCGATAAAGATCTTCCGCAATCATGCTGGTGTTTGTGCCGCGCGGCAAGCCAACGCTCACGAACGCCGCGATCGGCGTGCCTCCCATGGCGGCGATGTCGCTCAAGTTTACCGCCATCGCCTTGCGGCCAACGCGTTCAGCGCCGACCTCCGCCAGAACGAAATGGCTGCCTTCCAGGAGCATGTCCGTCGTCACGAGCATCGGCCGATTCGCGGTCGTTTCAATGACCGCACAGTCATCGCCCGGCCCGACGGCGATTCGCGACGCGCCCGGTGTCTGGCGGCGAATCCAGTCGATGAACTCAAATTCTCCCATGAGGTAAATTCTTTCTCATTTGCGGCAAAAACAGCCTGTGGCGTTCGTACAGGTTATGCGATACAATGCAGGATACGGATCGAAGAAACACCGAAGATTTGCTCAAGTTTGTATGGGCCAGAGCCGCGTCTGGGCGAAAGTGTTGTAAAATTTACCCCGTGACGCCCGTTGTTCCTCATTCTATGCTCCGGTGACGCACGCATGACCTCCATCTTGATGAAGCCGCAAGCGTTCACGAACATCGTCACATTCGGCGAGCCGAAACTGCACACCGACAGCGACGTGCTGACGATTTGCTTCGACAAGGACGATTGGCTCTACTCCATTGAAGACCTCGGCGTCCTGCGCAAATGGAACGCGGCGACCGGCCGGCAAATCGACTGGCGAAGCTTGAGCGACATGGAAACGCTGTGGACATTTTCAAATGACGCCCGCGTGCTGGCGTCGGCGAGCGACGATCTGGCGATCTGGGACTCCTCGTCGGGCGCGATGCTCACGTCGATTCCGCAAGCGTCCTGGGTGACCGCGTTGACGTTCCATATCGATCCGACGTTCGTTGCGCTGGGCCACGACGACGGCATGATCACCTACTGGGACGCGCCCGGCCATCACGCCGTCTTCGAGAAGGGCTTGTCGTATCACAAGAAGCCGATTAGCGCCGTTGCGATCAGTCCGAATGGCAAGCTCCTCGCGGCGGCGAGCGAAGACAAGTCGATCAGCCTCTGGGATTTGTCGAACGGCAAGTACATCGGCTGCCTCGCGGGGCACACCGATCGCGTGCCGGCATTGGCGTGGCACCCGAGCGGCAAGTTCCTCGTCTCCGCAGGCTGGGACACGACCGCTCGCATCTGGGATGCGGCGACCCTGCAACCGGTGGTTCTCTTCAACAGCCATGCGAATCAAGTCAACGCGATCGCGTTCAACCGCGACGGTCGCTTGCTCGCGTGTGCCGATTCGTCGCAAACGATTCACGTCTGGGACTTCGACGCCAAGAAGACGGTGTACAAACTGAAGGGTCCGGATGTCGAGATTCGCGCGCTCGCCTTCAGCCGCGACGGCCAATATTTGGCGTGCAACGGCGATCGCATGATTCATCTGTGGGACCCGCAAACCGGCAAGGCATACGCCGATGTTGGACCGCGCACCAGTTCGAAGATGACCATATCGATTCATCGCGACGGCGCCCGTCTGCTCACCAACGGCGGCGGCAACGCGGCCCGCATCTGGAACACCGCGAAGAACGAAGTTGCGACCACGCTCGAATCCGCGGAATCGATTCACGCGCTCGCCTTCAGCCCTGACGGCAAGCGGATCGCCGGCGCCGTCGAGAAACGCATTCGCATTTGGGATACAAGCGGCAAAACGATCGCCGAATGGGATGGCCCCGAAGAACCGATCACGGCGCTCGCGTTCAGCCGCGATAGCTCGACGCTCGCTTCCGCCAGCGTGCAGGGCACGTCGGTGTGGATCTGGCGCGTCGCGGACGGCGAACCGATTCTGCTCATTCCCGACGCGCTCGATGGCTGTTCCGTGCAATCGGTGGACTTCTTGCCGGACGGCAAAACCATCGCGGTCGGCGGCTTCGATTGGATGGCGACTGCCGGCGGCGCGAACGGTCAAATCAGCCTGTGGAACCTCGATCAACGGGCCGAGATCGACTCCTTCTTCGAAGGCACGACGGTGCTCGCCGTGCAGCCGACGGGCGACTTGCTCGCGTCCGCCACGCTCGATCATGCGGTTTGCTTATGGGATTTGCACCTGCGCAAACTCGTGCTAGAAATGTACGGCCACGACGGCGCGATTTCCGCGCTCGCGTTCAGCCCGGACGGCGCCTGGCTGGCGAGCGCCGGCGAGGACAACACGCTTCGCCTCTGGGACATGAAGGGCAACGAACGCGCCGCCCATGAAATGGAAAGTCAGGTCACGTCCGTCACCTTCTCTCCGGACGGGCAATACCTTTACACGGGGCACGCCAACACGACGTGCAGTCAGATTCAACTCCCCGAAGCGCTGCGGCGAAAGTAAGATGTAGGTCAGGCTTTCCAGCCTGACGAGGAAACCCACGTCAGGCCGGAAAGCCTGACCTACGCGGGCGCGACGCGATGGACAATGCGATCCAGCCACCGGATGCCGCCAGCTCAAGCACGCCGCCGCCCGCCTCCAACGAGGTGGACTGGACCGGCAAAGTGCTCGGCGAATTCCGCATCTTGCATCGCCTCGGCCGCGGCGGCATGGGCGAAGTTTATCTCGCTGAACAAACCTCCCTCAAACGCAAGGTCGCTCTCAAGCTGCTCAATCCCGAATTGGCGTCCAACGCTCGCTCCTTGCAACGATTCAAGGCGGAAGCCGAGAACGTCGCCCGGGCGACGCACGCCAATATCGTGCAAATCTACACCATCGGCCACGTCGATGACGTTAATTATCTTGCGCTCGAATTCGTCGAAGGCCGAAACTTGCGTGAGTTCCTCGAGAAAAAAGGCACGCCCGAACTTGCGCTCGGCCTGCACATCATGATGCAGGTCGCTGCCGCGCTTCAGCGCGCGAGCGAGTTGGGCATCATCCATCGCGACATCAAGCCGGAGAACATCCTCCTGACGAAGAAGGGGGAAGTGAAGGTCACCGACTTCGGCCTGTCGCGATGGATGATGCCCAACTCGCTCGCGCGCTGAAGCGCGGCAGCG
>DAIOGM010000151.1:0-8382 GCA_036745215.1 Gemmataceae bacterium
CGCGTTCGCCTCGCGAATGCCGGCATCAACCTTTTGCAGGCGGTGCGCATCGCGGAACTTGACAAGGAACAAAAGATCGGCGAACAGGCCGCCGCGTTCGAAAAGGAATCGCAAGTCAAGGACGCCGAACGCAAGATGCGTATCTCGATCGCCGACGCCAACGCCAAGGCCATCGCCGGCGAAGCGCACGCCCAGGGCGACATCGCCCTGGCGCAGGCGAACTTGCAAGTCAAGCAAGCCGAGGCGTTCCAACTCGGCGAAACCAGGAAACGCGAATCGGAAGCCGCCGTTCAGGAAGCACCGCGCTCAAGCCAAGGCGGCGTTAGCGCAAGCCGAACGCATCGAAGCCGAACGTCGTGCCGAACTCGAAGCGCCGGCGAAAGCGCAAAAAGCGAAAGTCATCGTCGAAGCCGAAGCCGAAGCCGAGAAGCGCCGCATCGAAGCCGAGGGCCAAGCGTCCGCCATCTACGCGAAGCTGGAAGCCGAGGCGCGCGGCCAATACGAGATGCTGGCCAAGAAGGGCGACGGCTTGAAGCGAATCATCGACGCGTGCGGCGGAGCGCAATACGCGTTCCAGATTTTGATGCTCGAACATCTCGACAACCTGGCCCAGGCATCGGCACAAGCAATCTCGAACATCAAGTTCGACAAGGTCGTCGTGTGGGAGAATGGTTCGAACGGCGACGGAGCGGGCAACACGTCCAACTTCCTGAAGAGCCTCGCTCATACGATGCCGCCCATGATGCAAATCATGAAAGACATCGGCGGCATCGAGATTCCCGAGTACATCGCCCGGTTTGCGGATGAAAAGAAGGCCGCGGAAAAAACGAACGCGACCGAAAACAAAAAATGAACCGTGCTTGCGTTTAGCGCTCGCATGGCGCCACGCGAGCGCTAAACGCAAGCAAGGTAAACCCATCACTCCGGAAACACAATCTCCCGCACCATCTCCAGATCGGCGGACCCGAGCCGCGTCGCCAACTGCGGCACCACGGAAAACGTCGCAATCAACTGCTCGCCGCTCGTGCCGACGACCAGGTAAAAATACTGCACCGTACGAACGCCTTCGAGTTCGCCCGACGCAATCACCCGATGGACGGTGTGATGCCCCTTCGGCAATTGGTCGAGCGTCTTGCGTTCCGTCTCCTTGTCGAGCGCCCAACCCGGCGTCTTCGCGACCAGCTCGGCGAAATCCGTCAAATTCATGGCATTCTTCGGATCGATCTTCTTCCACGGCGTGATCGTCGCCTGAGCAATGAACTCGCCGCGTTCGACGAGCCGCATCACCAGTTGCGGATTGTCGTCCGGGCTGACCGCGTGCCAGTTGCGAGCGTGACTCAGTTCGAACCGCTTCTTGACGTCTTGAAAGCGCAGGTTCGTCAACGCCACCGGCGGCGTCTCGGCCTTCGGCACCGGCACTAACGCGAATTTGTTGAGCTGCTCCGGCTCCTCGATCGGCGTGCGCTTGAGCGTGATCGTGACATCCGCGCTCAACGCCGGCGACACCGGCCCTTGCTGCCGCTCGATGGTTTCTTTCCATTCCAGGAAAACAATGCGCCCCTCCTTGATGTCGAACTCGCAACGCGCGTTGACGAGCATGCCGACCTGGGCGCCGACGTTGATGCCTTGCGCCTTGCCGGCAATCGAAAGGTGAGCGATGTTGTCCATGACTTTCTCGATCTTGCCTTCCAATTGATTCTCCGTCAGACCGTCGAATTCGCACAACGCGGCGACGACTGCATTCGGTATCATCCAGGTCTTGCCGACCTCAACGTTCTTGCCCGGCAACAGACCCGCGACAGCCATCGTGTCGAAGTGTTCAGTCAACTCCATCTCCGAACGCGTCATTGGGCCCTGCGGGCTGAACGTGACGACCTGATCCTTGACGCGCTGAGCGACGAGAAACCTTCGCTCGTCTCGCAACGAACGTTTGGAAGCTTCGTTGTTGTTGAACGTAATCGTTGAATCCGCCGTAAGGTAGTGGCGCGCCGACTTGGCGCCGACGTTGCCGATCGTGTCCAGTATTCGCTCCAGAAAAACGTGCTTGGCTTCGGCCTTGTGCGGAAAGGAGTTTTCCTTGTCGTCCTGCTTGACCGTGATCTTGCCGGCGAGTTCCATCGACAGCTCGATGCGAACGCACGCCTGCGCGAGCGGCGCCTCAACGAGCTTCACGCCTTGCGCATGAATCGGCGCGGCGGCCAACAATATTGCCAGTACGCAAAACCAATGGCGGCTGATCATGCAAGACTCCGTTGCCTGTTAGCGAGCCACGGGGTTTATCCCCGTGGCATGAATTCCAAACCACGGGGATAAACCCCGTGGCTCGCCCATCGTTATTTCTTGTCCGTCGGCGGATCGAGCTTGGGCAACGTGATCGGATTGATCGGCTGCGGCGCCACGCCCGATGGCAACACCGGAACCGTGCCCGTCGGCGGACGCACTTCCATCGGCGTCGGCGCCGGCGGCACGTGAATCGTTTGCGGCATATTGGGAACCTGATCGAACGCCGACACGCCCGTGCGCGGCTGCCCATCGGAGCGAGCCATGTGCGACACGGCGTTATCCAGGACGAGCCGCGGATTGGCTTGATTGCGAAGCTTGTTGAACACCAGGGGGATTTCTTGCGCGATCTTGAGTTCCTCAACCTCGCGCTGAATGCGCAACCGTTCATTCTCGTACTTCGCCGTGATGTCCGCCGGCAAGCGCCGTTCGCACATCAGGATCACGTACGTATGGTCCTGCATCTTGAGCGGCTCGGAGACTTCGCCTTCCTTCAAACGAAACGCAGTCTCCTCGATCAGCTTGTCGCCGAAGTGCCTGTGAATCGGCGGCACTTTGCCCTTCGTGCCTTGAAGATTCGGAAGGAACTGCGACTCCGCCACTTTCAAAAAGTGTTCGGGCCCCTGCTTGGCCTTGTTCCAGGCTTCATTCACCGCGGCGATGTTGCCCGCCTGCATCACGATCATGCGGCAATCGACTTTCGGGCCGTAACGCGCTTCGAAGCCGTCGCGCACGTCTTGTTCGCTGACTTTGATCTGCGAATGCACGAGCTTTTCCATCAAAATCTTGGGCCGAATCACGTCTTCCTTCCATTCGAACATCGTCTTGTTGAAACGCCGCAGCACCTGCTCTTCGAAATCTCGCGGCGTCAGTGGCAGCTTGCCGAAGCTTTCGAGGTCCCTGCGAAATCGTTGCTCGACCTCGGCGTCGCTGACGGAAATGTTGTGCTTGCGGCACTCCAGTTCAACGATCTTGCGGTTGACGAGGAATTCGAGGCGTTGCGTGCCGAAGCGTTCGATGAGGTATTCGCCCAGCTCCTCGCGTGTGACCGGCGTGTTCTGCCAGAGGTACGCGACAATGCGGCGATCGAGATTGGTTTTGCCGAGCTGGTCAAAGGGCCCCTTGCCCCCAGCCTCCACGCTCTGCTTGCGTCCCCAGCAGAACGCTCCGACGCAGGCGCCGATGAGCACGGCCGCCATGAGTGATTTCCTGGCCAGCCACGAGCTGGGCGTCATTTTCGCAATCCAATCGCGCATAGCCTCTCTCCTCCCGGTCTTGCCCGGATTGTGATTCGGAATTGCCAAGCGAATCGGCTATAGCGAAAGGAATTTTCGCAAACAAGAGCAAAGAAACCACAGATGAACACGGATGGACACAGATTCGAGTGTTGAATTCATCTGTGTCTATCGGTGTTCATCTGTGGTTGTTTTCGAATAGATCATGCGCACCCACGGCGGGACGGCTTTGCTGATTTTCGAGCGGCGCGTCTCGCCGACAAATACTTGATCGAACGGCAAGATGCGGAGGTTCGTGCGGTGATCGTGGTCCAGGACGCAGGCCTTGAGATCGACGTGGAAAATCTCGGGCCGCTGGTTGTCGCCGACGTGCGGCCGAATGACGTAAACGTCGTCCGGCGCCGCGCCGCGCGTGATGCCGCCGGCGCGTTGCAAGAGTTCGAGCACTGTTTCCGGCCCGCAATACGGGACGCTGCGCTGCTGACCGTTGACTTCGCCGATCAGCAAAACATGTTGGCTGCGGAATTCGCTAATGCGGATGCGCACATCGGTCTCATTTACGCCGGTTTCCGCGGCGACCAATTTGATGATCTCCACGGGTGTGCGTCCCTGAATGCGCGGATTGCCGTATTCGCCCAGGTTGATGCGCCCTTCGGATGTGATCTCAAATCGCCCCGTAAATTCGGGGCGCTGCGCGATATCGAGTTCGATCACATCTGGACACGCGACGCGATAGTTCTTGGCGACTTCGATGCCGTCCGCTGACTGAGCCAGCAAGTTTTTTTCAATGAAAGCGCGATCCTTCGCGCAGCCCGACGCGGACAAAATAATCGCGGACGCCAGGATTGGTCCCGCGGCAAAGAGTTTCCAGGATGACCAGCGTTTGCCAGTCTTCATAAATTGTCTAGGTCCTGAGATGATTGCAGTCCGTCAGAGATTTCATCGACGTTGCCTTTGATCGACCTTGAGTACAATCCCAAGCCCCAGGATGAGGTCAGCGATTCCTGGGGGTTATCCGGAAGGGACGCCATGTCAGCAAAAACCGACTCATTAATCGTCAGCGTCTCCGGCATCCGCGGCATCATCGGCGCGGGTCTCTCGCCGTCCACCGTTCTGTCATTCGCGCAAGCTCTGGGCACCTATTTGAAAGGCGGCCGCGTCGTCCTGTCACGCGACTCGCGGCCATCGGGATTGATGCTGCGTCACGCGGTGATTGCCGGCCTGGCATCGTGCGGTTGCGAGATTCACGATCTAGGCATCACGCCGACGCCCACCGTCGGACTCGCGGTACGCAAGTTCGACGCGGCCGGCGCCATTCAGATCACGGCGAGCCACAATCCCGCGCAGTGGAATGGACTCAAACTCTTCGGCTCCGACGGCGCCGTGCTGTCGGCCGCCAAGGGCCAAGAGATCAAGCAAATCTTCGATGCCAACGCCTTCACGCTCGTTCAACACGACAAGCTCGGCAGCATGCGCGAGTGCCGGCAGGCGGAGACCTGGCACCGTGAACGCGTGCTGGAACTCGTGGCCACGACGCGCATTCACGCGCGCAACTTCCGCGTGCTGCTCGACGCCAACGGCGGCGCCGGCGGCCCGCTCGGCAAGGCGTTGTTAGACGCCTTTCAAGCTCAGCCTATCGTCGTCGGCGGTGATCCCAATGGTGACTTCACGCATCCGCCGGAGCCGCTCGCGGAGAATTTGGCGACGATATTGCCGATGATTCCGGCGCATCAAGCGAACGCCGGCTTCGTGCTCGATCCCGATTCCGATCGGCTCGCGATCATCGACGAACGCGGGCAATACATCGGCGAGGAGCTGACGCTGGCGCTGGCGGTGCTGTGCCGTTTGAAGCAAGAGAAAGGGCCGGTCGTCATCAACATGTCGAGTTCGCGCGTCACGGAAGACATCGCGAAGGAGTTCGGCGTGACGTGTCATCGTGCCGCGGTCGGCGAGGCGAACGTCGTTGACATGATGCGAAAAGTCGGAGCATTGATTGGCGGCGAGGGCAACGGCGGCGTCATCGACCCGCGCGTCGGCTGGGTGCGCGATCCCTTCATCGGCATGGGATTCGTCCTCCAACTCATGGCCGACTCGGGCAAATCGTTGAGCCAGCTTGTCGCGGAATTGCCGAGTTATGCGATCGTCAAAGACAAATACACGATTGCCCGCGATCGACTGCCGAAGCTGAATAAGGCCCTGGAATCGCGCTGGCCGGAAGCGACGGCGAATCGACTCGATGGCCTGCGTCTCGATTGGCCCGACCGCTGGGTGCACGTGCGGCCATCCAACACGGAGCCAATCGTGCGCGTCATCGCCGAAGCGCCAAGCGCCCTAGAGGCGGAAAGTCTCTGCAAGGCAGTCGGTTCGCTGCTGCAAAGTTCGACCTGAACGCTTTCGCGCGCGTATAATGAAGCTGCCCTTCCTTGCGAGCGGAGGCACTTCCATGGTCATGACCAAATCGGAACAAAACTTGCGCGATCGTTTCTTCACCGCAATGGCGGAATCGACGGC
Source organism: Gemmataceae bacterium (assembly GCA_036745215.1). Taxonomy (GTDB): domain Bacteria; phylum Planctomycetota; class Planctomycetia; order Gemmatales; family Gemmataceae; genus SIAQ01. Next base: position 6,027 of record DAIOGM010000151.1, read on the forward strand.
GCCACTACAAGATGGCGCGGATCGCGAAATTACCTTACAAGCATTGATTCGCGCCGCGGAAATGCTGAAAGAACGTTTCGAGCAGGAACTCGACGAATTGCGGCAGGAAGCGGATTGACGCGTCAGGACTTCAAGTAGCGCCCGCCGCGAGCGTTCCATTCCTTGCTCTGGCCAGGCGGGATCGTGATCCATTTCCAGTCGCCGGTCGTCAGCAGCCGAGCGAGATAAATGATTTGACCGACGTGATACGCCGTGTGGGCTATCGCGCGATGCAGTGCCTGCATTACGGTGTGCTCCTCGCCGCGGATGCGAACCATCTTGAGCCAGTCTTCTTCCTTCAAGCAACCCACGGCGTCAAAGAGAATCGCCCAGCTGCGCTCCCAATCGGCGAGAAGCTTGTCGCGCGTGTCGGCTTCGCCGATGACGAATTCGCTGTCGCGATCGCGCCACGGTTTGTCGCCGTCGGTGGTGAGAAAGTCGCTGAAGCGCGACGCAAGGTTGCCGGCCAGATGTTTGACAATCGCGGCAATGCTGTTGGACTGCTCGCCGGGCTTGCGAAAAAACGTGGCATCGTCGAGCTGCTGGATGGCCTTCTCCGCCATCGACTTGTGTTTTTGGAAGGTGAAAGCGACGTCATCGCGATAGGCTTGCCAGACGGACATAGCAAAACTCCCTATCGGTCGATTTCTCCCATGACGATATCGATGGACCCAATGATCGCGGGGATATCGGCGATCAGGCAACCTTCGCAAAGTTTGCCGGCAAGACTGAGATTGGCCATGCTCGAGGAGCGAGCGCGAACGCGCAGCGGCACCTGGCCCTTGGCCGGGCTGCCGACGACGTAGAAGCCCATCTGGCCGCGCGGCGCTTCGCTTTCGGAATACGCTTCGCCCGCGGAAAGATGCTTCGGCAACTCGATGCGATGCGAGCCGGCCGAAGTCGGATAGCGATCGAGCGCCTGGCGAATGATCTTGATGCTCTCGACCACTTCGAGCATGCGCACCATGTAACGATGCCAGCAGTCGCCGATCACCGCTTCCGGCGGCGCCATGTCGAACGGCGGCAGCACGGCCTTGAAATCGTACTTGTCGTAATCGCAGTACGGCTCGATCTTGCGCAGGTCCCAATCCGGATCGCCCTTGGTGCGGTCGAGCGAGCCGCGCATCATCGGGCCAGAACACGCGTAGGCGATCGCCGTTTCCTTCGAGCACACGCCGATGTTGGCGGTGCGCTTGACGAAGATATGGTTCGTCGTCAACAGCGTGTGATACTCCGGAATGCGCGGCTCGAAGTAATCGAGGAACTGCCGGCAATGTTCGATCCAGCCATCGGGCAGATCGTCGTGCGCGCCGCCGATGGTGATATAGCTGTACGTGAGGCGGGCGCCGCAGACTTCCTCGAAGAGGTCGAGGATCATCTCCCGTTCGCGGAAAGCGTAAAGGAACGGACTGAAGTTGCCGAGGTCGAGCCCGTACGTGCCCATCGCGACGAGATGGCTGGCGATGCGGTTGAGTTCGCAGACGATGACGCGGATGACGGTCGCCTTTTCCGGAATCTTCATGCCGCAAAGTTTTTCGACGGCGAGCGAGTAGGCGAGGTTCATGTTCATGCCGGACAGGTAATCCATGCGGTCCGTGTACGGGATGAACTGGAACGGCATCACGTTCTCGCCGATCTTCTCCGCGCAGCGATGCAGATAGCCGAGGTGCGGCACGACTTCGGAGACGATCTCGCCGTCGGTGCGCAGGACGAGCCGCAAGACGCCGTGCGTGGACGGATGCTGCGGGCCCATGTTGACGAGCATCTCGTCGGTGCGGACGTCGAACTCGACGATGGTTTGATCGGACGTAGGTGCGAATGCGGTTGCCATGTTATTTCCGTCTTGTTTTATCTTTCAACGGCCTCAATTCTTCTTTTTTCATTCGCTTCTTGAGCGCCGCCAGGAGCCTTTTGTCGGTTACGGGTCGGTTGATGGCTGCGTCTGGCTCCGGGGGTTTTCCTTTTTCGAGCAAAGCTATGATCGCTTTGTCAGTAACCTCGGCGTCGGTGTAGTGGCTCGTGTGATTGTGCTTCTGCATCTTGAGCGGCGAAACATAATCGTCGTGGTCCGGCGGCGTGCTCCCCGCGCCGCCACCTTCTTGGGGATCGTTGTCGTTGTCAGACCACTCGAAATCACCCGAGGGCCCAAATCGCCAGTGGACGCCCTTGTGTCCTTTCACGCCTTGACATCGTCCGTAGAAGAAAACCTTTTCGGAACATTGGCGTTTCCACTCTCGCCGGAGCCAGTAGCCTTTGCCGTCTGTGTAATACCAAACGTTGTCGCCCCGTGCCATTTCAGACTCCACCAAGTCCTACC
>DAIOGM010000151.1:8392-15168 GCA_036745215.1 Gemmataceae bacterium
TGTTCGGGGAGGGTGGCGGTGGCCATGCAAGAATCCTAGTTTGATTGACTCAGTGCGGAGGAAACCTTGCTTCTTCGACTGTAAGGTCCGGAGCTGACTCGCGAAGTAGCTTCATGATCTTTTGTTTTGCGGACGCGATTCGCCCTTTTTTGCAATCACCGTCCCCGAATCCCATGATACTCCAGCGGAAACTCATAATCCTTCCGCAACGGATGCCCCACCCAATCGTCGGCCAAAAGGATGCGGTGCAAATCGGGATGCCCCGTGAACATCACGCCGGCGAGATCGAAACATTCGCGTTCGTGCCAGTTGGCGCCGGGCCATAAATCGCAAACCGTCGGCACGTCCGGCAACTCGCCTGCCTTGTTGTCTTTCCAGCGCGGCAAGATCACTTTCACGACGAAGCGATGTTTGTGGACGAAACTGGAAAAGTGATAAACGACTTCCAGGTGCGGTTCAAAACCCGCCTTGGCGACCTTCTTCGGATCGAGTTCGAGATAGTCCGCGCCGGTGATGCAATTGAGCATGTCGAACTTGAGCCGGGCGTGGTCGCGCAACGTGCGGCACACCGAGAAAAGGTCTGCGGGTTCAACAACGACAAACGGATCGATCGCCGCGTCGTTTTTGCTTTTGATGCGCGAGCCGCACTCGGTTTCGAGGAGGGAGATGATTTCGGGGCCGGTCATGAAGATCCCATCAAGTCCAACCCTGAGCGCAGCGAAGGATTGGCATCGCGGATCCTTGATCCCAACCCTTCGCTGCGCTCAAGGTTGGGCTTGAGATTTCCCTTTATGCTTTCGTGGGAGTCGCCTTATCTTTGTTCATCTTGGCCCACGCCAGTTGTTTTTCGAGCGCTTTGATCGGATCGGGGTCGTCCAACTCCGGCGGCAATTGAACATAACCGGTGCGAGCAGGGATGGGCACCTCGACCGCCTGGCCTTTCGTCAGGTACCTCATGCCGCGTACCTTGTCCTGGATACGCATGATGCCTTCCATCAACGCTTCCGGACGCGGCGGGCAGCCGGGAATGTACACATCGACCGGCACCACCAGATCGACGCCCTTGACGACATTGTACCCGTACTTGTAATACGGCCCGCCGCCGCAGGTGCAGGCGCCCATCGCGATGACGAACTTCGGATCAGGCATCTGGTTGTAAAGACGGCGAACGCGGGACGCCATCTTCATGTTCACGGTGCCGGCGACCACCATCAGATCGGCCTGCCGCGGCGTCGCTCGAAAGGCGCCGGCGCCGAAGCGATCCAGGTCGTAACGCGGGCCGCCGACGGCCATCATCTCGATTGCACAGCACGCCAGTCCGAACGTCATTGGCCACATGCTCGATTCGCGGGCCCAGGCGATGCCCTGCTCAAGCGTGGTGACCATGAAGTTTTCTTCGAATCGGCCTTCAAGCCAGCCCATATTTTCTCCTTCCCAGGGATTCGCCGCGCTTAACCCTGGGCTTGTGGTGTTTCAACTTTTTGCTCGAGCGGCTTTTCCGGCGCCGTGGGCGGTTCCTTGTGGTGCTGGTACGCGCGCACCCAGTCGATGTCGCCGCGCCGCCATACATACGCGAAGCCTACCATTAACACGCCGAAGAAAATGACAATGTCGAAGAACGCGACCTGCGCCCAGCCGCGCGCAACGCTCGGATCGATCGGCACGACTTCCAATTTCTGCGGGCGTCTGCCGCCCGACTCCGGATCGCCTTCCAAAGGTTGCTCGATTTTGGGGCTCTTGACGAAGCCCATCTCGATCTTGACCTTGTCGTTCAGACCGGACGGCACGAGAGGTTCCGAAAGGCTCTTGAGCTTTTCCACAATTCCGTCCAATTCAACATCGATTGCTTCGAGCCGAGCTTTGTGTTCATCCGCGTTTTTTAACTTTTCTTTGCGCTCGGCTGTCAGACTCAATACTTCACTTTCGTAATTGGCAATCTGATTGGCCGTGCCGAACACGGTCGCCCATGGAAAGAAGAACGCGACTTCCACGTCGAAGATGACGAACAGCAAAGCGACGACATAGTACCGCAGATCAAACTGCACCCACGCGCTGCCGACGGTCGGCTCGCCGCACTCGTAAATCGTCAGCTTTTCCGCGTCGGGCCGATTCGGACGGATGACGCTGCCCATCACAAGGTGAATGAAAAGGAAGAACGCCCCCACCACGGCAAAGATGACGAGGAAAAACACCAGCGTGGAGACAGGGTCCGTTGCGATCGGTATCATGGAAGGCTATCCATTGAGGATCGGATCTTCGATCTTGCGTCGGCCGGCGAAACCGGCATTGAGTTCGTGCCAGTGCGTGATTTCCGATTCATCCAGACGCCAGCACAAATACACTTCCTTGCCGTCGCGCAGATGGCGGAAATCGACGAGGCCCGTGTAATAATCCTTGAGTTCCACGTCGAGCTTCTCGAGTTCCAATTCAAACTCGCGCATCTTTTCCTGGCCGCGTTCGAACTGTTCGATCAGCTGCTGGACTTCTTCCTTGTGAGCCAGGTCCAGGCCGTCGGTTTTCTGCAATCGAATGAGGCTCTCATTCTGCCCGCGCAGCTCGCGGGCCAGCGTGGTGATGTCGCGCAAGATCACGCGCAGGAGCGGCAGCGTCGCGTTCGCTTCGTCGAGCGTGTAGAGCTTTCGTTTTTTCGAACGCGGAGGTTGTTTCGTTTTCATGGCGTTAGTTCCTCAAAAACCGCGAGCGCGGAACCGCAAGCGGGTTAGGTGGTCGGCGCCGGAGCGGCGGGCGCCGGAGCGGGCGGCTTCGGGGGCGGCGGCGGATCGGGCGGCTTCGTCCACACGGGCTCGGCAACCAGCTTCGATGCCGCGATCGCCGTCGGATTCAGCGTCGCCTGGCCCCAAGCGACCTCCACCGGCAGTTTCGCGAAATCGACGATGCAGCCGTCCCGTGTGTAACAACTTTGATCGTGCGTCGAGCCCATGAAGATGCAATCGACCGGGCAAGGATCGACGCATAACGCGCAAAACATGCACTTGGTGTAATCGATCACGAAGCCGTTGACGCGAAATCCTTTGCCAACGGGGTTCTTGATCTTTTCGATGTAAATGCAATCGACGGGGCAGGCGCGAGCGCACTTGTCGCAGCCGATGCACGTCGTCAAATCGAAGCGATGAAAGCCGCGATAGCGCGGCTTCACCGGCACCGGCAATTCCGGATACTCGAAGTGCTGCGTGAAAGCCTTACGTTTGTAGGTTTGCAGGAAGTACCAGAGCGTGATCCACATGCCCTGGCCCACGGTCTGGATGGCGACAAAGATATTGCGAAACCAGCGGATCATGCGCGGACTCGCCCTGGACAATCGGATGCAAAGGTGCGTCAAACTTCTTTATAGGAGAGTGAGGAAATTGGAGCAAGCCCCGCGATGAGCGCAGCGATTCGCGGGGGTCGAACCCGGTTGCAACCCAGTCGTCCCCGGGTGCAACCCCCGCGAATCGCTGCGCTCATCGCGGGGCTTGAATGCTATTCTTTGACGCGCAAATTCTTGATTTCGATAACACCAAACTCGGCCCGGACCATGAAGGGGCTGCTCTTTACCTTCAAATCGCCCTTGCGCGACGATTCGCCGTTGATCTTGTGCTCAATCTTGTCGCCGGTGACGATGATCTCCAGCGTGTTCCATTCGCCGTCCTTGACGCCCTTCACTTTCGGCGTGATGTCGAACTTGGAGCCGCGAATGAAGAAATCGTTGTTGCAGCCTTCGCCGGGCTTGAAGTCGAAACGGATGGTGACGTCCTTGCCGAATTCTTTCGCGGTCTCGATGTACGAATCGCCTTTGGTCTTGTAATCGATCACGATTGAGCCTTTTTCGACCTTGAAACGGCCCTTGAACGCTTCGGTCTTGCCGTCTAGCGCTTCCTTCTTGCCCTTCGCTTCTTTCCAGCCGTCAAAGTCTTTGCTGTTGAAAATGAGCTTGAAGCCATCCTCAAGCTTGAATTCGCCGCCGCTGATAAATGGCAGCGGCGCCAGCACGGCCACGCCGAAGAAGGCAAGGAGATAGGTGAAAGTTCGCATAAAGCACCTCGTAGGGAAAAATGGGGTGAAACGCGGCTTCGGGGGGGTGGAACTATTGTATGAAAGGTCACAATGCTTGCATGGCAATTCGATTCGATCCGTCGTTTCGCCATAAGAAAACTCTTAGTAATACAAAATATTACTCCATAAGTTATTGATTTAATTGATGATGCAGGTATTTTTGTTTTTTTTCTGATTTTTCAATTGCCAACTAGTAAGACCTCGTTATACTGTCGTAATACTTTGTATCACGAGGTGCACCATGCGTCGCATTTATCGGCCCGCGTTCACGTTGATCGAACTTCTGGTGGTCATCGCCATCATCGCGATTCTGATCGCGCTGCTCGTGCCCGCCGTGCAAAAGGTTCGCGAAGCCGCATCGCGTATCACGTGTACCAACAACCTCAAGCAAATCGGCCTCGCCCTGCACATGTATCACGACACCCACAAAAAGCTGCCGAGCGGCTATCTCATGAACCTCGACGCGGCCGGCCAGGAGATCGGCCCTGGTTGGGGCTGGGGAGCGCAAATCCTCGACGGGCTGGAGCAATCGCCATTGCGGGCCAAGATCAACCTCAACGTCGATCTCAGCAATACTGTGCACGCGATGCCGCGCACGCAACGTCTCGCGGTGTTCATTTGCCCGTCGGACGATTATTTGACGACCTTCACGCCGCCGACCGCGACGACCGCTCTCGCACATGGCGATTACGTCGGCGTTTTTGGCAGCAATGAAATCGAGGACGATCCCGGCGCCGGCAACGGCCTGTTCTATCGCAACAGTCAGATACGCTTTGCCCACGTCACCGACGGCATCAGCAACACGTTGATGGTTGGCGAACGCCACAACATCCGCTTCACCGCCACGTGGACCGGAGTTCTGGCGGGCATCGACGAGGCACAGGCCCTCGTCCTGGGCACGTGCGATCATCCGCCGAACCATCCGAATGGTCACAAGGAAGACTTCGCGAGCCGGCATTCGCACGGCGTCAACTTCCTCTACGGCGACGGCACGGTGCGCACGATTGACAACATGATCCTTCCCACGATCTATCAAGCCCTGGCGACGCGCGCCGGCAACGAAGCCGTCACGATCCCGTAGGGACAAGCGGCTCGCTTGTCCCTTGGATGAAATGGGACAAGCGAGCCGCTTGTCCCTACGAGAGCCTTTTTCATGTCGCCCGTTGCTCCGCTTTGGTATCCTGATGGGGACGAAAACCCATTGACTTCCCGAGGATACCATGAAACACTTCGTCCGCATTGCCGGCCTGCTGATCCTTTCCGCCTTGCTCCTCAATACCACCGCACAAACGCAGCAGCCGGCCGAGGGCGTCGGCGATCAAAAGGATGGTCGCGTCGGCAAGGTCGTCGCCAAGCTGCCGCTGGAGAACGTGGCGCCCGATCAAAAATCTTTCGAAATCAGCTTCCCCACCGGCGACGCGAACTGGGAGACGAAGTGGAAGATCGAATGGGACATGGAAACCATCGGCCAGGGTCGCAACGCCGGCATGATCTTCCCCAAGGAGCGCGGCGCGGACGATGTTGTTCTCTTCAAAATCAAGCGCGCGTTCTTCAAGCCGGGCAAGAAGTCGCCGTGGGTGCAGGTCCTGGAAGATGCGCATCCGTCGGAGTTGTATGTTCCTTATTACTTCCGCAATACTCGTTTCTTCGATTTGCGCGACGCCGGCAACTACGTCGAACTCGAACCCAAAGAGGGCGGCCCGCGCGGCAACGTCCTCGGCAAGGAACGCCTCGTGATGGCCGAGATTCGCGATCGCGGCCTCGCCTACAAAAACGGCAACGTCTCGCGCCGGGCCGAAGAATGCGTCTTGTGGGCCAACTTCAATGCAGGTAATTACACCTATCTCCTCGAATTCGGCTTCATGGACGACGGCACGATCGCCTTCCGCCATGCGCCGACGGGCTACAACTTGCCGAGCGATCACGCCGCGTCGCACATGCACAATTGCTGCTGGCGCATCGGCATGGCACTGGGCGTCGAAGGGCAGAAGATCGTCAACGACGCCTATGTCGCCAAGTGGCCGGGCAATGCCCCGCACGAGCCGAACAAGCGACTCGAAACGGCGACGTTTGGCATCGAACCGATCAAGAACGAAGGATTTCGCGACTGGGTGCCGACGGATTTCACGAAAATTCGCGTCGCGAACCCGAACGTCGTGCTCAACGATCCGAATGGTCCCAACGCGCGCGTCGTTTCTTACGATCTCGTTCCAATCGTGTCTGGCATTGCCCGCCATCCGCGCGCCGACGAAAACTTCTCCAAACACGATTTCTGGATCACGCGCGCCGACTCGCCCGTGACGCAGTATGTGCACCTCGGCGATTATTTCAGCAAGGCACAGCCGCGTGCGTTGGCGGGCGGCAAGATCGTCTTATGGCACATGTCGAGCGCCCTGCACGTGCCGCGCAGCGAGGATGGCATTTTGAAGGGTTCGGCGTTAGAAAACGGTCAGGCCCTCGCGACGTGGACGACGGTCGAATTGCGGCCGCGACATATGTTTTCGGGGACGCCGATTTATCGGAGTATCAAGTAATTTGGATTTGAGCCGCGGAGCGGCGACAGTCAATAGCCAGGGTCGCAAGACCCTGGAACCCGGCACGAATTACGCGAAGCCCCGGAAGGCATCGCCGTGAAGGATTATGTGACTAAACTGGTATTTTGGCGATCGTAGATGAACCCGAAACAACGCCAACGGCGTTGCATCTCAAAGCCCAGCGTCGCG
>DAIOGM010000152.1:0-15111 GCA_036745215.1 Gemmataceae bacterium
GACGACGGCGTCGTTCCCGAAGCACCCGCCGTCGGGGCCGTAGTCGTCGGCGACGATCAGCAGCACGTTCCGCGCGTCGGCCGCGGAAGTGATGAAACCACAGATGAACACGGATAAACACAGATGGAAAGAGAACCGTCGCACAACTGTGTTCTTACCCATCTGTGTCAATCTGTGTTCATCTGTGGTTGATTCTTGTTCAAGGGAATACCCTCGATGAACCTATCCGAGATCTGCATCCGCCGCCCGATCTTCACGTGGGTCCTCGTGTCCGCGCCCGTCGTACTGGGGCTGGCGTCCTACTTTCGGCTCGGCGTCGATTTGTTTCCGAAGGTCGATTTCCCCGTGGTGTCGGTGAGCGCCAGTCTGCCGGGCGCCAGCGCCAAAGAAATGGAAACCACGGTGACCAAGCTGATCGAGGAAGCCGTCAACTCGATCGCCGGCGTGGACGAATTGCGTTCAACGTCGCGCGAAGGCATGTGCACGATCATGGTCCAGTTCTTACTCGAGAAGAATAGCGATATCGCCGCTCAAGAAATGCGCGACAAGATCGCCGGCATCAGCAAGCAGCTTCCGCAAGGCATGGATCCGCCCGTCGTGAGTCGATTCGATCTCGACGCCATGCCGATCATGACCATCGCGATTTCCGGCCGGCGCGACGTGCGCGAAGTGACCGAAATCGCCAAGCACCAGATTCAGGAGCAATTGCAGACGCTTTCCGGCGTCGGGGCCGTTTTCATGTCGGGCGGCCGCACGCGCGCGATCCAGGTCATCGTCAATCCGGATAGCCTGGCGGCGTTTGATCTTTCCATCGAGGACGTACGCGTCGCCCTCGTGACGCAAAACCTGGAGACGCCGGGTGGTATCGTCCAGCAAGGGCAGCGCGAACTCGTTTTGCGCACGCTGGGCCGCGTGCAGAGCGCGTCGCAATTCAACGAACTGATCGTGGCCCAGCGCAACGGCTATCCCATCCGCATTCGCGACATCGGCCGAGCGGAGGATTCCATCGAAGAACCGCGCGGTCTGACGCGCCTTGACGGCGAAAACGCAGTCTCGCTGTTCGTGCAAAAACAATCAGGCACCAATACGATTCGCATCTCCGACGCGGTGCAAGCGAAGCTGAAGCAAATTGCCAAGGGACTACCCGCGGATATTCAGATCGAGATCATTCAGGACCAGTCGCGCTTCGTTCGCTTGTCGATGGACGAGGTCAAGTTTCATCTGTTTCTCGCCGCCATCCTGGTGTCGTTGACGATCTTGATGTTCATCCGCGACTGGCGGACCACCATCATTGCGACGCTGGCGATCCCGACGTCGATTGTGCCGACGTTTCTCTTCATGTGGATCATGGGCTTCACGCTCAACAACATCACGATGCTCGCATTGATCCTCGCGGTCGGCATCGTGATCGACGACGCGGTGGTCGTGCACGAGAACATCTTTCGCCACATGGAGGAGTTCGGCAAGGACGCCATGACGGCGGCCCGCGATGGAACCAAGGAGATCGCCCTCGCGGTGCTCGCCACGAGCTTGTCGCTCGTCGTGATCTTCTTGCCCGTCGCATTCATGGGCGGCCTGGTCGGCCGCTTCTTCAGCAGCTTCGGCATGACGGTGGCGTTCGCCATTTTGATGAGCCTGTTTGTGTCGTTCACGTTGACGCCGATGCTCTGCTCGCGGTTCCTCGTGCTGGAGCCAGGCGAAGCGGGGCACGCGCAATCAAAGTCAGGCTGGGTTTATCGAGCGGTGGACGGAATGTACGGCGCCGCCTTGCGCTGGGCCATGCGGCATCGCTTCGTCATGGTGTGCATCTGCATTCTGGTGATGTTCTCGACGGCGCCGATCGGCTCCATCATGGGCGTGAATCTCGTGCCGCGCGACGATCAGGGCGAATTGCAGGTGACATTCATCACGCCGGAAGGCTACAGCCTGGAGCGCACCGATAAAGTGGTCACGGAATTGGAGAGCCGGCTCATCAAGCTGCCGGGCGTCGTGCATAGTTTCCTCGTCATCGGCGAAAACTCCGGCGGCGGCAAAGGGCAGGGGGACGTGACGCGCGGCTCCATTTATCTGCGCATCAAGGATCTCGACACGCGCAACTACTCGCAGTTCGAAGTCATGGCCCGCGCTCGCACGATTCTCACCGATTATCCCGATCTGCGCTGCGCCGTCTCCGACGTCGCCGCGGTGGGCGGTCAGGGGCAGGATAGCCGTATTTTTCAAATCAGCATTCTCGGTCCCGATCTGGAGAAGCTGGAGCGTTACTCGGAAACCCTGAGCAAGAAACTCAAGGCGATTGAAGGCCTCGCCGACGTCGATACGACACTCTCGATGCGCAAGCCGGAGGTGCAGGTGTCGATCGACCGCGACCGCGCCAGCGATCTCGGCATCCCCGTGCAAACGATTTCGAACACGCTCAGCGTGCTCGTTGGCGGCCAAATCGTGTCGCGCTACATGGAAGGGACCGAGCAGTTTGACGTCTGGCTGCGCGCGGACAAATCGTTCCGCGCCAATTCGCAGGGCTTCGGCAGCTTGACGATTCCGTCGCCCAAGGCCGGGCCGGTGCAACTGTCGAGCCTCGCCAAGCCGCACGAATCGCGCGGGCCGAGCCAGATCGATCGGCTCAATCGCCAGCGCAGCGTCACGATCCTCGCCAATCCCGACAAGGTGCCGCTGAACGATGCCGTCCAACAGGCGCAAGCGATTTTGACGGACATGGACCTGCCGCCGCAGTATGAAGTGATTTACGGCGGCCAGGCCAAGATGCTCGGCGAGACCGGTTACAACTTCCTGATTGCGCTCGTCTTGAGCATCGTGTTCATGTACTTGATCCTGGCCGCCCAGTTCGAGAGCTGGCTGCATCCGGTCAGCATCCTGGCGGCGTTGCCGGTGACGATTCCGTTCGGCTTGTTGTCGCTTGTCTTGTTCCGTCAGCCGATGGATTTGTACGCGATGTTTGGTCTCTTCATGCTGATCGGCATCGTCAAGAAGAACGGCATTCTTCAGGTGGACAAATCGAACGAGCTTCGTGCGGCGGGCATGGAGCGCGAAGCCGCGATTTTGGAAGCGAATCATACGCGCTTGCGGCCGATCCTGATGACGACCGTGATGCTGATCGCCGCCATGGTGCCGATTGCGCTGGGCCACGGTCCCGGCGCCGGAGCGCGGGCGAGCATGGCGAAGGTCATCATCGGCGGCCAGATGTTGAGCTTGCTGTTGGCTTTGCTGGTGACGCCCGTTACCTATTCCCTTTTCGATAGCATGGGAACGTGGTTCGATCGTGTGTTGATGCGGCTCGGATTGAAGTCGTCAAGAACGCCTGGTGATCCGGGTGGGGCAAATCCGGCAGGTCCGCTTCAAGCGAAGGGATAATAATCGTTTGTTCTCCGCGTCTCTGCGTTTCCAAAGGGACGGCGCCAGTTCTTTTTTGAAACGCAGAGGCGCAGAGGACGCGGAGAATAGAATCCCATGCCCTCGTCGATCAATCACCAATTGACACTCGTTGATTCGCCTGCACCCCCTTGCGTTCGACCCGTCCCTTGCCGTGCGGCAGAACGATCTCGATGTCGCACTGATCCAGCGCGGCCAGTCCGAAATGCGCGATCGCTTCCTGACCCGATCCATAACCGTAGCCGACGCTGATCTGTTGCGCGCCAAGCAAATCTCCCGCCTGGCCGAGCTTTCCGGGCCGATAGACGCGAACCAGCGAGCCGATGCCCATGCGATTGACGCCCTTGCCGCCCTTGACGGCGACCTGCAGCCAGTTTCCCGACTTCGTTTCATTGCGCAAGAGCGGCGAGCGCAGCTTGACCCACCAGTTGCCCAGAAAAATGTCGAGCTTGCCGTCGCGGTCGAAGTCGGCGGTGGGGCCATTGGCCATGTAGACGATCTTCTCCTCGCGGGCCATCTTGTCAAAGAACTTCGTCACATCGGCCAGTTTTCGGTCCTCGAGCGTCGGAAAATCGTTGACTGCCAACGCGTCGGCATGAAACTGCGGCAGCCCATCCTTTAACCCGCGATGTTGAAAGATAACCGGGTGCGGTTTGCCGGCTGCAAATTGGATGATGCTGACGTACAGGTCGGGCCAGCCGTCGTTGTCGAAATCCTGCAGCTCGACGTGCGGCGCCTTCAGCGGCAGCGGTTTGAGCCCGACTTTTTCCGTGACGTCCTCAAATCGAGGCAATTTATCGGCGCCCGCGCCCCGGTTGAGGTACAGACGCACCGGCTCGCCGCCCGTGTTCCATGGCCGATCGTAATGCTGGCCGATCACAATGTCGAGCAGTCCGTCGCGATTGACGTCGCCGAAGCAGACGCCGCAGGGAGTGTCTTCGGCGGTGTCCTTGTATTTCCACTCAAAGTTCGCATGCGATGTCGGCACTTCGCGAAAGACGCCCCGCGTGTCATTGACGAACAAGCGGTTGCCGCCATAGCGGCCGGCGAGAAAGATGTCCGGCCAACCGTCGCCATTGACGTCCGCGGCGGCCACGCCGAAGCCGGTGATCTTCTCCGGCAAACCGGCGGCGCGGGACACATCTTCGAACTTCAAGCCGCCGCGATTGCGGAACAAGCGCGATCGGCCCTTGCCTCCTTGAAAGAAGCATTCGCCAACAAGGAGATCGAGCAAGCCGTCGCCGTCGTAATCGAGCACGGCGACGCTCCGCGCCGGGAACGCGGCAGGACACGCGCCGGAATCGCGCGAAACGTCGGTGAACTTGCCGCCCCCCTCATTGAGAAACAGGAAGTTCGGCGTGCTGAAGTGCGGCATCTTGTACGGCTTGCCATCGATAGCGTGATGAGACACGTACAGGTCCAGATCGCCATCGTTGTCGAAATCCGCGAACACCGCGCCGCTGGCCCGGCCGACGATTTGCAGGTGTTTCTGATCGTCGAGCTTGAATTTGCCTTTGACGTTGCGAAAGAACTGGTGCGGCTTGGAGCCATACGGGGCGTCGCCGAAGGTGCCGACGAACAGATCGGCCCAACCGTCGCCATCGACGTCCCCCGGAAAACGAGGGGAACCTTCGCCCGCGGATCTTTGCCGGCTTGCGCCCAGCTTACGCCGTGGCCTCCAAAGAGGAGGGCCGCACCAAGAAGCAGGCTTCCGTTGATGAATTTCATACGCGCCTCCGATTGCAAATGAACGTTGTCGTCGCGAAGTATCTTATTCGTGAGTCTGGGTTATGGTGCGAAGTTCTATCCTTGAGGGACTTCCTAACACTACAGCGCTGTTTGTTTCAACGATCGCGCTGTAATCAGTTGCATGATAGGCATTTACTCCCCTCTCCCCCGGTACTCCGGGGGAGAGGGGCCGGGGGTGAGGGGGACGAGCGGCCAGGTGCTTGGCGCCCCAAACCCCTCACCCCCGACCCCTCTCCCCGGAGTACCGGGGAGAGGGGAGGTAGCGCCGTAGTACTAAACGTCCACGACGGTGTCGGCGGCCGGTTCCTTGCGCGGTTGGATGAGCAACACGAGCAGCACGGACAACAGGGCGATGCCGGCAAAGACGCCGAAGATGAGCGGCAGCGGCGTCTGCAGATCGCGCAGCACGCCGAAGCCCCAGTCGGCGAGGCCGCCGCAGCTAATGCTGACGAGGTTCATGATTCCGTAACCCGTGGCGCGCAGCTCGGGACGAACAATTTGCGCAAGAATGGGCATGTTGTTGCCGTCGAAAAACCCCCAGCCCAGACCAAAGAGCACGAGAAACGAGATCGCGATCAAGAGCGTGTCCGCGTTGCCCACGCCGAAGAGCGCCGGGATGAACAGGCTTGTGCCGATGGCGCTGACGAAGATGCGTCCGCGCACGCTGCGGCGCATCCAGCGATCCGCGGCCCAACCGCCCAGGATCGCGCCGCCGATCGCGGCGAGGTTCACGAACAGCGTGGCCGACACGCCGGCCTTGCCTTGTCCGATGTCGAACTTGTCCTGGAGAATGGCGGGCATCCAATCCTTCACCACCCAGCCGGCCAGCGCGGGCAGCGTGAAATAGAGCACCAGCAAGATGAACGAGCCGTTCGTGAGCAGTTCTTTTGCCGCCGAGCCAAGGGACGGCTTGGTTGAGATGTCGTGCGAGCTGGATGTCGATGTTGGTGGCGCGTCGCGCAAGAAGAACAACAATGGCAACGCATAAAGCACGCCCGCGATGCCGGTGACATCGAACGCAAAACGCCAGCCAAGCTGCGGGGCGTCGGCGAGATAGCCGCTGAATCCGCCGATGATGATGCCGGCGTAGATCGCCATCTGGTGCAAGCCGACGGCCCGCGAGCGCGTGTTCGCCGCATGAAAATCCGCGATGAGCGCGAGCGCGGCCGGGATGTAGAACGCTTCGCTGATGCCCATCAAGGTGCGCGTCCACAGCAAGCCGTCGTAAGTGGTGACATGCCCCGTCGCCCAGGTCACCGCGGACCAGACCGCCAGACTCGCGCAAATGGTGTAGCGCCGGCTGAAGCGATCCGCGAGATAGCCTCCGACCGGACTCAGTCCCGCGTAGACCCACTTGAATTGGCCGAGCATGTAGCCCCAGTTGGCGTCGAGGCCGATGCTCGGGATGTCTTGCATCACGGACGCTTTCATGGCCGCGATCATCTGCCGGTCGAGATAGTTGAGCAGCGCGACCGGCATCAACAAGGCGACCATGAGCCAGGCCGTATTCACGATTGGCGACGGTGGTCCTGCATCGTCGTTTCTGTGCAATTTGCTGTGCAAAACGATGACACCCCTTGTCGCTGCTTCGAACGATGGGCCCAGGGCTTGATGACGTTATTTTTTCAAGAAGGACGCCGAGATTTTCAGATCGGATCCGAGTTTTCAGGCACAGCCTAGTTTATTCCGTGGAGGTCATCATTCCTATGGAGCAACTCGAAGCAGGCGCCGCGAATCTTCGTTCACATTTTGCTAAACCTGCCAAGGGGTATGACGAACATCGGCACACCCCGGGACGACTCGATCATAAGCCACCAGATGTCCAACCAGGGCGTCATGATTGCCGACTTGTTGAAAATCGGACGCAAGACGGGCGCCGGCAAAATGCAAACGGCGTCGCGGCCCATGAAGGGCGCGAGCTGCCCGCTCGTCGTGCGAAGCGCACCCGTGAGGACCGCCGCGGTACTGTCGAATCGCAAGGCGCCGGCGTTGCGAATCGCGGGAATGGAGAATTGGACCAGCAAGTCAAGCATTCCATCTCGATTCAGATCGATGAGCTTGTACGCGACGGGCGCGACACTTGAAGCGAGGCGCGGGTCGCCAAATCGAATCGTGGCCGCCGCCACGGTGCGGGCGTCGAATTGGTCCAACGCGCCGGCGGCAACGCGCCGGCTCAAGATGGCGATCGGCAACACGCCTTGCGATCGCAGATTGACTAGATTGCGGGCGTTGCCGGGCACGATGTCGATCTTGGCGTCGATCACCGGAGTGACGTTGATCGTGACCTGAATCACGTCGGACTCCGCGGCGCCGTTCGACGCGCGGTAACGGAAGCCATCGACGCCGAAGAAATCGCGCGCCGGCGTGTAACGGAAGCTGCCGTCGGCGTTCAACGTCAATGTTCCGTGTGCGGGGCCCTCAACCAAAACGGCCGTGAGCGAATGCCCTGCCGGATCGACGTCGTTGACGAGGAGGCCCGGTGCCGGCGTGTTCAGCACCGAATCTTCACGCAACTCGTATGCATCAATGCCGCCAGTGGGATGCCGGACGGCGGGCGCGCCGGGATCCACGATTACGCCGTCCGCCACGGATTGATCGCCTGGAATGCTGCCGTCGCTAAAGTACAGCACGATGCGATCAGTATCCGGGTCGCCGTCATCGTTGTTGATAATCTCGGCGCCAGAGAATTGGCCAAAGTCATCTTGATAGGGAAACTCGACGAACTGATACGTCCCCACAACCAAACCGGGCACGAGCTTGTAATACGCGTCGATGAGCATGCCGGGCGGCGGAATCAGCGTAACGCTCGTACTTTCACTGGGCGCCAGGCCGGTGAGCTGGAACTCGAAGAATCCAAGTGGAAACGCGACGCCATCGGGTGCAGGGTCCTGGAGCGGAGGATTGACGAGGCTTCGCACTCCGACGAGCGGCGTTGCGGCACTGGCCGCCAGCGTCACATAGCGGCCATCCCCGGCGCTGGGCAGCGAGGCGACGTGAGCCTGGTTTTGATCCGCAATGCCGTCCCCGTTGCCATCGCCGTGCGGCCCGCCGTTGGGATTCGGGGCATCGGCCTCAACGTCATCGGCGATCCCGTCGGCGTCGCTCGCTTCTTCCTTGTGAGCGGCGATAAACAACCTCGTTGATCTACTGAACCGCTGCGGCATGCCCGGGTGCTCGAAGAGGAAGCGATACTCGAACTCATACATGTGCGGCTCATCCTCCCCCGGGAGCGGAAAGAAGTAAATCGTCTCGTCGAGCGCAAAGATGTCGGTCGATTGGCGGTTGGCAACCGTGCGATTGAACTGATTGCGCAGTTCAGCACTAAATTCCCCGACGCGCGACATGATTTGAATGTGGGCATCAAACCCCGGGATCCGGTCAAGCGCCTGAATTGGATCGAAGCCAAACTGAAAGAAGTCGTTGCGCAAAAGATCGCGGGGAGTGAATTCGAAAATCCCGAGCGTGTCGCGGGAAACGCCCGGCAACGTGGAAAGGTCATGGGGACTGTGATCTTGAATTCCGGCCAGGAATGGATCAAGAATGCCCCCCTGGTCGTCCTCGTAGAAGAACGTGTCGCTGCGGGCGAAGCCCTCGCCCAGAGTACGCTCAATGCGAACGAAAACCAGGTCGTCGCTTTCCGCCACGCCGTCGCCCAGACGGTAGCTGAATTGGACGTCGTCCAAGAATTCCATGCCTGGATCGGGCGTGTAAATGAAGTCGTAATTGGGATACCCCTCGATGCCAATGGGGAGGACCTCGAACGTGATTTCCAGGCGCCCATGCGGCGGCGGAGTTACCATCACCGGCATGAGGGGATCGCCGTCATGATCCACACCCACCGCCAGCTGGTTGTGCTGGACAAAGTTGAGGCCGTTCTCAAGGCGTTGAAAGAACAAGTCGCCCGTCGCCGGCACTTCGCCGGTCGGCGTCAACCGCGTCCTGCCGCCGAGGTAGTTCAAGCTGCCTCCGGCGGGTGGATCGACGACTTCGGGACGGAAGTTGGGCACGCGGATTTCCACAGTCGCGGTGGTGCTGGCGCCGTAGATGTCGGTGATGCGAAACGTGAATTGATCGTCGCCGCGCAGCTCGCGGGCGTTGGGGAAATAAAGGAAGGGAACCGGGACCGTCGGATCGGCGAGGAACCCGAGGCGATCCACCGTCAACGTTCCGATCGTCGTTTGAATCAAGCCGGTGAGCGGGTCCACATTCGCGCCGACCATATCGAGCGACACGGGATCGCCCTCCACGTTGCTGAAGCGGAGCGTGCCCGCGAGAGGCTCGAGCACGCCGTGATCTGCATGGATGACTTCGCCAAGCGCCACGGGAGCTTCATTCGTAATGCGAATTTCCACCGAGAACGAATCGCTGTCTTCGATGCCGTCGTTCAGCACGACCTGGAAACGATCCGGCATCACGCGTCCGTCGGACGCGAACGGCGTGTAGGTGAACGACCCGTCAAGCCGGACTTCCACCGAGCCGCGCTCCGGCGGTTCGAACAGGCGCACGGTGAGCGCGTCGCCGTCCGGGTCGATCGCGCTCGCCAGCAGTCCCATCTCGGCGAACGCGCCGAAACTGCCATGCGGCCTGGTGTAGAGGAGGGACCGCGCACTCGGACGTCGGTTGATGGCGACGAACACCGTTCCCGTCGCCGTCGCGCCGTTTTCGTCGCGGATCGTGTAGGTGAAATGATCGTGCCGCGCACCGTCACCGAACGGCGTGTAATACAGGTGCTCCGGGTGGATCGATTCCTCGACGGCGCCATGCGTGCCCTGGGTGAAGCTGATGAGCCGAAGGCCGTCGGCGTCCGCGTCGGTGTCGTTGTCGAGCACCGCGAACTGCCACTGGTCCGTGCCGGGCGTGATGATGAATCGATCGGCCTCCGCGATCGGCGGACGATTGATATCCATGAGATCGACGAACACCGTCAAGTCGTCAACCGCCATTGCTTCGATGTTCGAAAACACGATGTGCCGGATGCCGCCGATCTCCATGCCATCGGCCAGAAGATGATCGCGGCCAAAAACGATGCGCTGCCAATCCGGCGCAAAAATGGGCAGAAACAAGGTTCTGCCGGGGTCGCCCTCGAAACGCACGGAGCCGGAACCGGAGACGCTAAAGGCGACGACTGCAACCTCTTCGTCCACGGCGTATCCGCCCGGCGTGCCCGACGTTGGAAACGACACGGAGTCGGTGCCGGGAAGAAGCAACAGGTGATGCGGCGGCGACGGGGCGGCGCTGTTGGACTGAATCGTTACACGCGAAGTGGGAGCATGCAGTATCTGAAGTTCATCCGGCCGAATGGTCGCCGGGTCCGTGTCGAAGGAGTCGTAGCCCGGCAAGCTCGGGTTGTAATCGTCGGAGAAATCTTCGGTGAACAGGCCGGTCGATGGCGTCACGCGGTCTTCGAGCAATTCCAGTGACGGTCGATATCGTCGGGCGCGGTCCTGTTCACGTCGCGAATGATTGAATAGCGTCATGATTCTGTCTCCCTGTCCTCGTCGGTCTGCTGTTGCAATGACGAACGCGCCGGCGCGCAGACCGAGCGCGGCGGGCCAAATGAGGCTCACTCGTGCTTTTACCTATCGTGACCGAATGTCATGGAACGCCGAGTTGTTTGCGCAATTCCTGAGTGAACTTGAACGTGTCCGATGGATTCCGGCCGGTGATGAACAAGCCATCCCGGACGACCGGCGCGTCCACGAAGATGGCGCCGGCCCTTTCAAGACTCTTGACATGAAAGCCCGGCGGCTGGTCGTGCTGGTAGCAAGTGGCGCGCACGTCCTTGAGTTCGCCCGCTTCCGCCAGGATCCGAGGCCCCATGCCGAGTGCAGTCACGAGTCGCTTGGCGCCGATTGCCTCCTTGATCAGACGTTTTGCTTCCTTCGCATGCGGACCCGACGCGAAGTACTCTTCGACGCCAACGCCGCCGCCGAAGTAAACGGCGGAATAGTCGGCGGCGTTCGCGTCGGCGAGACGAATGTCCGGCGTCACCGGTTCGTGCTTCGGGTTATCGCCGAGAGGCGTTACGTCGTCCAGCGTCGGCGCCGCCACGACGCACTTGGCGCCGGCATTGCTTAACTGGCTGCGGACGGTGTTGTAATCGGGATAGAAGAAATCCTTCGAGGGGAGTACGATCAACACCTTCGGCGGCCAAATCTTGGTATGCGCAAGTTCGACGTCCGCTTTCTTTTCATCGGACCACGGCAACAGTCCAGACCAGAGCGAACTGCCAACCACGCACATGCCGACCGCGAGCGTGCCCGCCAATAGCCAAGCCGTCTTGCTTTTCGAACCGCGCGGCGCCGATTCAGCCAACGGCGGCGTCGGCGCCAGATGTCGGCCAAGGGCTTCAGCGACTTCCGCGGCCGAGGCAAACCGTTCCTCGGGTTTCACCGCGTGCAACTTCGTGATGATCGCATCGAGCCAATTCGGAATCTGTGGATTGAGTTCGCGCGCCGGTCGCGGTCGTCCGGATTGCACGCCGCGAACGACGGACATCGTGTCGAACCCGCCGAACGGTTCATGGCCAGTGGCGAGGACGTACAACACGCTGCCGAGGCTGTACAGGTCCGCGCGATGATCCACGGCCTCGCCGCGCGCCTGCTCCGGCGCCATGTAGTGCGGCGTCCCTGCGATGACGCCGCCGGGCGCCAGGCCGGCCTCATCAGCGGCGCAGGCCAGACCGAAGTCGGTCAGCTTCACGCGCTCGAGGCCGCGTTCCAACAATACGTTCGCCGGCTTGATGTCGCGATGGATCACGCCCGCGGCATGAGCGGCAGCGAGGCCCAGGGCGATCTGCATTCCAATCCGCGCAATCTCGGTGGCATCGACTGGTCCCGTTCGCTTGAGACGCTCCTGCAACGATTCGCCGGCGATGTGCTCCATGACCAGGTAAGGCGGCTCGGCCAATTCCTCGACGGCATAAATATTGATGACGTTGTCATGCCGGATCGCCGCCGCCGCCCGCGCTTCACGCAAGAACCTCGCACGGGACGCGACGCTCGCCGCCAGTTGCGGCGCCAGCACTTTGACCGCGACGACGCGCTGCAACCGCTGATCGAACGCCTTGAGCACGATGCCCATGCCGCCGCGGCCAATGACGTCGAGCACCGCGTAATGTCCAAGCCGGCCAAGCTCGCCCGGCTTTTCCGGCGGCGCCAGCGCGGGCATCATGTTTTCCGTCGTCCACGAGATCGTCGGCCGCGACCCTTGAGCGGCCAACGTTTCGATGAGCGCCCGAAGCTGGACGTTCGATTCGCTAGGTTCGTCGCCAACTTGCTGCGCCGCGCGAATCAAATTCGTGTCGCCCGCGGCCAACCATTGCAGGTTCTTTTGGCAGTTCTCGCAATGGTCAAGGTGGTCGATCAAGTTGCGTTCCGCATCGCCCGTCAGCGCCTGTTGCAAATGTTGCCGCAGCATCAACAGGTCAGGGCATCGCGTCGCTTGCAACATCATCCATCTCCTTGACCGATTTCCCCTTGCAACTGTTGCACTTCGCGCCGGATCGCGTCCAGCACGCGGCTCTTGGCCGTGTACACCGCGCCAACAGTAATGCCCAGCTCCTTGGCGACATCGCCGGCGTTTTTCCCCTCGACCGCCGTTTGCCAGAACGCTTGCCAGCTCGCTTCTTGAAAGTGGCCGCGAACACGCTCCGCCGCCCAGCGGAATAAGCGCCGCTCGTACTCCTCTTCCCAGAGCGCTTCGTTTTGCGCTTCAGGCTGCTCTTGTTTCTCGAGCAGGTCCTGGATGCCCGTGTCGCCGCTGCCGCGCAAGCCGCGCTTTTGACGATGAAAAAAGTTGTTGACGTGGTTGCGAACCACCGCATACAACCAGCCGCGAAAGGACCCGCGCCGCGGATCATAATCCAAACGCCGCATTTCGCCGGCTAACACGTGAAAAACGTTCTGCGTCAGATCCGCGGCATCGGCATCCTGAAGTCCGCGCTTGCTGGCAAAACGATAAATCAGCGAGCCATACAACTCGACAAATTCTCGCCATGCTTCTTCGTCGCGCGGGTTTCTGACGCGAAGCAACAAGCTGGGACGAGTGATCGGTTGCTCAAGCACGCGACCAATCCTCTGATGGTTATTAATGGGCGACCTGGAAATCTTACAGCAAAACGAGGCCATTCCGATACGACCAATTCCGACGCGATCGGGTTCGCGTGCCATTGGCGGAATGCCGTGACGGTATCGTCGGCGTTTTTGTCTTGCTTCGTACGGGATGTGCCTGGAAAATCACGATTTCCCCATGTGCTTCTATGGTGCTCGACAAGAGGCCGACGGAGGGCTTGGTTCCGAATCAGAAACTCTCCGCGTTCTCTGCGCCTCTGCGTTTCTAAAAAAGGGCATTCCGCACCGAGAGTGAAGGACATTCAATTCAGAAACGCAGAGGCGCAGAGAACGCGGAGGCCAGAGTTGCAACGCTCAGAAAGGCCGTTCCTTGGACAGCAAGCCCACCGACGTCAACCTCGCCCATGGCCCGATCGCTTCCTGGCGCTGGGGCGTGATCTGGCTCATGTTTCTGGCGACGCTGATCAACTACATGGATCGCCAGACCTTGATGTCCACCGCCAAGTACATCAAGGATGAATTCCACCTGGTCGAAGAAGATTACGGCTGGATCGAATTCTGGTTCGGCATTTCCTACGGTCTCCTGCAATTCCCCGCGGGCTACCTGGCCGATCGGCTCAACTTGCGCTGGCTCTACGTCGGCGCCCTGATCCTGTGGTCGGCGGCTGGTTTTTTCACCGGCCTGGCGGACACGTTTTACATGCTCGCACTGTGCCGGATTGTCCTGGGCGTCGGCGAGGCTTTCAACTGGCCCTGCGCGCTCGGCATCGTGCGCCGCTTGATTCCTTTGCAATCGCGCAGCTATGCCAACGGGATTTTTCATAGCGGCGCCTCGGCCGGCGCGGTGCTGACGCCGCTCTTGGCGCTGGCGATCATCGGCCCGGACGGCGAGAACTGGCGGCTGTTGTTCCTGATCGTCGGCGCGATGGGCCTGTTCTGGGCGGTGCTCTGGCTCTGGCTGATCCGCGGAGAAAGAGCGACGGAAATTGAACAGCCATCCGCGGACGCCGCTCGCGAAGAAGAAGAGGCGGAGGGTCCGATGAGCTTTGCCCAGGTGATGTGCCTGCGGACCTTCTGGATCACGCTCGCGGTTAGCCTGGCCGTCAATTTCTGCTGGCACTTTTATCGCACGTGGCTGCCGCGGTTTCTGGATGTGGACTTGAAGCTATCGCAAGGCCAGATTCAATGGGTGCTGGCCGGCTTTTTTGTCGCAGCGGACATCGGCAGCCTGGCGTCCGGTTACCTGGCGCGTTGGCTAACCTATCGGGGCTTTTCGGTTGAGCGTTCGCGCAAAATGGTTTTGCTGGGAGCCGCGCTCCTGTGTCTACATTCGGTGCCGGCCGCTCTGATCAGCGATCCTTTCATAGCCTTGCCCCTGGTTTATCTGGTTTCGATCGGCGCCATGGCCGGCTTCCCGATCCTTTTCGCCCTGGCCCAGGAAGTTTCTCCTCGCCATACCTCGTTGTGCGTGGGCATTTTCGGCTCGCTGGCCTGGATCGTCATCGCCGTGCTGAACCCGCCCATCGGCCGCCTGGTTGACCAGATCGGCACCTTCGCCCCGGCGCTGATCGCCGTTGGTTGCGTTCCTCTTTTCGGAGCAACAATTGTCTTTCTTTGGCCGGAACCCCGACGGTCGTGAATCGGTTTCGTGGCGGCAAGATTCCGGTCTTGACGGATACATTGGCAAGATCGGAATCTTGCCGCCACAGCCGAGAATACGGAGACTCCACCAAGGTCTTGAAGTTCGTTTCAAAAAAACGGTCATTCGTTTCAAAAAAGAGGGGGTTCATTTCAAAATCGCGGCCATGGATTTCATTTTCGAGACATTGCTTTTCAAATTCGGGCCGGTTCATTTCATTTCGAGGCCGATTCTTTTCTGAAACTTGGCCATTCGTTTCACTTT
>DAIOGM010000153.1:0-13986 GCA_036745215.1 Gemmataceae bacterium
TTGCCGCTGGAGGAGCCGGGGCCGGTGACGAGCCAGGAGGAATCTTTCGTTCTGGGCGATGAGGACGTGATCGAGGAGGCGGCCGAGATTGACTCGCCGCCGACGCCGGTGCCTGCGTCCGAAATGTTGCTCGCGGAGATGGAAGCCGAGGACGCCATGCCGGTTGCCGAGGAGCCGTCGAGCGCGGTGCTGGAAGCGGGCGAGATGGTTGAAGAGGCCGAGGCAATCGCGGAAGAAGCGGAGCCGGTCGCCGAAGAAGCGGAGGCGATCGAAGAAGAAGCGGAAGCGTTCGCCGAGGAGGCTGAAGAGATTGCCGAAGAAGCGGAGCCGGTCGTCGAAGAGGCGGAGGCGTTTGAAGAAGCCGCCGCGGACGAGATTGAGGCCGCCGCGCCGGCGCCGAAAGGTTCGACTTGGCCGCCCATGTTCAAGGACGAGGATGCTGAGACCGCGTCCGTTGAAGACGACATCGTGGCCGCCGACGAAGCGCCGGTCGCGGCGCCGCGGTCCGATTTATTCGCCGCCGAGGAGCCGATCTTCCCGGGCGCGGAGCCGACGCCGAACCCCGACTCGTTGGTTGGCATGGAGCCGGTCTACCCGGGTATGGAGCCGACGCCCGACCCAGACGTTTTCGCCGCCGACGAACCCATCGCCGATGCCGACGAGTTCAAGCAACCGTCGTCCGTCGTTGAAGCCGCGGAGGTTGCCGAGGAAATGCCCGCATCGGACGTGCTCGCGGCCGAGATGGCTGCGGAAGAAGAAATCGAGCCCGCGTCCGCGGTGATGCCCGCATCGGACGTGCTCGCGGCCGAGATGGCTGCGGAAGAGGTCGTTGAGGCCGCGTCCGCCGTCGAAGCCGAGGAAGTCGTTGAAGCCGACTCCGCGGTCGAAGCGGAGGAAGTTTTCGGTGAAGACGTGACGGAAGCCCTCGTCCCGTCGGAAATCCAGAGCGGAGTCATGGCGGAAGAAGTCGCCGAGGCGGATGAAGTCTCCAGCGCGACGCGCAAAGCCGAGGACGTGCTTGATGATGAGGTGATGGAAGCCGTCGAAGCGTCGGCGGTATCGGATGACGCGATGCCGGTCCAGGCGGACTCGGGCGTCGTGTTTGACGATTTGCCGGCCGGCTCCAGCGCCAAGAAGCGCCGCGGCGCCGGCAAGACGGTCGAATACGACAAGACGATCGCCTTCGATGGCGCGCCGTCCGACTACGCCAAGAAAGCGGACGACGACGCGCTCGTCACCGAGGAGGAAGTCGAAGGCGCCGACGAGGCGTCCGCGGTCAACCTGGGCGACATGCCCAAGAAAGGCTCGTCCGTCACCGGCATCGACAAGGTCGCCGAGGCGCTGGAATCGGGCACCGATCTGGCGGGGGACGATGCGGGCAAGGCGGCGCCGAGCGTCGAGTTCGACGAACTCTTGGACGATCTGGGCGAATCGGACGAAGGCGAGATCGCGGAAGCTGTTGGCGAGGGCAGCTCCACCGAGATGGACGCCGCCGTCATTGACGAGGATTTCGATACGGTCAAGGCGCCCACCGGCAAAAAGAAAGGCGCGAAGGAAAAGAAGAAGGGCAAGGCCGCGGCCAAGGCGACCGGCGACGACATCGACCTGGCCGACATGTACGGCGACGAACCCGCCGAAGCGGCCGATGCGGAAGCCGCCGAGGCGGCCGATGCGGACGGGGCGGAGATCTTCGATCACGATGAAGAAGGCGAGCCGGCCAAAAGCGAAGAAGCGGCCGAGGCCGCCGAGGCCATCGACGAGGATTCGGAATTCGCGACCGCCGCTGCCGCCGTTGACGACGACGAGACGGAAGCCAAGGGGAAGAAGGGCAAGAAGGCGCACAAGAAGGACGAAGAGGACGAGGACGAGGACGAAGACAGCGACAAGAAGAAGAAAAAAGCCAAGAAGGAAAAGACCCGCGCCGCCGACACGCAGGCACAGCCGAGCATGGCTCTGCGCTGGCTGGGGGGCATGTTCATCGCCACGTTCCTCGTGGTGGGCGGCCTCGGCGCCGCGATGTTCTTCGCGCCCGATATCGTGCGCGATACCGTTGACTCCGTGGCCGGACCCAAGACGACCGGTATTCCGCAGCCGCCGATCGTCAACAAGGGTGGCGGCGAGAAGACCCGGTTGGCCAAGGCGCACGAGGCGATCGGCAAACGCAATTATCAAGAAGCCGTGGACGAGCTGAAGGACGCCAGCGGCGAAGCCGAGCTCGGCGCTCGCGGCGAGGCGAAGTGGTTCGTCTACGCCAAGGCGCAAGCCGACAAGAAACTGCCGCTCAACAAGGACGATGCCGCCGTCAAGGAAGCGCTCAAAGACCTGGCCGACGCCAATTCCAAACTCATGATCGATCAGATCAACGCCGCCCTCAAAGAAAAAGAACTCGGCGACCAGCTCACCAACGCGACAAACGAGAAAGACAACGCGGATAAACAGCTCAAGGTCGCCCTCGCCGCCAAGACCAGCGCGGACAAGCTCTTCGATTCCATCGCCGACGCCCTCGTCAAGAGCAATATCATCAAGGACAAGACCGAGCTCGACGCCAAGAACCTGAACGTCAGTCTGAAGAAACTGAACGACGATCAGGCCACCTTGACCAGCATCAACAAGCTGCTCGATCAGGACCTCAAAGGAACGACCGAGGAAAAGCTCAAGCAAGTCCTTGAGCTCAAGAAAAACGCCGAGACCAACGTCGCCGCCGTCAACAAAGTTCTTGAGACCGCGAACATCAAGGACAACGGCGCGAAGGGCGTGCAAGGCCTCGTCGCCACGCGCGACAATCTCCAAACCGAAGTCAAGGGACTCGACGCTGTCATCACGCAAGCGATGAAGGAATTCACCGCCGGCAACGTCCTGCCCGCGAACGCCGACCCGCGCAAGCAGCTCGTCGAAGGCGCCAAGCTCGCCCGCCTCAAATCCGAATCGCCGCTGTCCATTCCATTGGCGCAGCTCGGCATGTCGCTGGGCGGCGTCGGCTCGGGCACGAGCAAACTCGTCGAGGCCACTTTTGACCTGGCCAAGGCGACGACCGAGCTCGGCTGGTACCGCACGCGTGAGAAGTTCATCCAGTCGCCTCAGGACAAGATGAACACGCACGTCGCGGTGCTCCAGGATCGTGGCTACAACAACGCCGCGGAACTCAAGGCGATCGGTCTCGAAGCCGACTGGGTGCTCGATCCCGCCTCCAAGTCGGACACCGATGCTCGCGCGAAGGCGCAGTACGTCAAGGGGCTCGCGCTTCGCAATCAAGAAAAATTCGCCGAAGCGCGGACCTCGCTCGAGCAGGCGGTCAAATCCGCTCAAGGCCTGACGGGAACGGCCTGGAAGGACCAGCTCGACCGTTCGCACAAGGAATTGACCGATCCGAACGCTTATTACCTGCCGCGCGTCGATCGACTCGTGGCCGACGGCAACGTGGGCGCCGCGCTCGTCGAAGTCAACGCCGCGATCCGTGCGATGCCGAACGAAGCGCAGTTGCTGGCGCGTCGCGGCCTTGTTCGCTTCGAGTTCGTGCGTGGACAGGGCGCCAAGATGACGGATGAAAACGCGAAGAACATCCGCGCCGACGCCGACGCCGCCGCCAAGGATGAGAAGGTCGCCGCCGAAGCCGAGTATATTCACGGCCTCGTGGACGAAGCGCTCGGCAAGCTGGACGCCGCCCAGCAGCACTACCGCACGGCCCTCAAGCTGCACGCCGATGGCAAGGGCGCCGACGACGAAGCGGGCAAGTATCGCCTCGCGCTGGGCCGGCTGCTGCTGCGTGATCGCACCGAAGTGGCGCCGGTCGCGCCGCCGCCCGTCGAGGAAAAGAAAAAGGCCGACGATAAAACCAGCCGCGTCAATCCGTCCAACGCGCCGACGAACGACACCACCATTATCGTTCACCCCCTATCGCTCTTGTTGGCAAGCGCCGTCATCAGTCAACCGGCCGGCGACGACGTTGAAGACAAAGAAACCCTCGCCCGCCTCAAGGAAGTGATGGACGAAGCCGAGAAACTCAAAGCGTCCAAGAACGCCAAGCTCCAGGGACAAGGCCATTGCCTCATGGGTTCGGCGCTGTCCAAGCTCGGCAAGCGCACGGAAGGCCTCAAGGAATATGCCAAGGGCTTGCAACTGCTCTACCCCGGCATCGAGTCGGCCGAGATCAACGAGCTGATTGCGTCGCATCCCGCCTTCCAGCAACCCGATTCGTCCGGCGTGCCGAACCCGATCATGGCCGAGCGCCATTTCGGCGAGGGCGTGCATCTTTACTGGAAGGGCGCTTCCAATCCCAAGAGCGCGACCGCGGCCCAGGACTTCAAGGACGCGGAAGGCCAGTTCTTTCAAGCGATCAAATACTACGACAAGGACGCGCGTTATCAGTACTTCCTCGGCATGGCCCAGATCCAGCAAAAAACCAAGGCCAAACGCGACGCGGCCATATTCGCATTCGAGCAGGGCGCTCGCATCGAGGCGCGGACGGTGCAGTCCAACCCGTTCGCCACGCGCGAGATCAATCAGAGCCTCGAACGCGTCCAGGGCGAGATGCGGCAGCTCATCAATTTGTACCGTTATCGCCCGTCAACCGAGCCGGAGACGACGAAGAAAGACGTCGAGTAACGGATTAGCAAAAAAATGGCGGGCAAAAAAATCAGACGCGGATAAATTGACAGGGCGGCGTCCATTTTTTTGCCCCTCATTTTTTTGCAATGTGCGTTATGCCACATTCCGAACGTGATGGTTGTCGTAGCGTGCCGCGCCGCACCCGCACGTTCCGGCCCAATTACCTCTCGTTCGCCGGCACGTATCAATGCAATCTCACGTGTCCGCACTGTTGCGTCCCCATTGAATGGCCCGATCGCCTCGACATTCCGACCGCCGTTCGCTTCCTGGAAGACGCCCATCAGAGCGGCATCGCGCTCCTGGGCTTCACGGGCGGCGAACCGTTCATCTATCCGGAATTCGTCCTCGCGCTCACGCGCCGCGCCGCCGAGCTCGGCTTCCGCTTCGACAAAATCGTCACCAACGGCGTCTGGTTCAAGGATGAATCGCACCTGCGCTCGATCCTCATCGATCTCAAAGACGCCGGCTTCACGGGCAAGCTCGGCCTGGGCGTCGATAAATTCCACGGCATTCGCACCGCCGATCTCGTGACGTTCTGCAAAACGGCGCGCGCCGTCTTCGAACGCGACAACATCTTGTCCTTGGCGTATGCGAGCCGCGATCCGCACGTCGGGCTCGAACCGGTGCATCGGTTAGCCGGCGCCCTGGACGCCGTCGTCGAATGGTCCGAGATGCTGCATAGGTATTTACTGGTATCCGCCGATTTGACGATGACGCTGAACTGGAACCACCTCGCCCCGGTCGAGCGCGCCGAAAAGCTCGGCGAATCCTGGGACGGTCAATGGTTCGAGGAAGATTATTGCGAAGGCCCCGGCCAGGCGCTCATCGTCAACCCAAAAGGCGACGTCAAACCCTGCTGTGGCTTCGCGTCGGACCTCGATCAGCTCACCATCGGCAACATCCACCGCGACTCGGTTGCCAAGATCATTCGCAACGGCCGCGAACATCCGTACGTCGGCAAGATTTTCAAGAAAGGCCTGACCGCGATCCGCGACGAAATCCTAGCCCGCGATCCCGACGCCCTGCCCGGCGCGACCTCCAACCATTGCTTCTTCTGCTGGTACGTGCTCACCCGCGGCCTCGCCGACGGCGTCTCCGGCGGCGGCGGCCAGGTCGGTAAGTGGACCGGCGCTCGGCCCAATTTCCACGGCGAACTCCTGCAAATCGGCAACGATCGGACCCGGCCATGAGTGACGATCAAGTTTTTCAAATCATCCTGATCGCGGCCGTCGCCATCTTGATGCCGATCGCCATGTACCATCGCATCCGCGCCATGAGCGGCGAGAAGCTCGATCGCAGTCGCGAAGGCGCGTTCTTCCTCACCGCGCGCGTCGTGCTGGCGGGCCCATTCATGCTCGGCTATATGGCGTACTTGATCAATCCGGAATGGATGGCGTGGTCCGCCCTGCCCTTGCCCGTTTGGCTGCGCTGGCTCGGCATCGCGATCGGCGTTCTCGGCGGCATCCTGTTAGTCTGGACCTTTCACACGCTGGGCAAGAACATCACCGACACGGTCGTCACGCGCAAGGAACATTCACTGGTCATTTCCGGCCCCTACCGCTGGGTACGGCATCCGTTCTACGTCTCGCTGGCCCTTGCCGTGCTCGCCAACTCGCTGGCGACCGCCAACTGGTTTCTATTCCTCATGGGCGCCGCGGTGTTTACCATGCTTGCCCTTCGCTCACGCATCGAGGAAGCATGCTTGATCGAACGCTTCGGCGACGATTATCGCAACTACATGAAACGCACCGGCCGCTTCATTCCGCGTTTCGGCAAATCCACGGATGTCGCATCATGACGGATGCAAAAGCACCGCAGGCGAACCGCCGGCCCTTGGAATCCGTCCATCCATGATGTAAAATGCCTCGCGACGTCCCCGTAGCTCAATTGGATAGAGCGTCGGCCTCCGAAGCCGAAGGTTACTGGTTCGAATCCAGTCGGGGATATTTGAAGTAATCTATCAGCGAATCAAAAGAGTTGCTGTGCTTCACGCGAGGCAGCAAAGCGGTCGCACGAAAGCCAGAACATCACTTTCAAATGGGCTTTGGCACTACCACCGTCGTTCCACATTTTGGGCACTTGAGACTTTTCCCAGCAGACATGGCCTTCGTCTTGAGGTTCTTGCCGCAGGACTCACACTTGAATGCAACGATCTCGACCGGCGGAGAGCCGGCATCAACCTTTCGGCGACGCCGCACCAAAAGAAATACTACGAACGCACCCAGCACGATTAACGTCAGCGCGGAACAAAGTGCGAATGTTATGACCAACCAGAAGCTGGTATCCGCCGGTTGCTCGGCTTGAGGAACAACATTCTTGCCCGGCACGGGAACGCCCGCTTTTGCATCAGAGCGTCCATGTCGGACGCGCAATTCGACGAGACGCGCATCGACATCATAACCGGGCTTGTTGCCGTCGGTCACCTGGAACACCATATGTTGGATGTCTTCGGTGCTGAAATCAGCTTTTTCAAGGATCGTCTTGAATTCTTTGCCCAGGCCCTCCGAAATCTGACAGCGCGCCCTGGCGCCCTCGCGCACAAGTCGCAGTTGGCCGCTGCGGACGTCCGTCGGTACCTGCGGACCTTTCCAGTCGTTATTGCCTTTGGTCCAGTATTCGGCCATGTGCACGCTGCCCGTTTTTGGCCGCATCAGGCGGGCGATCTTGAGGAAAGAATTGCGGTCCTCGGTGGTGCCAATGTTCAGCGAAACGCCGACGCCATAGCCGTCGGTCGGAAAATCCGCGGCGAACAATTCGTAGGCGCCGGTGATCTCGAAATCGCCGGTAATGACGAAGTTCGCCCGGACGGAAATGGGCTGATTCGCTCCGCGCGTTTTCGGCAGCTTGATCCGGAGGCCGGCAGGTTCAAACGTGGCCACGGCATCGTGGTCGGGGCCATAGAGTCGGAAATCCGCAAGCAAGGGCTTGTTGTTGCGAAAGTCCTGATAGATCTCGATCGGAAGTGGTTGCTGCGCCCCGGCCACGGCAGGCAGCAAAAGGAAGAGGACGGACCATGCCAACGTTCTGCGGATTCTATTGCTCATGGTTGCCTGCAAAAAACGAACTCTTAACAAGATCGCGTTGTCTTCGCCGATTGGCCTGGATCGAATTCTAACTCGGTGCAATCTCCAGCAGCTCCATTACACGAAAATCAATATTCCAGGCGTCCACGTCTCGTCCTCCGCCGCGGCCGATGTTGCAACGATCTTATTCGTTCTTGCCGGGCGATGCAATGAAATCAACTTTTGGCGCGCTCAGTCTGGGCGTGGATCATGTCATGGTGTATGTCGATCAACCGAATGCCAAGTTGCCAAACGCGAGTGCATTCCGGATCGAGCATCTCAAGAAATGACCGGTTGCTCTTTCACGGAGCGCAGGTTGGATTATTGCCCCGAAGGGGCCGAAACAACTTAGCCCTGGGTTAGGGATTGCAGAATATTATTAAGCACTGAAAGAGCGAAACAAAATGGTCGCGCGACGATTTCGAATGAAATTTGACAAACTGCTGAAAATCGTCATTCGTCTATCAAATGTTTGATTTGAGGGCATCCTTGCCCTGGATGATTACCGGTAGTCCGCGTGCACGCGGGCCGCGAGGATCTTCTTGAGCGATTCCTTCGACAGTTTCTTATCGTCCTTGCGTTCCATGTCGTACACCGCCAGCATGCGGCGGTAGATGCCGAGCCGCGCGCTGTGGCTGTTGGGGACATGCTCACCAGGAACAATGTTCTTGTAGCCGCCTCGAAGGTCACAGCAGAACTGCGCAAAGCACAGCTCCTTGTCCTCGCCGTTCCCGTCGAATCCTTCGAAGTGCGGCTCTTCGACGCCCGACTTGTCCGGGAGTTCGTCATACACCACCTTGAGGTGGGAGAACATGAACATGATACGGTTCACCTCCTCACACTGCTCCTCGGACATCGTGTCGTCGCTGATGCTGCGGAACACGGCGCCGTACATCAGCTCGTACCCGCTCTCCAGGACATCGCGGGATTGGGCGTACCACTCGGCCTCCTTGGGATCGAGCTTCTCCAAGATGGCAAACTGATTGGCCAGGACCAAGCGGTCGAATTTCGTCATCGTCATGGGAAATTCCCCCAAAAGAGGAGCGCATGGGCTGACGTACCATCGTTAACTCCTCTCTGAGTAATGATTTGCATTATACCACGGCAATGAGAAGTGTACAATGTCCAGTAGGGTACGTACGTTCAGATTTATCGGAGGAAGGCCCAGTCGTTTGAAAACCTCGTTGATCTGGTGATAATGGCTGAAACTGAAATTACAATGGAACGAACCGCGTCTTACTCACTTCGTTCGCCAAGGAGGCACTCCATGATCCGCGTGAGTCCAGGTCTCATCAGCGTCTGCGTCACCTTTTTTGTTTTCAGTTCGTCGGCATCACCGCAGACCACGGTGAACGCGCAACCGACGGTTTGGGTACTCAAGCCGACGCGCGTTTTTGATGGAACCACGGTTCACGACAACTGGCTTGTCGTGGTCCGGGCCAAGAAGATTGAGCGCGCGGGACCTCTGAAGGATGGAGTCATTTATCGGGGCGGGCCGGCAAAATAGCCACGGCACGCAACAACAGAACGTGTCGTGCCAATCAACGTCGCGGTGGAGGCAAATCGTTGTTGGCCGAAGTCGCCGGCGCACACATCGCAGCAATTCCATCGGCGGGCTGACCAAGCGCTCGGTACAGACGAAACTGCGCGCGATTGAAGTCGGCGACCGACCCGTAATAATCGCCATACGCTTGCGACAGCGCTTGAATCGCGGCGATGACCTCCTGCGGCCGCACCACCAGAAGCAACAAGTCGCCCGCCGCTTTCGTCTGCTTCATGCCTTGAAAGTTCTTGTCCACGGAATCCGCGGCATCCCGCAATCCGGATTCCGCGTCCGCCAGACGCAGGGCGGCCGACATGGCTTGCGCGTGCGCCTGGGCGATCTCGGCGGCGACGCGATCCTGCAAGCGGAACATTTCGAGTATCGCGATCTGATTCTCGGCCTTGCGCTCGTGAATCTTGGCGGCATTGCCGAAGAGCAGATTTTGAAACTCCCAGATGACCTGGACTTCGACATCGGTGCGCATGCCGTATTTGCCGAGGCTGTCGTGTCCGCCGCCGAACACGCCGGTCGTGAAGAGCGCAGGGGCATTCGTCGCCGGGCCGCGGAGAACGAGGCTGGGGACGAGCGGTCGAATTCGTTCCTGCTTCAATCGCTGCAGCGTCGCCTCGATCAACGCTTGCTGCGACGCAAGTTCAGGGCGATTGCGCAGGCCGAGCGGAATCAGCGCGTCGAGGGGCTGGTCGAGTGGAACGAGCGCGACGCGCATTTGCGGCGGCTCGATGGGATCGATGAGCAAATTCGGATCGAGCCGCAAGACGCGATTAAGTTCGGCGCTCGCCAGGCGCCAGCGTTCGAGCGTGAGCTGGACGACTTGCTTTCGCCGAGCGAACTCGGTGCGAGCGCGGACGGCTTCCACCGGCGGGGCGATTCCCTGAGCGAGCTTTTCCGTGCGCCCGACCAGTTCCTCGGCGTGCTTGGCGACGACTTGAGCGCCGGCCAAGTCGCCGCGCGCTTGCTGGACGTTGAAGTACGTTTCCGCGACGGCGAGCATGCTGTTGTTCGTGGCCGCGTCGAAATCGGCCACGCGAGCGCGGACGACCTGCCGCGCGGCGAGGGGAGCGAAGATCGCGTCGGCCGGCGTGAAGATGGCGTTCGCGCCCACGCCCGCCATGAACGACGAACGATGCGGATTGATGATGCCGCCGGCGACATCCTGGACGCGACCAACGTGGCGCATGTAGTCGCCGCCCATGGTGATCGTCGGCAGCCAGGCGTACCGCGCTTGATCGAGCTGCGCCCCTGCCTGCACGATCCGCTGCGACGCGATCGCCACATCCATGGCGCGGGTGTTGACCAGCTTCAATGCGGTCGGCAAATTGATCGGCAACGTCGGATCGACAATTGCCGGTTCATTCGACGCGACCGGCGGTCCAAGCATCATGCGGGGCGACGACTGTGCATTGGTCGCGGGCACGCCGGCCAACAGGCCGGCGAGCGCGATCATCAGCCAACGCCACCGTCGAACGCCCTCCATGCGGCTGCCTCGTTTTCGCACCTTATGCGAATTATGCAAATTGACGCAAGCTCGGCAGACTTTGCCGATTAATCTGATTATCGGACGTGAAGACCATCGGAATCCATCGAAACCGACAGGCGGGCAACTTTGGAGTGCGGCGATTTGACGCCGCTTTCTTTCCTTCTTTCTTTGGAGATTCGATGGCAAACGAAAAAAGAAGGAAAGAAAGAAAGCGGCGTCAAACCGCCGCACTCCAAAATGACCGATTACCGACAGGCGTGATTACTTATCGCTTATTTCTTTCCCTTCACTAATCGCTCCCAGATTGGTCACCACGATCTCCTCATTGCCCGTCACCGATTCCCACGTGCCGGCGATCTCCATCTTCAACACCTCGACGTTGGCGCCGTCGCGCTGGCCGAGCTTGAGCGGCGTGCGGACGGCCTTGCCGTTGGCGTCGCGGCGCCAGGCGCAGGGTTGATCCGCGTGCGTAAAAATGGCCGAGGCGGGCAGCGTCCAGCGGCCGTCGAATTGGACCGAGATGCTGATGTGGGCGAACATGCCGGGGCGAAGCTTGCCGTCCTTGTTTGGATGGTCGAACTCGATTCGCAGCGTGCGGGATTTCGCATCGAGCGTCCAGCTCGTGCGCGAGAGCTTGGCTTCGAACGTTTCGTTTTTCTGGATCGCGGGCCGAATCTTGGCAGTCAGATCGCTCGTGATGAAACCCGCGTCCGATTCGGGAATGTCCGCCACGATGCGCAGCGTGTCCGTGCGAGCGACCACAAAGAGCACGCTGGACGCGCCGGCGCCCGGCTGCAAAAAATGGCCGGTATGAATGTTGCGCTTCGTAACGACGCCATCGAACGGAGCCCGGATGAATCGATACTCCGCGAGCGCCGCCAGCCGCGCCTCTTCGGAATTCGCGACGAGCACGCGAGCCTTGGCCGTTTCAATGTCGGCCTTCGCCTTGTTGCGCTTCGCCTCGCTTTCCTTGGCCATCGCCTTGGCGGAAAGCACCTTGGCGTCGATCTCGTCGCGAGACGCCTCGGCGGCCTTGAACTTGTTGAGCGTCTCCTCCTTGACTTGCTTTTCCAGAACGCCCTGGTCCACGGCCTCGGCGACGCGTTGATATTGGCCCTTCCAGTAATCAAAACTGGCGGCGGCGCGCGAACGCGACGATTCAGCCTCGCGCACCTGGGCCGTCGCCGTCAGGATGTACGCCTCCGCGACTTCCAGGAACGCCGACGCTTGATCGACTTCCGCCTTCGCCTGTTTGACGAGCGCTTTCTTCTGTTCCACCTCGGCCAAGAGTTCGGGAACCGACAACTGCGCGAGCACCTCGCCCGGCTTGACGAGGCGATCCATGGCGTCGTACCTTGGCCCGGTCACGACCTTGCCGATATCCACGGGAACTTTCTCGATGTAGCCGGGAATATGCGCAACCAGCGGCGTCTCCTCAAACGCTTCGATGAACGCGGGCTGTTCGATGACGCGGTGCAGATCCATCTTTTTTGGCCGAGCGGTTTTGACGACGGATTCCGCTTGTTTGCCGGTCGGCGCTGGTCCGCTGGCAGTGGGTTGATTGCAGCCGAATACTGAAAAAAACGCAAACGAAACCAATACATGTGACCCACGTAAACCCACCGTCATAAAGCACCCATTTCTTTCACCACAGAGACACAGAGGCACAGAGAGTACCCGCGTGTTTTCTCTGTGTCTCTGTGCCTCTGTGGTTGATTGCCATTCAGGCGCCGCCGTCGAAGTGGCGGCTTTCCGGATCATCCGGGTCCAGCGACACCGACGCCCGCGCCGCGCCCCCCTGGACGATCGCAAAGATCGCCGGCACGATCAGCAGCGTCGTCAACGTCGCCGCGATCAAGCCGCCGATCACCGCACGGCCTAGCGGCGCGACCTGCTCGCCGCCTTCGCCCAAAGCCAGCGCCATCGGCATCATGCCGGCGATCATGGCGAAGCTCGTCATCAAGATCGGCCGCAATCGATGTTTGGCGCCGTCAAGGGCGGCGTTAAGAAAATCGCCGTCGCGGCGGCGCGCTTTCTCCGCGAACGTCACGAGCAAAATCGCATTGGCCGTCGCAACGCCGATGGCCATGATCGCGCCCATGAACGATTGCAGGTTGAGCGTCGTGTTGGTGGCGAAGAGCGTCAAGGCGACGCCGGCGATGACGGCCGGCGCGGTCGCCATCACCGTGAGCGCGAGCCGGATCGATTGAAAGTAGCCAGTCAGCAAAAGGAATATCGCGAGCACCGCCATACCGAGGCCGATCAGGAGTCCCTGGAACATTTCCTGCATCGGCTCGATCTGCCCGCGCACATTGACGTTGACGCCGGCCGGCGTTTCACCCGCATCAGCGATCGCCCGGTTGATGCGCGTCGAGACTCGGCCCAAATCTTCGCCTTGAATGTTGGCCATCAGGGTAACCAATCGGCGCATGTTGTAGCGGTCGAACGCGCCGGGCATTTTGCCTTCCTTGATGCTGGCGATGTCTTGCAGGAGCAGTTTGTCCTTCTGGGCGTTTTTGATGGGAATCAAACCGACTTGCCGCGCATGGTTCATGCGCTCGATCGGAATCTCCACTTGGACTTGATAACCGATGCCGCTTTTGGGATCGCGCCAGTAATTGGGCACCAGAAACCGGCTCGACGACGTCGCGGCCAGAAGCGAGCGGGCGACATCCTCGGCCGTCGCGCCGCCGCGGCCCGCCATTTCGCGGTCGATCGTCACATCGATGGTTGGATAATCGAGCGGCTGAGCATATTGCAGATCGCGCAGCGATTCGATCTTGTCCAGCTCGGCCTTGATCTTTTCAGCAAACGCAAGATTGTCCGCGTAGCTCGGACTGCTGACGATGACCTCGACAGGCGTCGCCGCGCCGAAGCTCATCACCTGATTGACGATGTCGGCCGGTTCAAACGACAGCTTGAGATTGCGAACCCGTTCATCGATTTGCTCCGGCGTGAATTTCTCCGCGATCAAGATCGGCCGCAGCCAGGCTTCGAGCTTCGCGGGGAGTTCGTCACGCAACTCCGCCTTCAGTTGCTCGGTGCCGATGCCGCAATCGGGCTTGAGCGCGACACGCAGGATCGCCTCTTGCGGCCCGCTCATCCACTGGTAGACGGAATTGATGGGGAAGCTCGACGGCACATTGCCGACGTAGCCGATCGTGATCGTGACGTTGTCCGCGCCGACCTTTTCCTTGATCAAGTCGAGCGTCTTGACGGCGATTTCTTCCGTGCGTTCGATGCGCGTGCCGGTCGGGGCGCGTAAACGCAGTTGGAAC
>DAIOGM010000153.1:13996-14966 GCA_036745215.1 Gemmataceae bacterium
GGCTGCCCGCGAGCCAGATGATCAACGCCGCGAGCGCCGCATAACCGGCGGTCAACGGCCAGCGCAGCCGCAACAGCGATGCGACGATGCTGGAATACTTCCCTTGCAAGCGCTCAAAAAAGCCGGGCCGGTCGGGCACATGATAATGCCGCAGCAGCCAGACGGACATCACCGGCACAAATGTGCTCGACAAGAAATAGGAAGTGATCATCGAGAACGCGACCGCAAGCGAGAGCGGCACAAACAACGCTTGCGCGGAGCCTTGCATGAAAAACGCCGGCAAGAACACCGCGAGAATGCACAGCATCGCCAGCAAACGCGGCACGGCAGTCTCCGCATTGCCCAGGCGGACGGCGCGAGCGATGTTATCGGTGAACGACATCTGCGTGTGGATATTCTCAACCTCAACCGTCGCTTCATCGACGAGAATGCCGACCGACAGTGCCAGCCCGCCGAGCGTCATCAGGTTGATCCCCTGCCCTCCCAGCCAAAGCGCGATGATCGCGCCCAAAAGCGCCAGCGGAATGTTGAGCACCACGACGATGACGCTGCGCCAATCGCGCAGGAACAAGAACACCATCAAGCCGGTGAGGACGGCGCCGAGCAATCCTTCGATGCCGACGTTCCACATGGACTGCGTAACATAAGGCGATTGATCGAATTCGAAGCCGATCTGAATCTCATCGCGAATTTCTTTCGGCAACGCTTCGTGCATCTTCTTCAAGTTGGCGCGAACGGCGTTGACGACGGAAAGCGTCGATGCATCGGAGCGTTTGGTCACGAGGATGTAGACGGCGCGCTTGCCGTTGGCCAGAGCGTAGCCGACGGTCGTGTCGGTCGCGTCCTCGATGACGCCGAGGTCGCGCAGATAGATGTTCGAGCCGGGGCGCAGCGGGATTTTGCCGAGTTCCTTGGGCTCCTTGACCATGACGTTGGCGTTGATGATCGGCATCTGATCCTTGACGCGAAT
>DAIOGM010000154.1:0-14882 GCA_036745215.1 Gemmataceae bacterium
GAACTGTTGAGGCTGCCGTCATTGGCGCGGTATGTGAAACTGTCGGGGCCGTGGTAATTGGCGGCCGGTGTGTACGTGAAGGAACCATTCGTGTTCAACGTCAAGCTGCCATGGCTCGGGCCGTTGACGAGCAGCGCAGCCAGCGTGTCGCCGTCAACATCCGAATCATTGGCCAGCACGCCGGCGGCGGCGACGCTCAACGGGGCGTCCTCGTCGGTGGCGTACGAATCGGCGACGGCGACCGGCGCGTCGTTGAGCGGATTGATGGTGATGACGACCGTCGCGATGTTGCTGTCGGCGAAACCATCGTTGGCCTTGTACGTGAAGCTGTCGGTGCCCGAATAGTTGGCGTGCGGCCGGTACGTGAATGTGCCGTCGGGATTCAGCGTGAGCGTGCCGTGCGAGGGGCCGGCGACGAGAATCGACGAGAGCATGTCGCCGTCCGCGTCTGAATCGTTGATCAAGACGCCGGACGGACCGGCCTGCTTGTTGTAGTTGATTTCGCCGAAGAGCGCCGGCGGCGCGCCTTCGCTGTGCTGTTCGAAGCTGGCGTGGAATCGGCCCACGTTGCCGTTGGCGGTGAAGGTCGCCTCGTGGACAGTGAAGTTGCCCGTCAAGCCATTGGAGCCGCGCCCTTCGCCGACGACGCTCAAGCCGGGAACGTTGGGGGCCTGGAAGGGATAACGCGTCGCATTGGCGTAAAAGCCGGGCGTCAACGCGGCGCCGGCGGGGGCGGCGAAATCAAGGAACCACCAGACGCCTTGATTGAGCGTGTCGAAATACGAGAAGTGAACGTTGTTCATGTTGCCGTTGCCGGTGAACGTCCCGGTGAGGTTCGAGAACGAATAATTGCGGCCCTGGCCGATGTAGTCGCCGGGCTGGCTGGTCATCGTCAGCGTCGTCGGGCCCGGGGTCGGATTGAGCGTGAGTACCGCGTCTTCGTTCATGCTATAGGCGTCGTCGGCCGCGATCGGCGCGTGGTTGACTTGATTGACCATGATGCTGACCGTGGCGTTGCCGGAGTTAACGCGGCCGTCCGAGACTCGGTACGTGAAGCTGTCGCTGCCAAAATAGCCGGGCGTCGGCGTGTACTGGAAGCCGCCGTTGGCGCTGAATATCAGCGTGCCATGGGCCGGGCTCGTCACCAGGGCCGCCGCGAGTGGATCGCCGTTGCCGTCGCTGTCGTTGGCCAGGACGCCCGGGGCGGCGACGTTGAGCACCGTGCTTTGATCGACGCTGTAGCTGTCGTTTTGCGCAACGGGCAAGCCGTTGACGAAGATGCTTGCCGTGGCCACGCTGGAGCTCAACATGCCGTCATTGGCGACGAATGTGAATTGATCCGGGCCGCTGTAGCCGGCATCGGGAATGTAAACGAACGAACCGTTGCTGTTGAGCGTCAGTTGGCCATGGCTCGGTCCGCTGATCAGGATCGCCGTGAACGGATCGAAATCCGGATCGTGATTATTGGACAGGACGCCGGACGAGACCGACACATTCAACGTCATGTTCATCGTCGCGAGATAACTGCGGCTAAACGTCACCGGCGGCCGATTGATCCGAATGGTGACGGTCGCGACGTTGGATTCCACGCTGCCCATGAGTGCCCGGTAGGTGAACGTGTCGGTCGTTGAGAACTGGCCATTCGGCGTATAAACAAACGACCCGTCCGCCGCCAGCACCACGCTGCCAGTTCTGGGCGCGTCCACCAGGCTGGCGGTCAGCCCCGTGCCGACCGGGTGCGTATCATTCGCGAGGACGCCGGGCGCCGCAATCGTCAGTTGCGTCTCGCCCTGATTGATTCGAAACGTGTCGTTGAGTGCGGCCGGCCCGTCATAGTTGATGGTGAGCGTCGGCGGCGCGGCTGTGGGGTTTTCTTTGCTCGTCAAGAATATCCGTTGCCCGGAGCTCAGTTCCATGCGAATGCCGATGTAGCCGCCGTAGCTCGCGGAGCGAATCAACGACTGGATCATGTTCGGATCGAAATTGAGGGTCAAACTTCCGACGCCAGCATTGGTGATCGCGCTATAGCCGAAGATCGACGCCGTGGCGTCGGCGGTGGTGATTTGGCCGTTGCCGGAATAGGCGAGGAAGCTGACGTTCACGCCTCCCGTTACGCCGGGCTGAGCCAGGCCGATCGAGCCGGTCAAGGTGACCGAATTGATGATGCTCGACGACGTGATCCCCGCCGTGCTGAACTCCATCACGCCGCGTTCCCTGAGGCCCGGCGTGCCGCTGGTTCCTTCCTTGAAAAGGAAATCGACCATGTTGCTCGACGGGAC
Source organism: Gemmataceae bacterium (assembly GCA_036745215.1). Lineage (GTDB taxonomy): Bacteria > Planctomycetota > Planctomycetia > Gemmatales > Gemmataceae > SIAQ01. The sequence continues at coordinate 2,280 of DAIOGM010000154.1, forward strand.
GCCGCTAAAGATGGCCCGACCCCGGGTGTACGTGTCGGCCACCGAGCTGTCGGAGACGAGCATATAGTTGCCGACGCCGTCGCCGCTCGAAGTCTGAATGACCTGAATGACGTAAGTCGCCTCCGGCGTCAGCGTGACGGGCGTCGCAAAATTGAAGCGCGTGTACGTCGAGCCGCCGCCGCCGGTGTTGGTGCCGTCCGGAACGAACGCGGACGCGGTGCCGATAACCGTTCCGGTGATGGTACCCGACCGGATCATGAGGTTGAAATTTGCGCCCGGCCCGATGTCGCTGCCGGCGTCTTCGATGAACATATCCACGAACGACAATGACGACTGCGTCGGCCGAAATTCCTGTCCCATTGGCAAGGCGCCGATGCTTATGTTCGACATCGACCATGGCGTCGTCGCATTGGATTGATCGATCGTGGCGCCGGACGCGGCCACGTTGCTCGTTTGGACCGCGCCGCCCGTCGTGTTGACGGTATCAAAATTCCCGTCGAGGTTGGCGTCGCTCACGAAGCCATCCACGTTGGCGACCTGAATCAACGTCGCCGGAGCGGTCCGATCTTCCAGCAACTGCACATTCGGTCGCCGGCAAAGGTCGCCGACAGAACGTTTCGAAATGGGTCCACCGAGCAACCTGGAGAGAAGGCGGCTGATGCGATTCATAGGCTTTTCACCTAGTTGTTAACGGGCGACATGCAAGGGCAATGAATGTTGGCAGAGTTGGGGTTGAAGTATAACGGCGAGTCCGTCAATGGCAAGTGAAATATCAGTGAAAGCGGAAGAGGGGGGAGGTGGCAACCTTGAGTTCCTCGGCGAGCGTCGCCGTAAATGCGGGTGCGTGATGTCCTGGTCAATCGACGCAAGTTCAGGCCGTCGTCGCGTTGGACGCCGGAAAATGCGGACGCTTCTTGCTGTGCTTTGGGGAATTGCTAATATAAAAAATGCAACGCGAATAGAGGGGACGTAGCTCAATTGGTTAGAGTACCGGACTGTCGATCCGGTGGTTGCGGGTTCGAGTCCCGTCGTCCTCGCTAATGCCTGGCGATGCCAGGTGTGCCAGAAGTGGCATAACCCCTTGGCAACAAGGGGTTTTTTGTTGGACAGGGTCGTTCGGAATCCCATTTCCGATCACAAGTGTTTACCCTGAATCGCCCCGGATCGTCACCAAGCCTGGGCCAACCGAATGGGATGCCAACGATCTGGATGCGCCAATTCCGTTCGAAAAAACAGGGGCTGCCAAAGGCTCTCATGGACTTCTTTCGCAGGGGATCAAGATCCCCACACCAGGCTGCCAAGGGTCATGAACAATGCATCGCCTTCTTCCTCCGGGTGTGCCGACACGGTGGTGGTCGCCGAAATTGAGCTCGAACTGGGTGCGGCTGCTCCGACCTTTCCGGCGAATCTTGCAGCGTTGGCAATACCAGTTGCAAACGATCGACGTTCGCGGCATCGACCATGTGCGGACCGCCTTGCAGTCTGGCCATGGCGTGCTGATCACTCCCAATCACGTCACGTACACCGATCCGTTCCTCTTGCTCGCCGCGGCAGATCAGGTGGAATGCCCCTTTCACTTCATGACCGCCTGGCAAGTGTTCGCCACGTCGAGCTGGCTGCAACAATTCGTGATGCGTCGGCATGGTTGTTTCAGCGTGGACCGGGACGGCATGGACTTACGGGCCTTCCGCCAGGCGGTCGCCATCTTGCAAAATGAGCCGCAACCGCTCGTCATCTTTCCTGAAGGGGAAATGTACCACGTGGGCGATCGCGTCATGCCGTTTCATGACGGGCCCGCGGCGATCGCGCAGTCGGCCGCCAAGAATTCGCGGCGTTCGATCGTCTGTGTGCCCTGCGCTCTGAAGTATTATTTCCTTGCCGATCCAACGCCGCAGTTGCAAACGCTCATGGACCGGCTGGAGCAAGCATTTTTTTGGCGGCCGCGAACCGATCTGCCGCTGGAGAAACGATTGTTCCAGGTCGCGGAGGGCGCTCTCGCCCTCAAGGAGTTGGAGTACCTTGGCCATACGTGCGCCGGCTCGGTCTCGGATCGACTTGCTAACTTGTGCGACAATATTCTGGCCAGGCTGGAACTGCGCTTCGTCCTTCCGCCGCAGTCGGGGGCCGTACCGCAACGTGTCACGGTTTTGCGGCGGCGGGCGCTCCAGCAACTCGAAGGTCTGGCCGAGGACGATCCACGCCGGCCACAATTGTTACTGGATCTGGACAATCTGTTCCTCGTCGTGCAGATTTTCAGTTACCCATCCAATTACGTCGCGGAACGCCCGACGCTTGAGCGGATTGCCGAGACGCTCGACAAGCTCGAGGAGGACGTTCTCGGCGTTCCCCTGGCATCGGCACGCGGACCGCGCGCGGCGGTGGTGGCTTTTGGCGAACCCATCCTGGTTGGACCAGGCGATGGCCGACGTGCTGCAAGTGAATTGACGGAATTACTGCAACAAAGCGTCCAGGAACTTTTGCAAGCCACCGACGTTCCGAGCATTTCCCGACGCGACGGCGATCGCTCGCCTTACGAAGTCAACGATGTGCAGTCGCGGCTCAACGCCACGCGCGTCGAGGAGATTCTTCGGCCGGATTCACTTGAAAACTTGCAAGCAATACTCAAGGAACGGCCCGACCGCGTCGTCAGCATCGCGGGGGGACGCCACGCCATGGGTGGGCAGCAGTTCGGCGCCGGAACCATCTTGCTCGACATGCGTAGCGGTAACCGCGTCCTCCACTTCGACCGAGAACGCCGCTTGCTCGAAGTTCAAGCGGGCATCGAGTGGCCGGAATTGCTGGCATTCCTGCATCGCGCCGAGGAAGGCCAGGCCAAGCCGTTGTCGATTCGCCAAAAACAAACGGGCATCGATAGCGTCACCCTTGGCGGCTCGCTATCGGCCAACGCGCATGGGCGCGGTCTGCGGTTTCCGCCCCTTGTGGACGACGTCGAATCGTTGGTTCTGGTTGACGCTGCCGGCCAGGCCACGAAGTGCAGCCGAACCGAGAATCCGGAGCTGTTTTCCCTGGTGATCGGTGGTTATGGGTTGTTCGGCGTCATCGCCCAGGTCACGCTTCGCCTGGTGCCGCGGACGAAAGTGCAGCGCACGGTCAAGGTGATCAAGGTGGCCGACTTGCGTGAAGAGGTCGAACTCCGTATCGGCGAAGGCTTCCTCTACGGCGATTGCCAGTATTCCACCGACCTGGATTCGGAAGCGGCCGACCACGCCGGCGTATTCTCGTGCTATCGCCCGGTGGACGACAGTACGCCAATTCCCGAACAGCAGCGCTATCTCAACGAGGAAGAATGGTCCCGGCTTTACAGCCTGGCCCGGGCCGACAAAAAGAAGGCATTCGAAACCTATGCCGGGTACTACCTGTCCACCTCCGGCCAGGTCTACTGGTCCGATACGCACCAGATGAGCGGCGGCATCGACTACTACACCCAGGTTCTGGAGCGGCAGCGCGGCATCATGCCGAACAACACCGAAATGATAACCGAAGTCTACATCTCCTGGGACAACCTGACGCCGTTTCTGGCCGCGACTCGCCAGGACTTCCGCGAACATCGCGTGGACGTGACGTACGGCACCATGCGATTCATCGAACGCGACGAGGTCAGCTTTCTTGCCTGGGCCAAGGAACGTTGCGTGTGCGTATTGTGCAACCTCAACGTTGTCCACACCGAAGAAGGCCGGCACAAGGCCGCTGCCGACATTCGCCGTTTGTTCGACCGCGTCATCCAGTTCGGCGGCCGTTATTTCCTCACTTATCATCGCTGGGCCACGCGTGCTCAGGTGGAAGCTTGTTACCCGAAGTTTGTGGACTTCTTGCGGCTCAAGAAGAAATATGACCCCAAGGAACGGTTCCAGAGCGAATGGTATCGCCATTACCGCACGATGTTCGCGGACCGCTTGTGAGCGTGACGCGTCAAGGAGATTGTCTAAGGGGTCCATTTCACAATTAACTGTAGGGTTCTCAACACGAAATAACGTGATGGCCTCCACCAGAAATAGCAAACGCGCCAGAGCACCGAAGGTGCGCAAACAATTTAGCCCAGGGCAGAGCGCAGCGCCGCCCTGGGTTAGGCGGCGTCCAATGATGAAGCTCTGAAAGAGCGAAACAACTGGAGGAACGCTGTTGTCGCGCACTTTCAGTGCATAGTAAACTTAGTTTCGTTGGCCCAGGGCGGCGCTTCGCTCTGCCCTGGGCTAAATTGTTTGCGCACCTTCGGTGCTCACGTGTGTATTCTCTTTCTGACTGCAGCGAACCCTACAATCAATTGCGAAATGGAACACTAAGTGACTGCGAAGCCGACCAATCACGAGCAGGTCGTGCCGTTTACCGCAGCGGATGGCTTTGCCCTGAACCTGATTCATGTATGGGGCAGCCGGCCGCCGACGCGTGGGCCGGTCATTCTGGTCCACGGCGCCGGCGTGCGCGCCAACCTGTTCCGGGCGCCGACGTCCGTCAACCTGGTTGATGCGCTGGTCGCGGAGGGATACGACGTTTGGCTGGAGAATTGGCGGGCCAGCATCGACTTCCCGCCCAACCTTTGGACGCTCGATCAAGCCGCGCTCTACGATCATCCGCGGGCGGTTCAGAAGGTGGTCGAGGAGACCGGCGCGAAGACGGTCAAGGCAATCATCCACTGTCAGGGATCGACGAGTTTCACGATGTCGGCGCTGGCAGGGCTGGTGCCACAGGTGGATACGATTGTGACCAACGCAGTCTCGCTGCATACCGTTGTGCCGCGTTGGTCGCGTTTCAAGCTGAACTGGGCTGTGCCCCTCGTGCATTGGTTGACGCCGTATTTGGATGTGCAATGGGGCGTGCGGGCGCCGCACCTGACTGCGAAAATGCTCAGTCTGATCGTTCGGCTGGCTCATCGCGAATGCGACAATGCAGTCTGCAAGATGGTCAGCTTCACCTACGGCAGCGGCTTCCCGGCATTGTGGCTGCACGAGCAACTCGATGAAGCGACCCACGAATGGCTCAAGGGTGAGTTCGCCCACGTCCCGGTGCGATTCTTCCGCCAAATGGCCCGTTGCGTGAGTCGTGGGAATCTGGTCAGCGTCGAAGGACTGCCGGGACTGCCTGCCGATTTCGCCGCCCAGCCTCCGCGCACGACGGCCCGCTTCGCGTTCTTCGCCGGGGCGCGGAGCGGGTGCTTTCTGCCCGAAAGCCAGATTCGTTCGCATGCGTTCCTTGATTCATTCCGCAAGGATTACCACACGCTGCAAGTGCTCCCCGGCTACAGTCATCTCGATGTGTTCATCGGCAAGGATGCTGCCCGCGACGTTTTCCCATTGATCCTCGGTGAACTGGAGCGTCCAGGCGACGACGAGGTTGTATCATCATTGAATCAAAGCGTGTTGTAGGACGGACATTCCTGTCCGTCCTCAATCGTGCGGACGGACAGGAATGTCCGTCCTACGGTGGTGCATTTACAACTTGACGATCAATCATCATGAAATACTTCATCACCGGAGCAACCGGCTTCATCGGCGGCGAGTTGACGCGACAGCTCGTCGCACAGGGGCACGACGTGGTCGCCCTCGTGCGCTCGCCCGCAGCCGACCTGGCGCGGCTTGGCGTGACGCTGCAGCAAGGCGATATTACCGACCGCGCGAGTTTGCGTGCCGGCATGACCGGAGTGGACGGCGTTTTCCACGTCGCTGCATGGTACAAGCTCGGATCGCCCGATCGCGCAACGGCCGAACGTGTCAACGTCGAGGGGACGCGAAACGTCCTGGAGATGATGCGTGAGCTGAGCATTCCGCGCGGCGTCTATACCAGCACGCTGGCGGTGTTCTCCGATACGCACGGACGGAAAGTCGATGAGAACTACCGCTACGACGGCATGCATCTGACGGAGTACGACCGAACGAAATGGCTCGCCCACTATGAAGTCGCTTTGCCGCTCGCGCGTGCCGGGTTACCGCTGGTGATCGTGCAGCCCGGCGTCGTGTACGGCCCGGGCGACAAGAGCCTGATCGCCGAGACGTTCGCGCAGGTGCGTCAAGGGAAACTGTGGTTTGTCCCCGCTCGAACCGCGTATAGCTGGGCTCATGTCGTTGACGTGGCGCGCGGCCACATCCTGGCGATGGAGCGCGGCGTTCCGGGCGAATCGTACCTCCTCGCGGGAGACGCATATTCGCTGGCGGACGTACTTGAACTCGTTGCGCGGCTGGCGAATGTCTCGCCCCCACGCTGGCGGGTCCCCGTCTGGATGCTGCGCGCGACGGCCTACGGTCTGCAGCCGCTGTCGGCGTTTGTGCCCACGCGTTTTCATCCCGAAACGCTGCGCGCCAGTTCCGGCGTGACCTACCTCGGTGACGATTCCAAAGCACGGCGCGAACTGGGCTTCACGACTCGGCCGCTGGAGGTGGGATTGCGGGACTGTTCTGCCGGATGAGAAAAGCAACTCAGATATATACACTTACTGCCGCGCCCGTATGGCATGCAGGCCTCCGGGTGGGTCGTACTGCCAGACCGTCCTGCCAGCCGCGTCGAGTTCGACGACCCCGCCGCTCGTCAAGGCCACGAGCGTGTTGCCATTGGCGAGCCGCGTGGCGCGGTGGCCGCTGGCCTTGGCTTGCCAGACGACCTTGCCATCGGCATCGTACTCCGAGACCGTGCCGCCCGAGTGAGCGAAGAGGACATGGCCCTTGGGAGTCACGTCGATATTGCCCACGGTATTCAGAGGGGACGAACCCTTCGTCTGGGGCACGGCAATGCGTTTGATTTCTTTGCCGGTCGCGTCCATCCAGACGCAGTCCTGGTCATAAGTCAAGCAGACCATCTTGCCGGCCGCCAACTTTTGAGCGGCAAAGACCGTATCGCGAACAAGACCGAATACAGCGGCAGGTCCGCCAGCACCGGCTGGTACACCGAAGCTCGCTACGGTCTTGCCGGTCGGGTCCACTTCAATGAGCGGCGTCTGGCCTTTTGCTTTTGCCGGCGTCCCATAAAGGGCGATGAAGGTATTGCCATTGGCGAGCCGCTGCACGTTGACCGGGTAAGTCGCCACGTTGACTTCCCAGAGAATCTTGCCCTTGTAATCGCGTTCCGTGACGCGCTTCCCGTAGTATTCGGCGACGAGTATGCGCTGGCCAGGCAATAGCTGAATATCAATGGGATGATCCAGGTTGTCGATCTCCCAGCGAACCTGGCCGGTGCGATCGATCGCGACGACTTTGCCTGCCTGCCCCGGTCCGCCAAAGCCCAAACCAGCCTTCTTGCCGTCGGCCAGTGCGACCAAGGTCAGGCCGGAGCCGCCGCGTGTTTTCGCGAATTCAGCCAGGTCTACGGCGGCGCCGTGCTCCTTCCACCAGGCCTGCCAGGCGTCCGCCAATTTTTTGCGCGCCGCTGCATCGTCGCTGACCAACGGCGCCGCCGGCGCCTTGGCGCCGGCGAGGCGCTGAAGCAGTTCCTCGGCTTCCCAAACCTGCGCCCGCGGCAACTCCGCTAAGAAGGCAATGAGCGCTGGCACGGCTTCTTTGTCCTGGGAATGGACCAATGCCGACGCAACGCGGAGCCGCACCACGGGATCGGCGTCCTTCAAAAGGGGCCGAACGGACGGCCAATGTTTGGCGCCGCCGGCGCCGACAAGTGCTTCAGCGGCGACGATCCGGCGCAAGGCAAGCGGATCGCCGAGCGCCTGGAGCACCGCGGGGTCGGCCTTTTCGGATGAAAGCAGCAGACTCTTCAAAGCCTTGCTGATCTCGTCCTTCATCAGGCGGTCATCCGCATCGCTCAGATAGGCCAACAATGCTGCCGAGGCGCCCGCGGGCTTCCGGGCCGCCAGCAATCCGGGCGCGGCCAAGGGCAACTTGCCCCGTGCATCGTTATCCTTTTCCTTATTCGTGGTCCGCTGCCGAAAAGCGGCCAGGAGGGCAGGTCCGTCGATGGTCCGCCACCAACCAGCCCAGACCTCGCGGCGAATCTTGCGCGACAATTCATCCTCGCCCGGCAAGGGAGGGTTGGGAGACCAATCCCCCGCCAGCTCGCGCAGAGCCTGCTCGGCCTGGCGGCGATCGTTGACCGGCAGGTTGTCAAGCAAATCGATGAGCGCTTCGATTCCCTGCGCGTCCCGGTGCGTGGTCAGCACCAGGGCGGCGCGCAGCCGGACCTGCGGGTTGCGATCACCCAGGAGCTTGCGCGCTTCGGTCAAGCTCGGGTCGCCGCCGGATGGAAGATGCGCGCCGGCGGACGTCCACGCCAGCGCGGCAGACGCCAGGCACAGAGTAAGCAGGCGCATGGGCACGTCCTCCAGGGTTAACTGTTTCTTTCAGCGCGCCCGCACAGCTTGATAGCCCGGCGGCGGTTGATAATGCCAGATGGTTTTGCCGGACGCGTCCAGCTCGACGACGCCCTTGGTTTCCGAGGCAACCAGCGTGTTGCCATTGGTCAGCCGGGTTGCGCGGTGACCAGGCACGTTGACTTGCCAAACGACATTCCCCTTCGGGTCGAACTCCGTTAACGTGCCCATATTCTGCATCACCAGCATGTGATCTTTGAGCGTGACGTCAATGTTCCCTTCGCGTGAAGTCACGCCGGCACTGTTGATCCCGGCAACCGTAAAGCGACTAATTTCCTTGCCGCTCGCGTCCACCCGGACGCACGAGGTGCTGGCGGCAAACAAAAAGACCATGTTCCCGCCGGCGGTTTTCTGAGCGGCGATTAACAAGCCCTCATCGGGGGCAAGCGAGTTTTTCAGGCCCTTCGGCCCCTTGCCAACAGCCAATGAAGTCACCGTCTTGCCTGCCCGGTCCACTTCCATCACCATGCCGCCAACCGTCGCGCTGTTGTACATTGCGATAAAGGTATTGCCATTGCCCAACCGCTGCACGTTCGTGGGTGCGCCGGGCAAGTTGGTTACTTCCCAGAGGATCTTGCTGGACGTGTCGCGTTCGGTGACACGTTTGCCGCCGTATTCGGCAATCAACACTCGGCTGCCCGGCAACATCTGGAAATCCATGGGGTAATTCAGGCTCTCAATCTGCCAGCGCGGTTTGCCGTCGCGATCCAGCGCCACGATACGGTCCGCCTCGTTGCCGGGAACCGCCGGGACGAGTCCCCCTTTTACCTTTTTGCCTCCAAATGGATTGGCCGCGCCTCCCTGGGATTTGATCTCGGCGACCATTGTCAATCCGACGACATCCGATGTTTTTTCCAGGCGAGCGAGGTCAACGTTTTTGCCGTGTTCCTTCCACCAGGCTTGCCATAAGTCTACCCGCTTTTTTCGGGCCGCGACATCGGCGCCTGGCGGACCGGTCGGCGCCGTGTCGCCGGCCAGACGACGCAATATTTCCTCCGCTTCCCGCACTTGATCTGGCGGCAACTCGGCAACCAACTCGATGAGCGCCGGCACGGCATCCCGGTCCTGGGCCTGGACCAGCACCATGGCCACCGGCAAGCGCACCTGAGGATCGGCATCGGTCAGCAGCTTGCGAAGCGACGGGTGGGAGGCGCCGCCAGCGCCGACCAGGGCCTCCGCGGCGGCGATGCGGCGCACCGCCAGCGGATCGGTTAATGCCTTGATGAGGGCCGCATCCGCGCTACTTTGAGATCGCTGCAAGCCCGTCAATGACTTGACGATCTCCGACCTCATCGCGCGATCCTCGCTGAAGGGCAGTAAGCCCAGGAGCGCCTCGGAGGCGCCCGCGGGCTTCCGCGCTGCCAGCAGGCGCGGCGCCGCCAAAGGCAGCTTGTCGCTCGCTTCCATCTGTGCGATTTCCTTGAGACACTGCTCAATGCGACGGGCATGTTCGGCATCGCGACTCTTGGCCGCGCGCAACAAGCCTGCCGCCTTGAAGCCGTAGGCGACCAGTTCCGCGCTGGCCAGTTCGCGTGTTTCGAACGACTTGTCGTTTAACTGCTCGATCAGCGTCTGGGCCCGAGCGGCTTCCTTCGCGGTCAGCGTCCGCCGGCGAAAGGCGTCCAGGAGTGCGGCGCCATCGACGGCCCGCCACCAGGCAGACCACACGTCGCGACGAATCTTGCGCGACAGCTCATCGTCGCCGGCCAACGGCGGACTCGGCGACCATTCGCCGGCCAACTGGTGCAAGGCCGCCTCGGCCCGTCGGCGTTCGCTTGCGGGCAATTTGGCCAGTAATTCAATGAGCGCGTCAATCGCCGTTTCGTCGAGATGCTCGGTCAGTGCCAGGGCCGCGCGCAGGCGGACCTGCGGCATCGCGTCGGCCAGGAGCTTGTGCAATTCCGGCAACGCCTCGGGCTTGCCGCTGCCGGCCAAAACTTCGACGGCGATCGCGCGCCGCAGCGGCAGGGGATCGCGCAGCGCAGCCAACAGGGCCGCGTCGCACTTGCCCGGCCGCGCAGCGATCGTGCTCAGCGCCGTCTTGACCGCGTCCACCACGCTCTGGTCATCGGCCAGCGGCAGAAACGCCAGGAGAATCTCCGCGGCTGCCTCCGGTTTGCGCTCGGCCAGCAGCGTTGCGGCGGCGATCGGCACGTCCGCGCTTCGCTTGCCTTCGAGCAACTCCAGACAGTGGCGAGCACGCTGAACTGCGAGCGGATTGTCCAGCCCGTTGATGACATGGTGCAAGGCCGGAACGGCCCAGGGACCACGGCCCAGGATCTTGGCCACGGCCCTGGCGCGTCGGTCCGCGTCGGTCTCTCCGAGTTGCCGCGCGAGCACCAGCATTTCCTTCAGATCGGCGTTCGCGCGGGTGCGTTCCTGAAAGTATTCCAACAGGGTGTCGCCGTCCGCGTTCAAACCGGCGGCCCGCAAAACTTCTTCCGCGGGCGCGACTGGCTGCTTGACCGTGTCGGTGTTCTTGAGAGCTTTCGCGCCGCCGCCGTTTCTTGCTTCCATGAACGCCACGAATTGCGCACGAGTGATCCTGGCCGGATCGAGTTTGTTGGCCCTGGCAAACGCCTCCAACTCGGCTTTCATTGCACTTGTATCCGCGCTGTCAATGGTGGTCTTGCCTTTGGCAAGAAAGTCAAAATACAAATACGGATCCAATGCAAACTTGCCCTTGCCAAACCCTCCCGGCTGTGCATTCATCGGTGTGGAAGCGGCGGACACGAACAACAACGCGGCTGCCACCAGAAAAATGGCCGAACGCATGGGCCGATCCTCCACGAAGAGAACGAACCCCGGGGTTCGGAGTACCTTACCCCGGGGCGTCATCTGTATTTGTGCGAAGCCACTCGACGGCTCGAAAACTCAGCGGCCAATTTCCCGGGCCCGGACTGCCTGGTAGCCCGCGGGCGGATGATATTCCCAGACGGTCTTGCCTGCCGGATTCAATTCGAAAACGCCCGTGAGCTCCGAAGCCACCAGCGTATTGCCGTTGCCCAGGCGCGTCGCGCGGTTTCCTGTCGCCTGGGCTTGCCAGACTAATATGCCGTCGGGATCGTACTCAGCCACGGCGTTGTTGCTTTGCACGATGATAAGATGGCCCTTGGCCGTCACGTCGATGTTGCCCACCAAACTTGGAACACCTCCTCCCCCGGCTTGCAGCGGCACGACAAATCGATTGAGTTCCTTGCCGGTCGCATCCAGCCGGACGGCAGTTCCCGGCACAGCCAAAGCGATCATTTGGCCGTTGGCCATCTTGAATCCGGCGCGCGGGTTACTCAATCTGCCGGCGAGGCCGCCCGGGGCGCCGAAGCCACCGGGACCTCCGTTGAAGGTGGCGACCGTTTTGCCTTGGCGGTCCACTTCGATGAAATAGTAGCCGGCCGCCACGGCTGCGCTGCCATACATGGCGATAAACGTATTGCCGTTGGCCAGCCGTTGCACGTTCATTGGAGGGGCGGGCAGATTCTCCGCCGCCCAGACGATCTTGCCCGCGAGGTCCCGCTCGGTGACGCGATTGGCGTAGTATTCGGCAATGAGCACAAGGCCGTTCGGCAAAAGCTGGAAGTCCTTGGGATGGTCCAGGTTGTCGATCTGCCACACCGTCTTGCCATTGCGATCAACGGCGACAAGACGATCCGTCCCTGCCGCGGGGAGACCCGCCGGTCCGGGCAACGGGCCCGGATTGGCCTTTTTGCCCTTTGGTTGGACCAGAAGGCCATCACGGCCTTTGCCATCCTTCGGATCGTCCCCCCTCTTTTTCTTTTCCTTGGCTTTCCCGGGGAACCCACCGTCAGGAGGGTTGAAGCCGCCGGGCGGGTTGAAGCCGCCGGGGCCGAAGCCCTTCCCCTTGCCTGCCGCACCTCTGGGTCCAAGCTCCGCGACGACGATCAGGCCGGAGTGCAAATTCGTTTTTTCCAGCCTGGCAAGATCGACGCTGGCGCCGTGGTCCTTCCACCAGTCGAGCCACGCCGACTTGAGTTTCTTTCGGGCTGCCGCATCGCCGTCCGAAAGCCGCCCCGGCGCATTCTCGCCCGCGAGCCGACGCAAGACGTTCTCGGCTTCCGCAGCCTTGTCCAGCGGCAAATCGGCCGCCAGTTCGATGAGCGCCGGCACGGCCTCCCGGTCGTGGGCCTGGACCAGCGCCAGAGCCACCTGCAAGCGCACCTGCGGATCGGCGTCGCTCAGCAGCTTGCGAAGCGACGGGTGGGAGGCGCCTCCCCCACCGGTCAATGCCTCGGCGGCCGCGATGCGGCGCACCGCCAGCGGAT
>DAIOGM010000155.1:0-5146 GCA_036745215.1 Gemmataceae bacterium
GTGGGTTTGCCGCCAACGTTCTTGGACATTTCGGACAATACGCCATGGAAGTACTGTTGTCTTTGGTAAAGTTGAATTCCCGCGGGCCGTTTGGCATCGCTGGGCACGGGCAAGGATTCATCAATGGTATTGCCGAATTTCATCGGCGACACCAGATCGTACGGGTCCTTCAAGCCGATGGAATCCCACTCCGCCGCCGACGTGTTGCGGCCCACCGCGCCCTTTACTTTCAAGTGCAAATCATCGATGTTGACGCGTGAAACGTTGAGCACGTCATTTCGCGCGGCATGGCCCGCAACCGGTGTTTTGCCGAGGAGCGAATACGAGCCGATGGTGAAGATCTTCCCGTCCGCACTCCAGACCATCTCGAACGGCTCGAAGGAAATCGGCGTCTTGGGCAGAATCGTCCGATCCAGTCCGCTCTTGTCATGGCGGTCCCAGATCCACGTTGCGTACTCCTGATCGACCACCGCGAGCCAGCGTCCATCGGCGCTCAGCGCGGCAATGCGCAGCGAATTGGGCGAGAATTCGTGTTCCTTGCCGCTCAGGCCGGGCGGATCGGCGTTAAGATCGAAAACGCGAAGTCGCCCTTCCCGAGTCGTGACGAGCCAGGCGGAATCGCTGCTGAACACGGCGGAATCAAACTCGCGCGACAAAGCAGGCGTCAACGACGGTTTTAGTTGCGCCGGATCGATCTTCTGATTCAGGTCCCACAGATGCCAGATGCCGTCGTTGCCCTTGGTGTTTTGCGTGAGCAGCCAGCGGCGATTCAAACTCTTGGCGATGATCTTGACCGTCGTTTCGGACGGCTCTCCACTCCCCGCGAAAAATTCCGCCAGAGATGTTTGATCTCGATCCAGGGGCAGGTACATCGGGCGGTCGCCCTTGCCGTCCTTGGTCGGCAATAAAAGGAACGCCCTCTTGCCGTCATCGGAGATTCCCCAGATCTTCCAGTAACGGTCGTCCGATGGAAAAATCTTCGGCGTTTGCGCTTTCTGAAGAACTCCGGAATCGAAGAACCTTAGCTCCCGGGTGGCGCCTTCGGTACGATTGCCGCCGATCGCAACCAATAGCTTGTCGCCCTTGGGCGTCGCGAACGTGGACTGGATGCCGCTGATTTCGAGCGCCGGACTTTTCGAAACACTTTTGCCCGCTTGCAGCGTCCATAGGTAAAAATGATTATCATCCCCGACCGTTAGCGCCTGGTTTTCACCCGGCAGAAAGGTTACCAATCGGCCCGGCAGGATGGTGCTCGCCGGCGCCGGCTCGGGCTTTGCCGCTCTGGGCGTTTTGGGCAGGGATGCGGTTTTCCAGAGCAACGCTTGCGGTTTGCCGGCGGCGTCTTCGGTTTGCACCGCGATCCAGGCGGCCTGCGGGTCGGTCTTGAAACCGCTGATCGGTTTCTTGCCGACCTTCAATTCACAGCGCATGGCCGCCTTCGTTCCCGCGGCGGGCGCCGGCCACAGTTCCGCCGTTTCAAAGGGAGCATGCACCGCCAGCAAGAATCGGCCGTCGTCGCTTTGAACCAGATCGCTGGTCGGGCCCAGGCGGGACGGCGGAATGCGAAAGATGTCGGCGGCCGGATCGGGACGCGTCAGGTCAAGAATGCGAAGCGCTCCGTCAGGAAGCGACAGAACGAGCAATCGTTTGTCCGGTGAGAACAGGAACTGACAGGAGGGGGAAGAGTCCCAATAGACAAACGGCTCGACGCTGATGCTGAGCGGATTCAAGTTCCAGACTCGGAGGGCGCCGTCCTTGCCGCCGACGACCAGCCAGCGGCCCTCCTGGCTGCACATGACGGAGCCTTCCAGATTGAAGTTGGTCAAGCGGGGATGCTGGGGAATTCCCTGCAGCGTGAGCGGCGACGCGGCCAGCGGTCCCGGCGCCGACTTCTCTGCCGATTGGCTGCCGAGATCCAGGAAACGAACGGCGTTGGATTCAAGACTCAATAACCGGCCATCGGGAAGCATGGTGGCCTTCTCGATGGAGCCGGCCATGCGGCGCGGCGACACTCCCTTTGTTGCATCGGCTGATGCCAATTCCCAACCAAGCAACCCTCCCATTGAATCCGGCGCGAGCAGCCAACGCTCGGAAGCGAGGACCTGATTGTTCGCATTGAGCAGAGCATTGCCGAATTCGCGCAGGCGAATCGGGGTCAGCCAATCGGGGCGATTGAAATCGAAATAAAAGCCATCCGGCACGCTCGGCAGTTTCGGCGCCCCGTCGCTTGCTTTCGCAGAGGATTTCTCCGGGCTCGGGATCAGGACGATCCGGGACGCGTCGGGCGTCAACGCCAGGGCGCCTAGAGACGTGATCTTGGCTTTTTCGTTCAGGTTCAAGACGTCGGCGCCGCCTTTCCAAGCGTCGCCGGCCAAGTTCCATTCGCGGGCCACGCCGTTATTGAAAAAAAGGACAAAGCGCCCGCCGTCTTTGGAAAAAGCGCTGCCGCGGGCAAAGGTTCGGTCGAAGGTTTTTCGCTTGGGGTCGGTCTCCCGCACTGTATCGATGATAATGGCTTGTTCCGCGCCATTTGGAATGGCGATGAACTTGCCCTGATTGACGCCGTTGTCGGTCTCCAGCCAACGGGAATCCGCACTCACGTCGATATGATCGAAAGCCTTGACGACGCGGGGATCGGCGTCCGGTTTGGCGAGTTCCCAGATCGTCACGTAATAATGATCGCTCCCGGTCGATGCAGGCTGCGGCAGCAACGAGGCGTTGCCGCTGTGCGCGATCAAGTATTTGCCATCCTTGGTGAACAAGAGCTGGCGAACAAACGACTCGAAGCCGAAGTCGAGGATCTTCGCCTTGCAAGCGTCAGGCTCGGTGAGGTTCCACAGAGCGATCGTGCCATTGGTCCCGGCGGCGGCGAGCCACTTCAATTCGTGTTTATCTTTTTTCGTCATCTGTTCGAAGGCGGCGACGCTGGTGATGTCCCCGACATCGGCGTGAAATCCCAGCCCGCCGATCTTGGTCAGCGCGTCGCGCAGATTTCGTTCCGCATTGGCGCGGATTGCGGTCCAGCCGATGACGCCTTTGTTTTCCTTCGCATTGGCGAGCTTGTAGGCTTCCTCCGCAAAAAGGACGCCATTCACCGGATTGCCCTCCTGCGTCGCCTTGCGGGAAACTTCAATGAGTTGACGAACGTTGGCTTGACGTAGGTTTTCCTGAGCTTGCGTCAGCCGGAAGGTTGCATTTTTTTCGCTGATCTTTAGCTTGTCGGCAATTACCTTGGTTGCCTTTTCGCTCAAGTCCAGTTCCTTGGCGGCGGCGGTCGCCTTGCTGTACTGGTAATACGCATAGCTCCAGAGACCAATCGTCACGCAGAGGCTGACCACGCCGACGCCGATCAAATACGACAGATAGCGAATCTTTTGCTTCTTGCGGCGCGTTTCCCTTTCCGATTCGAGGCGTTGATCCTCCGCCTGTTTGATTTGATCGACGCGACGTTTCTCGGCTACTTCGCTTTCATTCAGGAAGCGCATGGCCAGGTCGAAGTTGCCTTCGTAACGCTTCGCCCACGCCGGCGTCGGTTGCTTGTGCTTTTTCCAGTCCAGCAAGAAGCCCAACTGAAGGCGATCGAGGTAGTCGGCGCGCTGATCGCGCCATTCGATCGCTCGCTCGGAAAGGCGTCGATAAATCTCGGCGGACTTGGCCTCCAGCTCGACCCATTCCATGAGCCGATTCCAGCCGCGCAGCAGGCTCTCGTGCGCGATATCGAGGCGTTTTTGCGGCGTCAAATCGACGTCCAAGGGCGGCGTCAGGAAGCTCGTGCCGGGCGCGCGCAATAGGTTCGCGACCGAGATGATCTGCTCTTCCGGAACGCCGGCGATTAGCGCGATCTCCTGCACCGTGGTCGGCCGTCTCGTGTCGCGCGCGCCGGAACGGGCGCTGCCTTGGCCGCGATCGCTCAGGCAGCGGAACAGCACCTCGGCCAACCGTTGCTGCTCGGCGTTCAGTTGCGTCGTGAACACCTCTTCGCCGTGCTTGTCCAGCGCGCCCGATAAGCCGCCGTGTTTTTCGTATTGGTCCAGGCGAAGCGTGATGGCGGAGGCGCCCCTCACCGTTCGTGAGGCCTGATCCCACAGACGCATGAGGACGTGCTGCATGAGCGGCAACTGGTCCGGCTTGTTGCCGATCTCGTTGAGGATGCGGTTGACCAGCGCCGGCTCGACATCGCTGCCATTGAGCCGCGCCGGCTCCACGATGGTGTCCTGGGCCTGGTCGCGCGTCAGGCGCGGCGTCAAGAATTGACTGTCATTGATGGCTTCGGGCAAGCCGTGGAAAGAGTCGCAATCGCCCATGAAATCGGAGCGCATCGTCATGACGACATAAACCGGCCGCTCGTCCTGCTTCGCCGTCGCCAACAGGAGTGAGACCAGCGTGGCGTTGTCGTCGTTCTGCGTCAGCACGGCGCCGCTGTCTTCCGGCTCGGCGCTGCGTTGTTGCCGGAAGCGAAACAGTTCTTCGAATTGATCGACGAGAATCAAGACGTGCGTGGTGTCCTGCAAGCGGGCGCCATGGATGACGTTGACCAATCCCTTGGGCCCGCTTCGCAGCGCCGCCAGCACCAAGGCCGTCTGAAAGGCGCGTTCCTCCGCCGCCAGCTTCGGCCGCAACTCGCGGACGAGTTCGCTGGCCAGGTTGCGCAAGGGGGCGTCGCCGGGGCGAACGACGACCATGACCCAGGGTTCGCCGACCAGCGCGGTCGCGAGGTAGCCTTCTTCCAGGGCCGGGATCAAACCCGCGAGCACCAGCGACGATTTCCCGCATCCGCTCGCGCCCACCACGGCGAGGAAGCGATGCGTCTCCAGGCGGCGCAGCATGTCCGCCACCTGCGTGCCGCGGCCGAAGAAAAGGTCCGATTCATCGCGGCGGAATGGGCGCAGACCGGGATAAGGCGACATCGAAACGCTGATCGAAGCGGTCATGGCGCCACCCGAATGGAGTCGATGAAACTGCGCAGATCGGCCTGATTCTGACGCTCCAGTACCGCGACGTTGGGCGGCCGGCATCGCAGCGGCTCCTGGCTGCCGTCCTTGTGAACGTACACCGCGCACGGCAGCTTTTGCGACTTGCGCAAGCCGATGGTCCTGCAATCCAGGAGCCGCTCGGCCACAAGAGCGTTGCGATGACCGTGCGATAC
>DAIOGM010000155.1:5156-12276 GCA_036745215.1 Gemmataceae bacterium
AGCCAATCCTGGTACGAACATTGGCCGTAAACCACCACGAGCCCGTCATAGCGCCCGGTGGCGGCCAGATCGTGCGGAAAAACGTCGCGGCGTGTTTCAATGTCCGCGCCGACGTTCCAGTTCAGCAATTGCGTCGCGATGGTGTCCGCCAAACCGAGATCGACCTCGGCCGCATTGACGACGACAAACTTCTCGCCGCAAACGGGCGTGCTCGGCGCGACCGCGCGCACCCGCATGCGTTCGACGATTGTGCGTTTCAGCTCGTCGAGGTCCATCCCTTGCACATCGGCGCCCTCGAGCAAGCGGCGATGCTCCGGGTCGGGGACGTTGGCGAGATTCAAATCGCGGCTGCGCCAGCGCAGGATCTCTTTTTGCGCCGCTTTCGCACGATCCAGTTGCAGGCCCTCGTAGCCGCCGGGCAATTCCGGCGTGAGCGGCGTGCCGAAGCGTCCCAGCATCTGCACAAACAGCAAGCATTTCGCCAGCTCCGCATCCATCTCCTGGGCGAACGCGGGCGAAGCACGGTTGTACGATTTCGATGGGAACACGCAATAACCGACTTGTTCAAGATAACTCTTCACGAGCAGTCGTTGATCGAAGAGAACGTCGCCGGTGACCTCCGCGAGAAAGACGCCCGGCGCCGACGGCAGATCGGCCGCCGCGCCTACCACGCCGCACGCCGGCTCGATGGGCGTCGCGATTCCCGCCAGTTGGTTGCTCATTTTCTCCAGTTGATCCGTCATGGCGCTGCGCAACTCGAGCAGCCGATCGTAATATCTTTGATGAGCCGGGTTCTCCGGATTCGGGATCGGATAACCGAGCGGCTTCGGCACCGCGCCGTCGCGTTCGCGGTGATAAAAGCGAAACATCTCGTCGGAAAGACCGCGAATTCCCTCGGGCCAGCGATCGTGCGACACCGGATCATAATGCACCAGGAAGATGCAGCCCGCCCGCCCCAGTCCGCGGTGCGTCGATTGCAGGAAAACCTCAAGCTCCCGCTGACACCACGGCGACTCCATGTATGCGTCCGACATCAACAATAAAAGAATGCCGGCCTTGCTTACGTTTTCCCGAAGCTGTTCATCGAACGGCTCGTTGCCGCGAAGTTTGTAATCCATCCAGACTTCGCTGACATTGCGACGGGTCAAACCTTCGTCGAGCAGCTTTTTGAGCGCATCGCGAAAGGACGTGACCCAGCCCGGCCTGCCCTCGGCCAGAGATTGATTGTTCGCCGTCGCGTAACTGACGAACACGTCGCATTCGTAGTCGGTAAGGAATGGCATGGCGACGATACTCGCGGCATCGTTCTGGTGAGGATGAAAAACGTGAATCGGAAAGTATTGTAAGCCGAAGTGCTCATGGTGCAAGAAAAAAAGCGACTTGTTCCTGAAACATGAAATGGCGGAGGTTTTTGACGTCGGTTGAAATGTCGATGACGATTGGTATTTGTTGCGAATTAGCCGCGGCAATTCGAGCGGCAACCGCAGGACTTGGCTGCATTCGGCGGCTATCCTTCTCTGGTAGGTCCGGCGAGCCGAGCCGGATCTTGTCTCTCGGTGCCGCTCGGCTCGCGGCACCTACCAGTTTAACGTTGACGCTAGCCCCAAAACGCCCGCAATCGTTCGTTGTCCGCAACGCCGAGAGGGAAGCGTCGGCTAAATGCGTGATCGGCGATGCCGGCGAATTCGCGCAGCGACTGGTGGATGTGCTCGGGGCGAATGCGCACGCCGTTGTCACGATCGACCGTCAAGGAGCGCGGGTTGAGCGGCACGTGGAACTGGCGTTCGTCGGTCGCGCCCAACATGCGATTGCCGCGGATGCCCCGGCCGAGGAACATGATCGAGCCGATCGACCAGTGGTCCTTGCCGTTGCCGTTGTTGTAGTTCGGCGTGCGGCCCATTTCGCTTTGAACGATGATGACGAGCCGTTCGCGAATCCGCAAATCTTCGGCGCGGCGCATCAGATAGCGGATGCCGGCGAGGAACTCGGGGATGAGCCGCATCTGATCGGGATCGTTGTTGGCGTGGCTGTCGAACTGGCCGATCGACAGGTTTGCGGAGACGCAGACGCCGGCCTTGAACGACGCCAGCGCGATGTCGGCTTGCTGCGACAGGCGTTCGCGCGGAATCTCGCGCGGAATGAACGGCGTGACGCGCTCCAGGGCCCGCGAGTTCGTCTGCGCCGCGAAGAGCATGTTTTCGGCATGTTCCGCGCGCGGCAAGCGCGTCTCGGCGGCGCGCGTCTCGACTTGACCTGCCAGCGCTCGTTCAATGCGGTCCAGCGCGAAGCGGTCGTGATACGGCGAGCGTTCATTGCCGCCGATGGCGTCGGCGTTGGAAAGCGTTCGCAGCGATGGCAAGTACGGTACGCGCGACATGGCGACGAGGTTGCCGGTCGCCGAATAGTTGCCAAACGTCAAGAACGCCAGCGGACACGACGGCCCCTGGCAGGCGGCGACGAGGGCGGCGAACGTCGGATACGCCAAGCTGTCGAGCTTGCCCGTCGCCATGTAGCGGGCGCCGGGCGAGTGATTGTTGACGGAGTAATCGAGGCCGTTGAAAACGAGCAGATCATTGCCGAACTGGGTGTAGAAATCCTCGTTGCTCAGTCCGCCTTGGATGTGTTGCGCGTTGGGCGCGTAGCGATGATTGCCGCGAGTCAGGATGTCGCCCTCGCGATAGAGGCGATTGATGCTGTTGACGCCCTTGGGGTCCATCAGATAAGTCGTGTCCCAGCCGCCGGACGCGTTCAAGACGACGTAATACGGTCCGTCGTACGGCTCGTTGGCCGCTTCCGCGCGCGTCGGCAGCGGAAATCGCAGCGGGACCGCGACGCCGAGACCGGCGAGGCCGCAGAGCTTCAGGAAATCACGTCGATTGCGGTTCATCATTATTTCCCTGGTTTGACTACCTGCTCACTTTGACCTCATCTGAGGTTTGCTCAATTCTATCGCGTGTTTGGCACTCTGTCGCTCGTCGGATTTGGTCGTCCGCTTCGTAGTCGAAAACGAGTTCGCCGCAGTTAGCACACTTGGGCACGGCAAGGTCCGGAATAACGATCGTTACCGGCTTCCCATCGATCAACCGCTGGCATTGATACGAAATGGCAACACGGCGCACATCTTTTCTTCGGCATTTCGGGCAATACCACGGAAATGGTCGCGATGGACCGGACGAAGTTCCTTTCTCGTCGGCCATCACTGCACAAGGGAGTTTATTCATACAAAAACTCCGGCCGCCGCAACAGGTACGTCACCACCGCTCGCCAGGCGCGGATCGTGTAATGCGGATCATTCGGCGCATCGGGAACGTTCGATCGGCAATGGTAGTTCTCGCGATTCTCGATGCCCTTTTGCAACTTGGCGTCCGCGATCACGCCGGCGAACAGCTCAAACGTGCGCGACACCTCCTTGGCATCATCGGCATCATGACGTCCCAGCACGAGGTCATGTAAGTGTACGATCGCCTTGCGAATTTCCGCGTCCGTTTCGGGCGTTCCCGGCAACACGCTCGGCTCGATGCGAGGGAACAACCGGCGTTCGGCCGGCTTGAGCGCGAAGTCGCGCAGGACGTGCTTGCACGCCACATCGTTGGCCAGGATGCGCTGAATGGCCCCCATCGCCCCGCTCGGGTCGGTGGCACGTTCGGTTACTTCATTCGAATCGATGCCGCCGTAGAGAATCGCGAGCTGATCGCGAAGTTTGCCCCAGGGCTGCCCGAAGACCGCCTTCACTTTTCGTTCAACTTGCTCCGGCGCCAGCATGCGAACAACGCCGATGTCGTCCAGTTCCGCGCGACCTTGCGGATTGTCGAGCGCCGTCGCGATGCCATCGGCGCGGTAGAAATCGGACGCGATCCAATCCTTGAACGCGCTCTTGATGTTGAAACCGGACTTCGTGAACCGGTTGGCAATGTCCTCCACCTGGCGGCGTTGTTCTTGATAGGCGCGACGCTTGGCCGCGTAGAGCGGATCATCCAGATCCTTCGGCGCCAGCAGCGTCTTGCGGCCCGTGAGCACGTAATACACGTGCTCGGTCATGGCGACTGCAAAACGCGGATC
The DNA here is from genome assembly GCA_036745215.1 of Gemmataceae bacterium. GTDB lineage: Bacteria > Planctomycetota > Planctomycetia > Gemmatales > Gemmataceae > SIAQ01. Next base: position 9,216 of record DAIOGM010000155.1, read on the forward strand.
CTTCGCGGTGCGTTCGCCAAGCCACTGCAATGCTCGCCAACGCTCCTTGGCTTCCAGCTTCTCCCCCTCGAAGCCGGCGGGGAACATGTCTTCGTACCAGCCGCCCTTGCGTCGTCCGTACACGCCGTCGAAGGCGTAATAATCCTGAAACAGGCCGGCGACGGGATCGACCGTTTTGTGGCAGACCACGCATTCGGACGCCTGCATCGTCGGAACCTTGTACTTCGCCGTGACGGCCGCGGCATCCGAAACGCGGGCCGCGAGGTCGAGCGCATCGACGCCGAGGAAGTGCTGATAATACATGCGAGCCCGCAGCCGATTGCGATTGGTTTCCGTCGTCGGATACCGGCGCAGATATTGAAAGCTGCTCAACACGCCCGCGTGCGGATAGTCGCCCGTCGCGGATTCCTGATCCGTCGCCTTGCTGCGGCCCTTGAGCGCCTTGAGCTTGACGGGGATGTACTCAAACGGGTCGTCGATGTTCTTGAACTTCGGCTTCAACTCATCGAACACGCCGTAGCCGCGGGCCGAGTAAGGCGTGACCATGATGTAGTCGGCGGTGACGATTTCGGTGAAGGGGCGATCGTTGCGCACGATGTGTTCGATCAGCTTCATCGGCTCGCCCAGGAGCGCCTTGCGATAGTCGGCGTCGAGCTTGTAACGCGCTTGCTGTCGCGCTTTAGCGTCTTCGATGGAATCCAAGTCGAACTTTTGCGTCCAGAGCCGCGTTTTCTGAAAATGCTCGTACGTCAAGACCGACGCGATCGGGTCATCGATGCCGACGGTGAGGAAGATGTCGTTGAACGCTTCGCGAACGCGGTCGTGGAAGGCGTCTTCCTTCATCAGCGAGTCAAGAATCGAGGGCAATGCGTTCATTTCCGACTTTGCCACGGCCGTTCGTTCCGCGTCGGTGGGCAGCCGGCCCGCCAGCGATAACGTAACGCGGCGAAGCAAACGCTTTGCGTCGAGCATCGTCACGTCTTTGAAAAACGGCGGCAAATTCTTGTTATCGACGATGGGCGGCGTTTTCGACGGCGGCGCGTTGACGCGGCGAACGAACTCGGCGAGGATCAGATAGCCCTTGGAGCCCGGCTTGAGCACGTCTTCGCCGCCATGTTTGAGGCCGCCGGTGACCTTGATGAGGATTCGCGATTCGTCTTTGTGCTTGGTGGCGGCGAGACGAGCGAATGCGTCCCGGTTTTGGCGCAGGGCTTCTTCCTGGGCGTGTCCCTGTAACTTTTTGGGGTCGAGCAGGATGAGCTTGCTTTCCTCGGCGTCGCCGCCTTTGATGTGACATTGGACGCACAGGACGGCGCCGACCTTGGGCCAAAGTTCCTTCACGAAGTAATCGTCGAGGCTCGGATTGCTCGCTGGCGTGGTTTTCGGCTTGACGTCTTGGGCGCGGACGCTGGCGGTGAGTATGAGAATGGAGCAAAGTGCCAAGATCGCTGACCGCGTCGTCGCCGACATTTCGAACCTCCCGAGGTCGCCCGAATTCAGGTGCCATTGTACCAGACGCCAACGTTCATGGCGAGACGATGTGCCGGCGAACTGCTATGAAGGCGGTATCGCGAATCGTACCTTGGAGTGCGGCGCTTTAACGCCGCTTTCTTTCCTTCTTCCTTCTTTCTTTTGAGAAGCGCGAAAGAAAGAAAAAAAGAAAGCGGCGTTAAAGCGCCGCACTCCAAAAGGGATTTACCATGACTTCTAGTTGCCGCGTCGCCGTGGCGCTGGTCGCGAGTCTGTTCCTCGGCGACGCGTCACGAGGTGTCCAATGTCGAAAACATCCCGTCGCACTTTGCTTCGCACCGGCGCCCTTGCTTCCCTCGTTGGCGCCGGCGCCGCGGCCTGGCCGGCAAGCGCGGAGGCGGCACAGACCGCGACGATCGGGCCCGCCGACCTCGTGCTCCTGGGCGGCGCCGTGCACACCATGGACGAAAAACGGCCGCGCGCGGAGGCGTTCGCCGTCAAGAATGGACGTTTTCTGGCAGTCGGCACCAGCGATGAAATTCGCCGACTCGCCGGCCGCGATACGCAAACGATCGACGCGGGCAAGATGACGGTCGTGCCCGGCTTCATCGACGCACACACGCATCCGGCGTCGTCGGGGTTGTCGGAGCTGATCGATGTCAACTGCGATCGCCGCACGATTGCCGAGATCATTCGGGTGATTCAGGATCGCGCCGACAAGACCAAGCCGGGCGACTGGGTGTTCGGCTTCAAGTACGACGACACCAAGCTGCGCGACGATCGCCCGCTGACGCGCGCCGACCTCGACAAGGCGGCGCCGAAGCATCCCGTGCGCGTCATGCATCGCGGCGGACATACGTGCGTCGTCAACTCGGTCGCCTTGCAAATGGCCGGCGTCACGCGCAAGACGCCCGATCCCGAGGGCGGCCGCTTCGGACGCGATGACAAGGGAGAACTGAACGGCTTCGTCGCCGAGACCGCCAACAATGCGTTCGAAAAAGTGGCCCGCCGCGCCGCCGCGACGCGCACGCAGCGCCAGGCGGGCGTGCGGCTCATCTCCGAGTTGATGACGGCGGCCGGCTTGACGACCGTCCACGACGCCATGGCGAACCGCGATGATTTCGTCGCCTATCAAGACGCCGTCGCCGCCAACGAAATGCGCTTTCGCGTCTATCTGATGGTGGTGCACGATCTCTTCCTCACGCTGCGCACCGCCGGCGTGCGTTCCGGCTTCGGCGACGACCGCCTGCGCATCGGCGGCGTCAAGCTCTTCTGCGACGGCTCCGCGTCCGAACGCACCATGCGCATGAGCACGCCGTACGTCGGCCGGCCCAACGATTTCGGCATCCTCGTCACGACGCAGGACAAGCTCAACGACGTCGTCACCGACATTCACTCCAGCGGCTACCAGGTCGGCGTTCACGCCAACGGCGATGTCGCCATCGACATGGTCCTGCGCGCTTACGAGCTGGCGCTGCGCCTGCATCCACGCAATGACGCGCGGCCGCGCATCGAGCATTGCACGCTCGTCAACAACGGGCTGCTCAAACGCATCGCCAAGCCGCACCAGTACTTCGCCGTCTACAAGGCA
>DAIOGM010000155.1:12286-14854 GCA_036745215.1 Gemmataceae bacterium
TTATCACGGCGACAAGTGGGCCCAGTACGGCGACGAGCGCGTCCGCTGGATGTTCGCGCATCGCTCGTTTCTCGATCACAACATCCGCGTCGCCGGCGCGTCCGATTACGTCCCCGGCCCGTTCGAGCCGCTCATGGCGATTCAGAGCATGGTGACGCGGCGCGATTATCGTGGCCGAGTGTGGGGCGATAATCAACGCATCACCGTCGCGGAGGCTCTGCGCGTTTGCACCATCCATGGCGCGTATGCGTCGTTCGACGAGCGCAACAAGGGTTCGATCAGCGAAGGCAAACTCGCCGATTTCGTGATGCTGGCGGATGACCCGCACACGATCGATCCGCTCAAGATCAAGGACATTCGCGTCGTGCGCACCGTTGTCGGCGGGCGGACGGTGCATCCGAAGGCGGAATAATCGCATTTCTCCTCCCGCTTACGCGGGAGGCACGCTAAATCTATTGAGCCTCCCGCGCAAGCGGAGGCGTACGCCCGCCGATCTTGGGATGATGATTGGCAACAGAAGGGGCGATTTCGTATTTCATTTCTCCGACCCCCGCCCACCCCCTGTTATGAAACGCGTTTTGGTGATATGAAACGCGTTTTGGTGATACGAAACCCATCTGTGGCATACGAACGGTGGAAAAAGTACACCAAAATCGGCGGGCATACCCAGCGGGGGAAGGAGCGACGGCTCGGCGTTGGCATTCGCGAATCGCTGGCGAATGAAACCGTCACGATGTGACCGACGTCATTTCTTGTTGCATTCCGACTGCCGCATGCGGATACTTTCTAGCTGCCGTCGTTTTTTTTCTCATGTTAAGGCAAAGGCGCATCTGCTCGCATCCATTCACGCTATTCCAAGTGGAGTCTTCGGTGGACATTCCGAAAGACCTCGAACGGGACCTGGACCGGTTTCGGGATTACCTGGGCCTCCTGGCGCGCATGCAAGTGGACGCTCGCCTGAAGAGCAAGCTCGACGTTTCCGGCGTCGTGCAGCAGACCCTCCTGGAAGCTTGTCAGGCCGCGGATCAATTGCAGAGCATGCCGGCCGAGGAGAAGGCGGCCTGGCTGCGCAAGGCGCTTGCGCACAACCTCACCGATGAGCTGCGCCGCCTGCGGACCGACAAGCGCGATGTGGATCGCGAACGCGCGTTGGCCGATGCGCTGGAGCAATCGTCCTTGCGCGTGCAATCGTGGCTCATCGCGGAGCAATCGTCGCCGAGCATGCAGGCGTCGCGCCACGAACAGGCGTTGCGGCTCGCTGGGGCGCTCGCCGAGTTGCCGGAGAATCAACGTCAGGCCGTCGAACTGCGGCACTTGAAAGGGCTGTCGCTCGCCGAGATCGCGGACGCTCTGGGCGTCAGCAAGTCGGCCGTGGTCGGACTGTTGCACCGCGGCGTCAAGAATCTGCGCGCTCGATTGAAAATGGCGGGAGAATGAGCCGTGCAAGAGCCCATCGACTCCGACCGGGAACAGCGGTTCAACGAGATCGTGGCGGCCCATCTGGACGCCGTCGAATCGGGTCAGGCGCACGATTGGCGCGAGCTTCAGGTCGGCTATCCGGACTTCGCCGCCGAGATCGCCGAGTTTTTCATGGAGCAAGCGGACATTTCGAGCCAGGTTGCGCTCTTGCGCGCGGCCGTGGACAACACGGCGGAGGATTTCCAGCCCGATCTTCGAGAGCTGGGCGACTATTTGCTGCGGCGCGAGATTGGCCGCGGCGGCATGGGCATCGTCTATGAAGCGGAGCAAAAATCGCTGGGCCGGCATGTAGCCCTCAAGGTGCTGCCATGGACCGCGATGCTGGATCGCCAGCAACTGCAGCGCTTTCAGAACGAAGCCCTGGCGGCGGCGCGGCTTCACCATACCAACATTGTCCCGGTCTTCGAGGTGGGCTGCGCGGGCAATGTGCATTATTACGCCATGCAGCTCATTGATGGGCAATCTTTGGCGGTGCTGCTGCGAGAAAAAGACAAGGAGACAAGGAGACAGGGAGACAAGGAGACGGGGAGACAAGGAGACAAGGAGACAGGGAGACAAGGAGACAAGGAGATAGCGGGTATTTCGGTGTCGAGATTGCCTGACGCATTGCCGGAGTACTTTCGCGCTGTCGCCAGGCTCGGTATTCAGGCGGCGGAGGCGCTGGAGCATGCGCATCATCGCGGCGTGTTGCATCGCGATATCAAGCCGGCGAACCTGCTCCTGGACGCGTCCGGTAATTTATGGATCACCGACTTCGGTCTCGCCAAGGCGAGCTCCGATGGCGAACTCACGCGCACCGGCGACATCGTTGGCACGCTTCGCTATCTGCCGCCGGAACGGCTGCGCGGCCAATCGGACGCGCGCAGCGACATCTATAGTCTCGGGCTGACCTTGTACGAGATGTTGACGCATCGGCCCGCGTTCGCCGCAACGCAGCAAGACGTCCTGATTCGAGATGTCGCGCATACCGAGCCGGTGCGCCCGCGCCGGCTGGATCCGCGCATCCCGCGCGATCTTGAAACGATCGTTTTGAAAGCGATCGCCAAGGAGCCGGCCCAGCGCTATGCGTCGGCACTCGAACTTGCGGAG
>DAIOGM010000156.1:0-6966 GCA_036745215.1 Gemmataceae bacterium
TGTTGGCGAGACGACGAACAACCCAGGAAAAACCGCCAGAAAATCCTTCACGGCGCTGCCCTTCGGGGCAAATTGCGAACACCAATAAAAACGCGGATTGGGCACGCGATACCATTATGGTCGGTTGACGAAAGCAACGCGAGGTCCGTTGTCAGGATTTTCGAGCCAGGCTGCGCCAAATAAAGTAAATCGGTATGCCGGAAAGGACCAGGAGAAAGCTAGGCCAGCTGTACACGGGTTTGACGAACAACAGGGCCAGCATGATGATGACGCACATCAAAACATACAGGAACGGCAGCACCGGGTAGCCGATCGCTCGATACGGCCGATCCACGTCGGGCAGTTTTTGACGCAGCACAAACAGGCCCGACACGGTCAAAACGTAGAAGAACAGCACGGCAAAAATGACGTAGTCAAGCAATTCGCTGTAGCTGCCCGAAAAAATCAACAGAATCGACCATAACCCTTGCAAAATCAGGCCGACCGCGGGCACGCGCCGCTCATTCAAAGTTCCTGCAGCGGAGAAGAACAGGCGATCCTGCGCCATCGCGTAATAGAGTCGGGCGCCCATCAAAATCATGCCGTTTACGCAGCCAAAGGTTGACACCATGATCGCAATTGCCATGAAGTAGACACCGAACGTCGGCGAGACGCGCTGGAAGATGGCAGTTCCGACGCGCTTCTCCGCCGCCATATCGATGCCGCGCGCGTATGCGAGTTGTTTATCAATCTCAACGATCTTCGCGCGGACTGCTGGGTCGGCTTCGCTCTCTTCGAGCGCTTTGCGTTCGGCCGTCAGTTGCTTGACCTCGACTTCATCGCCATGCAGGGGCAACGCACTCAAGTACGCATAATTTGCAAGAAGGTAAAGCCCGATCACGATGATGGTGCCGAGCGCAAGGCTGCGCGGCAAATCGCGCTTCGGCTCATTCATCTCGCCGGCGATGAATGTGACATTGTTCCATGCGTCCGCCGAGAAGAGTGAACCAACCATCGCCGCGCAAACGACAAGCAGAATTGTCAACCACGGGATTTTGCCGAATTTGAACGCTTCTTTGTATTGATCGGTGTCGGTGATACCGCTCCACAGTTCGCTAAAATTTCGCTCGCGTGCTTCGGTGCTCATTGCGATCGTGACACCCACGACGATCAAGAGAATCAACGCGCCGGTCTTCAGGATCGTGAATATGTTCTGGATCCATTTGCCCTCTTGAACGCCGCGGCAATTGAGTATGGAGAGGAGTGCGACAACAAAGACCGCGACACATTGGCCGGCCGAGATTTTGAAATGCTCACGTTCGAAAAAAGTCAGTTCTTCTTCCATCCACGGAACCGGCAGTTTGATCACCCAGTTGAGATCTCCAGACTGATACAGGATTGTGTCTGTTCCGAGCGAAGGAACCAGGACGCCCAGGAAGTTTGCGAATGCGACCGCCACCGCCGCAATCGAGCCGGTCTGTATAACCGTGAAGCACGTCCAACCATAGAGGAAGCCCCAGAGGGGGCTGTATGCTTCACGCAAAAAGACATACTGCCCACCGGCCTGAGGCATCATGGCGGCGAGTTCCGCGTAGCTCAAGGCGCCAATGAGTGTCATGACGCCGGTGAGAACCCAAACAACGAGCAGCCAGCCGGACGAGCCGACTTCCTTGGCAATGTCAAACGACACGATGAATATGCCGGAGCCGATCATCGTGCCGGCGACCAGCATCGTGGCGTCAAATAGGCTCAAGCGACGATGAAAATCGCCGCCGGCTGGGTTGGCGTCGCTCATGGGCGCGGTCCGATCGGTGGATCGCCGGACGCAATGCCGGTGCTTGAACCGCCGCCCGGCGGCAGCTCGCCGCGCAGTTGTTTGCCGAGGATGCTGTGGCGCATGCCGTAGCCGAAATAGACCACCAGGCCCAGCGCGAGCCATGCGATCAGTCGCCACCAGTTGGAGGCCGGCAGGGAGAACATGAGCAACAAGCACAAGGCCACGCCGAGGATCGGCACCACCGGAACGAACGGGCAGCGGAATGGCCGCTCCGCGTCGGGATTCGTTTGCCGCATGATTAAAACGGCCAGGCAGACGACGACGAATGCGAACAGCGTGCCGATGTTGGTCAAGTGAAGCAAAGCGTCAATCGGCAGGAAGGCCGTCATCAGAGCGACGAAGACGCCGATGAGAATCGTGCTCTTCCATGGGGTCTTGAACGTGGGGTGGACGTCGGCGAAGAACCCCTTGGGCACCAGCCCGTCCCGGGCCATGGCGAGGAAGACACGCGGGGCGCTGAGCATCATCACCAGGAGCACCGAAGTGATGCCGGCCACGCCGGCGGAGGCGATGATGATCTCCGCCCACGGCAGGCCCGCCTGCTTGAAGGCGTCGGAAACGCCCGCGTCCTTGCTCAAGTTGTCGAAAGGCACCATGCCGGTCAGGACGGCCACGACCGCCACATACAGGACCGTGCAGACCAACAGCGACGCAATGATGCCGATCGGCACGTCGCGCTGTGGCACCTTGGCCTCCTCGGCGTGCGTGGACACCGAGTCGAACCCGATGTAGGCGAAGAAGATGATCGCCGACCCCGCGAGCATTCCAATCGGCTCGCCGGAGGCGTTCTCCTGGCCTAAAAGCGGGATGCCGAAAAAGCTCACGCCCGTCCAGCCGTAGGGGGCAAAGTTGTTCGACCAGTTGTCCGGGTTGACGTAGAACGCGCCGACCAGGATGACGAAGATTACCGCCGCCAACTTGATGAACACCATGAGGGCGTTGAACCCGGCACTCTCGCTGATGCCCTTGACGAGAACCCCGGTTACAAGGAGCACGATCACGACCGCCATGAGGTTGATCACCGCTTGCTGGCGGTTGGTGATCTTGGCCTCGACGGTCGCGTCGCCTACCGGACCTACCACGATGGTGTCGTTTTCGACGGCCTTGGACTTGGAGTTGAGGACCTTGAGGTCGAACACCCAGAAAATCCCGTCGGCCGTTTTCTTGGCCCCGTCGGCCCAGGTGACGAGTCTATCCTTCTTTACCTTCGGCGTGACGGTGGTGTCCCACTCCCAGCCCTTCATGACCCTCTGAGTCACGGTGAATGGCTTGTCTTCCTGCTCCTTGGCGGACTTGGGATCGCGGTCGTCCCGTTTCAGGAGCGCAGTGCTCACCTCCGACTGGGCGTACTCCGCGACGACGTTTGGCAGGAACATTCCCTCATCGTACTTGTGCGGCGCCCCGGATAACGCGATCGGCAAGATGAGGCCAAGCTTGGCCAGCACGCTCTGGAAGTAGCCCGACCAGCCGTTGGCCACCGTGGCCGCCCCCACGGCGTATTCGAGAACCAGGTCCCAGCCGATGATCCAGGCGAACAGTTCGCCCATCGTGGTGTAGGCGTAGGTGTAAGCGCTGCCTGCCACCGGTGCCATCGAGGCGAACTCGGCATAGCACAGGGCGGCAAAGATACACGTCAGGCCGGCGACGATGTACGACACCATCAGCGACGGACCGGCCACGCTCTTCGCCGCCGCGCCGGTGGCCACGAAGATGCCGGCGCCGATCACCGCGCCAATGCCCAGCGCGGTCAGCGTCACAGGCCCCAGCACGCGGCGGAGACGCTGGTCCCCCTTCATTTCATCGAGTAATTCCTGGAGAGATTTCTTCGCAAAGAGTTGACTCAAGGGTCGCGCCTTTCGGTGTTAATCAGGATTCGACTTGCGGGTTGGCCAGTATTGTAATCATCCGCTATCGGCTGTCAACAACGATCGTCACCGGCCCGTCGTTGACGAGTTCCACCTTCATGTCCACGCCGAAGCGTCCCGTCGCGACCGGGATGCCGAGTGCCTTGACGCCGTTGATGAATGCTTCATACAGCGGAATCGCGATCGGCGGCGGGGCGGCGGCGATGAAGCTCGGGCGTTTTCCCTTGCGGCAATCGCCGTAGAGCGTGAACTGGCTCACGATCAACATCGCGCCGCCGACTTCGGAGAGGTCACGATTCATCTTGCCGTCGGCGTCGTTGAAGATGCGCAAGCCGACTAACTTCTCGGCGAGCCATTTCGCGTCCGCCGGCGTGTCGTCATGCGTGACGCCGACGAGAACGACGAGGCCGGCGTCGATTTTGCCGACGCACTCGCCGTCGATGACGACTGCGGCGCGCGACACGCGTTGTACGACGGCACGCATGGCGGGTTCCTATATTAAACGACAATGTTCGCCGCTTGCGGCTTCGCGTTCGCGCGGCGCCGCGCGAACGCGAAGCCGCAAGCGGCACCAATGGGAGGGAAACCATGAGCGACGCAAAACCCAAACGCGATTACACATCCAATCAACAAAAAATCATCAAGCGCTATTACGACAATCTCGACACCATCGCTCTTCAGCGCCTGTCGGATTTAGTAGGGGAATTGTACCTATCGCAAGGCAAGAAAAAAGAACGCGTCTGGCAAAGCGCTGTCAAGACGATGGAGAAACTTGAGGTGCCCAAGTCGCGCATCGACCATCTCATGAAGGAACAGAAGCCGGAACTCGTCGCAGAGTTGGTAAAGGAATTGCAAGCGAAGAAGTGAAGCTGCGATTCGTGGAATACGATTCCAATCGTGTCTCGCGCGTGCTACACGATTGGAATCGTATGCCACGAACTCACATTTCAAAGTGCGTGTGAATCAACCCGCACACGCGGCCGCCCAATCGATTGATCGCATTCGCCGTCGCCTTGTCGAGCGTTTCACCTTGCGGCAACACCAGATAGATCCCCTGAGCGTGCGGCACCAGGCTCGAGAGTTGAGACAAATTCTCGAGCGTCGGCCCGTCGATGAGGATCAAATCGTATCGCTCGCGCAGCCAGCTACATAGCCACGCCGTTCCCTCGGCCGTGAACGCACGCTGGCGATCGCCGGCCGGCAATAATTGCAGCGTATCGATCGGCGTCTTCATCAGCGCTCGCTCAATGCCGAGCGAGCCGGCAAGGACGTCGTCGAGCCCGGCGCGCGGCGATTGGCCAACGAGCTGGCTCAAGCCCGCGTGCGGCCCGCTGGCTTCGACGAGCACGACGCGCAGCTTTTTCTGCATGCCCGCGATCGCCGCCAAATTCAAGAGCACCGTGCTGGCGCCGACGCGCGGACGCACGCCGACGAGGAGCAGCACGTTCGTGCCGTTGCCGTGCAGATTCTGCAACATCGCGTCGAGCAGCGCGGCGTACTCTTTGCTCGTCGCATGTTCGGGCTGATGATACGCGATGATCTCGGCGCTGATGTCGCGCGGTTGCGTGCTCGCCGTCGGCATCGCTTCAAACGCGACCGCCATCGGCTGCGTTTGCGTGAACTGGACGGCTTTCGGCTTGATGGCGACCTTGGCCGGTTGATGCGGCGGCTGCGGCGCCACCTGCGCCGGATGCGCCATCAGCCCAGGCGAAAGTTCGACCTTCTTGTTCGGGCCGCCGACTTCGACGAACGGCACTTCCTCGCCGATTTCCCAATCGACCACGCAATCCTGCACCGGCGTCTCCGGCGCGGTCTTGTCGATCGCCGGCATCGCGCGTCGGCCTTCGCCTTGTTTCAATGTTTCGAGCATCCTGCCCATGGATTGTTACCTTTACTCTTCTTCTGTATTACGCTGTGCGCATGAATTTCTGGATATGCGGATGCGACGTTTCTTTGTCGCCGCTTGGTTCCGGTTCTTCCGCGGCCAATTCCGCCGGCGTCAGCCCGAGCATCGACAGGGCTTCAAGGGCCGCTTCCGTGTCCACCTTCGTGAGTTCGCCTTCCTCGGCCAACACCAGTGCCTGATGCGCCGCTTGATTCAAACAACGCGGCACGCCTTGCGTTGCGCGAGCGATCGCTTCCAAGGCGGTGTCGTCGAACATCTTTTCCGGCTTGACGCCCGCCAACCTCAAATGGTGCAAAAGATAATCGTATGCTTCCTCGACTTCCAGCGCGTGCAGCTCCGGCCGAGCCGCGATGCGCTGCGACAGCGATTCCAGACCCGGCTGGGCGAGTGTTTGCACGATGTTCGGCTGCGCGAGCAGCACAAACTGGATCGCCTTGCCGCTGCCGGCTTCGAGGTTGGCGAGCAGCCGTAATTCTTCGAGCAAATCGCCATTGAGATGATGCGCTTCATCGATGACGACGACCGTGCGCCGCTTGTCGGCACAGCATTTGAGCAAATGATCGGTGAGCCGCAGCCGTAATACTTGTTCGGACGCGCCTTCATGAGGCAAGCCGAGATCGTAGAGGATCGCTTGCAAGAGCGCGGAGCGATCCGCGAAATGGCTATTTGTCAAAAAGGCAGTGTTCGTGTTTTCGTCGAGTCGTTCGATCAGGACGTATCCCAAGAGCGTTTTGCCGACGCCGGGAGCGCCGGTCAAGAGGACGAAGCCCTCGTCATCGATGATGCCGCGGCGCAGCGCCGCGAGGGCCGACTCGTGAAGGGTGGCAGGATAGTAAAGCGCGGTGTTCGGCGTCGGCGGGAAAGGCCGACACTTCAAACCGAAACGATTTTCTTCCATGAAGCCGACTCCCCCACGTCGCAGAGCGCATATTGAACGCTACTCTTGGATCGGTCCGTGGAGGCGGCAAAGTTTAACTGCCGCTCGCGGCTTCGCGCTCGATTTCAAGAGTCGAGCAATTCGGCGCGAAGAAGCGAGCGCGAAGCCGCAAGCGGCTAGATCCACAGCTTGACTCGCTTGCGCAAGTTATCAGGCAATTTCGCATCGACGATGCGCCGCACCTCGTCATCGCCGTAGCGCGTGCTGAAGTGACCGCAGATGATCAATTCATTCTTGAAGCGATCCGCGCGTTCGATGAAGTCGTCCAGATGCATGTGGCCGAACTTGTGAATCTTCTCGCGGCGATGCTTGGCGCGGATGAAGCTCATCTCCGTGATCAGCACCTTCGCTTCGTACGCCGGCGGATAGTTGTCCAGGCCCGCCGGGCTCGTGTCGCCGGGGCTGCTCGGCCCCGCGAGGAGAACCCCATGAACCCGTCCCT
>DAIOGM010000156.1:6976-14806 GCA_036745215.1 Gemmataceae bacterium
GCCGGGCTCGTGTCGCCGGTGTAGGCGAGCAATGGCGTGCGAATCTCGCGCGTCACCGGCGTGCCGCCCAGGCGCAGATCGCGAATCTGCTCGCCCGTCAAGCCGTGGTACTCCTCCTTGAGCTTGTTGCGGCGTTCCCACACCATATAGCCGACCGACGGAATCGTGTGCGTCGTCTCGAACACGGCGACGACATGCTCGCGCGACAGTTCGATCTCCTGGCCGGGCTTGACGCCGATCATCTCGCAATTCTGCCGGCCGCGATCGAGGCGCTGCATGATCTGCAAGAGTCGGCGCGCGTCATCCACCGCGTATTCGGGAAGATAAATCGTCGGCGGCGCCATCTTCATCATGCGGCGACGCGCGACGTAGACTGGCAGGCCCGCCATGTGGTCGAGGTGCATGTGCGTCAAGAACCAGCTCGCGGTGCCCATGAATTCCCAGGGCTGCGCGCCGAGGTCGAAGCCGAGCTTGAGTTCGGGGATGCGCCAGTAGCTTTGCACGGCCGCGCGCGAGTAGCCTTCGATCGTCAGACCGGCGTGCTTGTGCGACAGGAAGGGAGCGTTGTCCAGCATCAAGGAATCCAAGGAGACAAGGAGACAAGGAGACAAGGAGACAAGGAGACAAGGGGAATCGATGCCCTTGCTTGCTCTCCTTGTCTCCTTGTCTCCCTGTCTCCTTGTCTTGCCAGCAAGGTCGCGTCACTTTTTCTCGGAAGACGTCTTCTTTCCAAAATCCCCCGCTCGCACGATGACGAGCCTACCAGACTGGATGTGCGCCGCGAGCGCGCGGTTCACGTCCTTTACCGTCACGGCCTCGATTTTTTTCTCCAGCTCGGCGTCATACATGTACGTGCGATTCAAATACAGCCCGCCGCGCAAGCCGGACGCGAGGCTCTCATCCTTGCCGCGTTCGAGCTTCATGTCCTCGATCGTCGCCTTGATCGCGAGCTTCACCTCTTCCTCGGTAACGCCGTCCTTGATGAGGCGCGTCAGTTCTTCGAGGGCCGCGGCGTCTACCTTGTCGATCACATCGGGCTTGCATGATGCGAAGATCGTGAACTGGCTCACCTTGTCCAGGGAGCCGATCGACAGGAACGAGCTGGCGCCGTAGCTCCAGCCTTCCTTTTGACGAAAGCGATCCAGGAGCCGCGACGTGAAGCTGCCACCGAGGATTTCGTTGCCCATTTCGATGGGCGCAAATTCGGGCGACGAATCGTCCATAGCGAACTTGATTGCAGCGATATAAACGGCGTTTTCCTTGTCAGGCGTGTTGATGGACTCTTTGCTCCCTTTGATATCCTTCACCAGGACGCTCGGAATTCGCTTGTAAGCAACCTCGCTCTTCCAGCCGCCGAAGATCGTTTCGAGCTGCTTGACCGTGGCGTCCGGATCGAAATCGCCGACGATCGCGAGTTCACCAGCCGAGCCGCCGATTTGTTGCTGATAGATCTTGACCAGGTCGTCGCGCTTGACCTTCGCCAGACGTTCGAGCGATTCCGCGTGCGTCGGCACATAATGGATGCTCGTCGGCGGATGCGGGTTGAGCTTGCGATTCAGGGCGTTGACGGCGAGGCCTTGCGGGTCGACCATCGATTTCTCGATCGACTGCTTGCGAAGCTGTTTCAATTCTTCCAGCTCGCCTTCCGGGAACGTCGGCTCGCGCAGCACGTCCTTGACGAGCTTCAAGAAGTCCGCGTGTTGCGCACGTTTCGTTTCCCAGCTCACGCTCACGCTGCCCGAACTGCTGCTGACGTGCAGCGCGGATTTGAGTACATCGAGCTGCTCCTGAATCTCTTGCCGCGTCCGATTCTTGGTGCCGCGCATCATCATGGAGCCGATGAACGACGCGGCCGTTCCCTTGTTAAGGAGCGATTCCTCGTTGCCGAAGCGCAACGTCAACGAAGCGGTGATGGTTTCGCCGCGCGACTTCTTTGTGAAGAACGCGACCTTCAGGCCGCTCGTCAGCGTGAAGCGTTTGACGCGTTTCTCAATGTTTTCCGGCGTCGCATCGAAGGTTTCCCCCTCGGCGACGGCCTTGCCGCCCTTGAAATTCTTGACGAGCTTGCCAATGTCCGGCGCCGTCGGCACCGGCGTCCGTACGACTTCGCCGGATGGAATGAACATGCCGACGGTGCGGTTCGATTGCTTTAAATACTTTTCGGCTACACGATTGACGTCGGCCGCCGTGACCTTGGCGACGCGGTCGCGATGGATGAACATGAGCCGCCAGTCGCCGGCGCCAATCCATTCGCTGAGTTCCAAGGCGATGGCCGTGCTCTTCGTCAACGTCTGTTCGCGGAACGACAGGTACTTCCGCACCATCTTCGCGACCTCTTCCTCGGTCGCCGGCTTCTTCGGCAAGCCTTCGACGTCAGCAATCATCAGGTCGCGGACCTCGTCGGGCTTGACGTTGTCGAGGACCTTGGCGCTCACCTCGATGACGCCCGGATCGTGCCAGTTGGTGACGGAATAATCAATTGAAGTTGCTTTCTTCTTTTCGACGAGCGCCTTGTAAAGCCGGCCCGACGGCGTATCGCCCAGCACGAGGCCGAGCACCTCGCACGCGGCGTTGTCTTCATGGGCGACCGCGGGGATGTGATAAAGCAGGCCGACGATCGGCACCTTGCCGACGCGGCGCAGCGTCACCGAGCGTTCGCCGTCCTGCGCCGGCTCCTCGGTATACGTGTCCTCGAGCGGCTTGGCCGGCGCCTTGATCGAGCCGAAATATTTGCTGACGTGGGCGAGCGCCTTCGCTTCGTCGAACTTGCCGGTGACGGTGAGGACGACGTTATCGACTCGGTAATACTTCTTATAGAAGGCCTGCAAGCGCTCGATCGGATAGCGTTCGATGTCGGAGCGGTTGCCGATCGTCGATTTGCCGTAGTTGTGCCATTCAAATGCCGTAGCGTACATGCGTTGACTGAGGATGTAGTTGGGATTGTCCTCGCCGCGCTCGAATTCGTTGCGGACGACGGTCATCTCCTTGACCAGATCCTCGCGGCGAATGAACGCGGTGTAGAGCCGATCCGCTTCCATTTCCAGGCCGAAGCGGAGATTGTCGTCGCTGGATGGGAAGGTTTCGTAATAATTGGTGCGATCGACCCAGGTGGTGGCGTTGTATTCTTGCTTCGACACGCCGCGGCCTTGCATGGCCTTGTCGAGCGCCTCGACGGTCGGATAAAGCTTGGCGCCGCGGAAGAGCATGTGTTCGAGAAGGTGGGCCATGCCGGTTTCGCCGTAGCCTTCGTGGCGTGAGCCGACCAGGACCGTCATATTAATGGTAACGCCGGGGGCGCCGGCATCGGGGTAAGACAGGAAACGCAGGCCGTTCTTGAAGCGATATTCGGTGATGCCCTCGATCGTGACGACTTTTTCGGGCTTTTCCTCTTGAGCACGGGTGGCGCCCATCGGAACGAGACCGGCCGCGATGACCAAGGAGAAAAGATGGATAGGTCTGGCGAAGCGTTTCATTCCATGACTCCTCTTTGCCGATAAAGGAAGTGGCGAACTCGATCTATTGTATGTGAACTTGACGAAAACGCCGCCGCGCGGCATAACCACCGCCCTGCAATGATCAGAATCGGAGCGTTCTCATGCGTATCAAAACCTGGCTCATTGGTTTGTCGCTCTTGTCCACCGTCGGCTGCAGCGCCATGAACAACACGGAGAAGGGCCTGCTCGGCGGCGCCGCGATCGGCACCGGCGCGGGCGCCTTGCTCACGCACGGCCATCCCGCCGGCATGCTCATCGGCGGCGCGCTGGGCGCGATGACCGGCGGCGCCGTCGGCAGCAATCAAGATTATCGCGAAGACCGGCGCGCCGCGACACAGGCGTACGCCAACGCTCAGGCGCAGCGGATGGTCACGGTCCCCGAAGTCATTCAATTGACGCAACAGCGGACGCACGAAAGCATCATCATCGGTCAGATCAACGCCAATGGCTGCGCTCGGTTGACGACGAACGACATTCTCGACATGCAAAACCACGGCGTCAGTCCGAACGTCATCGCCGCGATGCAAGCGCCGCGCTACGCCCGGCCAGTCGTAGTCGCGCCGCGGCACGACGTGGTGTTCATCGAGGGGCCGCCGCCTCCGCCGCCGCAAGTCGGCTTCGGCGTCGTGGTGGGACGCTAACGGCGACGGTCGGGTGCAATCATTTCAACCGTAGGACGGACATTCCTGTCCGTCCATTTTGTTTGGACGGACAGGAATGTCCGTCCTACGTGTTTTGGCGAGTTCAACGTCCAGGCGTCGCTTGACCTGCCGTTTTCATTTCTGCTATACGCTCCTCGGCTGGAATCAGATTCCCTTTCCCCCGAAGGAGCCGGAAACATGTCGGATGCATTTTGGCTGGCGGGCCTGCTGATCGCCAATTTGTGGGCGACGGGCAATCTGGGCGTTTCAAGCGGATTGAACAATGCCGAAAAAGGCCCCCTCGGCGGCGCTGCCATTGGGGCCCAACCAAGCGTATTTGGCGATCGGACGCCAGTCGAGATCGGGCCGGTTCTCCAGTTCGGCTTGCGCGCGACTTACGAAGATGCCCCCGATCCTCAAGAAATCATGCGCGCCATGCCGCGCGTGGACCGCGGCATTCCGTTCATCTACGAAACGTTCCGCGACGACATCGAAATCTCCACCGAAAAGCTCGTCGATCGCCTCGATGCGCCGCGTTTCTATCCGCTCATCGGCCCCGCTCAGATCCATCATCGCCACTGGAAATGCACCGTGACTTTCACCGAGACGACCAGCGTTGCGTATCCCTTCCCGATGCAAACGCAGCGTAAGTGCAAGGAAGTCGTCTACCTTGACAGGGATCGGCTGCTATTGTGCGGCATGCCGTTAGAGAACAATGCGCCGTTCACCGTCGAGACGTCCTTCGAACCGGTCATGCGCATGGTGGACGACAACCTCCATCCCGGTCGCCAGATGCCGTGCCTCGCGGGCCGCGTCTGGATTTTCTCCAATGACGGCCGAACGGTCCAGGCGGACGGGCCGCTGACGATCGAATTGTACGATCAAAACCCGGAAGCCAAGGGCAAGCCGCAGTTGCTTGCGGTCTGGACCTATTCGCCCGATATTCTCAAGACGTTGTGGCGCGAGGATCGACGCGGCGAGGGTTATACGTTGATGTTGCCATGCGATCCCGCGGCCGCACGCTTGAAGAAGATCAAGCTGGATGTCAAGTACGCGCCGAAAGCCGCGCGAGCCGCGTCGGCGGAATCGGCCGTGCTCAATTTGCTATACGAAGAAGGTTCGTCGCCGGCGGGGCAGACCGAGTCGAGCGAGCCGTCCGTTCCGCGGATTCCGGTCCCGTTCATCGAGCCGTTTTCATACTCTCCCAAGAATCGGTTGAAGATCGACGCCGAAACGTTGCGTCAAATTGCCGTTGAGTGGGCAAGCTTCTGGAATCACGAAACGCCGGAGCCGCCCGCGTGTGCGCCGCATCGCGTCGCCGCGCCGGACATTCTCGTTCTTGACGTGCAAAAGCTCACGTTCAAACAGGGCAATCCGTCGTCCGATCCGGCACAACAAATCCGCGGCGAGCATCTCGTTCGGCCGGACGGCACCGTCAGCCTCGGCATGTTCGGCTCCGTCAAGGTGGACGGCATGACGACGGCGCAAGTCAAGAATGTCATCGAGCATCACCTCGCGACGTACTTCGTCGAGCCGCGCGTGTCGGTTCAAGTGACAACGTACAACAGCCGCAAGGCGAATGGCGCGACGGCGTCAAGTGGCGCCGCAACACAGATGACACTCACCGACGTGGTGCGACTCTCGAAGCGCGGCATCAGCGAGGACATCATCATTCGCCAGTTGGAGATCACGCAGACGAATCTCAAGTTGACGGTCGATGACATTCTGTCATTGAGCGAACAAGGCGTCAGCGATAACGTCATCCGGGCGATTCAGATGCGTTTGGCGCCGAAGAGTGCGCCGGATCGATTGCAGTTGTTCAGTTACTGATTGCATTTGCGAGCCACGGGGTTTATCCCCGTGGTGTTGGGCCTCATGCCACGGGGATAAACCCCGTGGCTCGCCTGGTCGTTATTTCATTTCCCGCGAAGGAAATCCGCCGTCACGCCACATACCCTATCCAGAAGGGGCGTGGAGGACACGGATTGCAATCCATCTTCGATGAAGCCTGGCGTCACAAGGCGCTTTCCGGCGAACAGGCCGCCGTTCAATTGATGCTGCACGAGGTCTTGCAGCCGCTTTATAGCTTCGCGCTGTATCGCGTCGGCAAGAATCGGCACTGGTGCGAGGAGGTCGTCCAGGAGACGATGCTCCGTGCGTTGCGCGATCTCGGCCATTATGAGCCGGCGCGGGCGCAGAACAACATCTTTCCCTGGCTGACCGGGCTGGCGCGTAACGAGATTCAGCGCGTCCTGGCGCGCGAGAAGGCGACGGTGTCGCTGCAAACGTTGTGGGCTAATCTCGATCAGGAATTGCTGGGTTTGTACGCGAAGCTCGAGGAAGAGCCGTTCGCGGAGGAGTTGTTGAAGCGCGAGGAGACGCGCGACCTCGTCAACGCCACGATGGCGCAGTTGCCCGATCATTATCGCGAGACGCTGACGGACAAGTACGTTCGCGGCAAATCGCAGCGTGAGATGGCGGAGCGGCGAAAGCTGTCGGAGAAGGCGCTGGAGTCGCAGTTGACGCGCGCGCGAAAGGCGTTTCGCGCGACGTTTTTGGCGCTGTCGCGTTCTTTGCAAACCGAATTGTGCTAAAGGTTGTCCCGGGTTCGACCCCCACCAATCGCTGCGCTCATGGTGGGGCTTGCAACCCATTTTTGTGAGTGAAATCATGGAAACCAACACGACCATTGCCGATCAAAATACCGAACGCTTGATTCAGACCGCGTACCAACCGGAAGCCGTGCCGGCCGCGTTTGCCGCCGACATGGAAAAACTGTTGACGGCGACCGCACAAGGGCGCGCGCAACAGCGGACGACGACTGTGCCGGCGCCGCGCCATAACTGGCGCTGGGCCGCGATCGTGCTCGGCGGCGTCGCGGCGTGCGGGTTGATCGCGTATGCGGTGGCCAATTATGCGCAATCGCCGATCATTCCCGTCGATCCAAAGCAACCACAGAAAAACATCGAACAGCCGATCGCCAACGTGCAACCGCCGGTTCCGCTCGCCCGTTGGACCGAAGATGTGCGCGACGGCATGCAGCCGCGCATTCGTCCGGATGCGCCGCAGTTGACCGTGTTGAAAAAAGGGGCGACGCTCTCCACGAAGGCCGGCAGATTGCAGCTCGTTCAACTGGAAGATGGCACGCGGCTTTATGTTCAAGAAAAAACCGAAGTCGAAGCGAGCGGCGATCGGCAGTTGACGTTGATCAAGGGCAAGATCTATCTCGAAGTCGCGCCCAAGGACGACGCGGCCAAGTTCGTCGTCAAGGCGGGCAATCGCGAAATGACCGCGACCGGAACGCATTTCGCCGTTGAAGCGAATCCGATTGGGGCCGGCGTCGTCGTCACGCAAGGCAAGGTCGCGGTCAAAGGCGTCGAACAAGAAATCATCGCAGGCCAGCAAATCACGGCAGGCGAATCGAAAATCACAACGGCCCCGCGTGCCTCGCACTCGCTCGAATGGACCCGCGAACTGATGGCTGCCGCGGAGTCGCCGATGGTGCCCGGCTGTCAACACGCGGGCGGCGCCTTGGTGGCGCTCGATCCGCGCGGCCAGGAAATCAAGCTCTCGCTGCGGCAATATCACATCGACGTTCACATCGAGGACGGCTTCGCCCGCACCACCATCGATCAGACCTATTTCAACACGACCTGGGAACGCCTCGAAGGTACCTTCTATTTCCCGCTGCCGCC
>DAIOGM010000157.1:0-5201 GCA_036745215.1 Gemmataceae bacterium
GGGGAGCAATCGTCATTCACCCTTTCGGTTGCGGCTGTGCCGCGCTATGTTGATCCGTGTTCATCTGTGGTTTCAAACGGACGCACACGGCGCCCTGGGTTGTTTGTTATCAGCCGAAGCCGCGGATGCCGCGGATGCCGATTGTGCTGCGAAGGTATTCGACCGATTCCTCCGACGCGGCGGAGTTTTCAATCGTCAGCGTCCGAAGGTTCGTGAGCGTGACCAACCCGCGGACGCCTTGGTCGGTGATGGGGGCGTCGGTGATGGTGACGGTGTTCAGCGATGTCAATTTGGCGATCGACTTCATTCCTTCGTCCGTCAAGCCGGTTCCGGTATAGCTGAACACTTGGAGCCGCGTGAAGCGAGCGAGCTTGGCGATGCCCTTGTCGGTGACCTTGGTGTTGAAGAATCGCAGGCTGACCAGCTTGGACGTCGCGGGGATCGCATTGGCGACGTCGTCGGTGATGGGCTGGCCGAGCAGCAGGACGGTTTCCAGGTCGGGGAGCGTTGACAATTCGCGCACGACTTCGGCGACCGCCTTGGGATCACTCATCGCGGTGGGGCGAAAATCGACGCCGACGATGACGTTCTTGCGAACCTGGCCTTTCTGATCGGGCAAATCCTTGCGTGTGAGATAGACGGTGCCGAGCGCTTCCATCTTGGCGATGACGGGCGGATCTTTTTCGGTTTGTGCGTGCAGATTGACGCTGAATAGAGTGAGCGCCAGAAGCGTAAGTACGATGTGTTTCATGGTCCAACCCCCCATTGAATGAAGGCGGGCGCGGCCTCATTCTAAGGACGATGGACGCGGCGAATTGGTTTGGCGTGCGTGTTGTTAACTCGACGACTTTTTGGATTTAGGCGGGAGCGCGAGGATCGTTCGCACCATCGTTCGGATTCGATCCATCCAGCGCAGTGCAGCTTTCGCTTGGCGTTGAGTGGCGTCTTCGCCTGGATATCGAGTCGTGACGGCAAAGTTGGACAAAAACTTCAATCCGCGCACCAATGAACGCAGCGTCGGATAATGCAGTTCAAGCATTTCTTGAAGACGTTCCAGGTCGTGGGTCTTCGGGATATCCAACACCAACTCTTCCAGCAGGCCTTTGAGGTACTTTTCCGCGCATTGCTGGCAATGAAAGCACACGCCGTCATGAAGGGATGTCTTGCTTGCGGCAATTGACACGGCGATGGCGCGATCGGCTTCTGCTTTTCGCACCCATTTCGCCGTGCTTTTTCTCATAAAGGACCTTGCCTCTGGTTAAGATTTGCCGCGTGAAGGATTCTTGGTTCACGATGCTTTCTAGAAGTTTCTTCGGCGTCCGCACGATCAAATCCATCGGAAACGGCGCCGGTACCTCCCAGCGAATCTTCACGGCCTGATCGATTTGATTGCGTGCCGGCATAATGACGACGATGTCCACGTCGCTTTCGGCGTTTGGCGTTCCGTACGCGTACGACCCAAAGAGAATGATCTTTTCCGGGTCAAAGCGAGCGGCCACCTGGCGCGCGTACTTGCGGATGGCGCGCATGCTGATACCCCAGGGATTGGTCGGCTTGGTCGGCGACGTCAACGTGCGTCGAGAATTGTTCATGCAGTCATTGTAATTGGCGGCGAGAATTCAAAACAAGATATTCCGATCAAACCCCGGCTCGACCATGCGCATCGTCTCGGCGTCGTTGCGTTCGCGCATGCCGCACTTGCGATAGATTTCGGCGGCACGGGCCAACTTGTCGGGATCGAGGTTGACGCCGACGCCGGCGCCCGTCGGCACCGCCATTCGGCCATTGCGAATCGGCAGCTTCGCGCCCTGAATGATGTCGGCGTTGTCCGGCAGGTGCGGGTAGTGCGTGTCGCTCGCGATCGTGAGCTGTCGGCAAACGGCGCCGACGTGGATCATCGCAGCCATGGTGATGCCGGCGTGATTGTTGGAGTGCTGACTCATGCGCCAGCCGATCGTGTCACAGATTCGGCCCAGCTCCTGGCACGCGGGGATGCCGCCCCAGTAGTGCAAGTCGCAGAGCACGACGTCGATGGGCCGAACGGTGATCGCTTCCTTGATGTGCTCGAAGCGCGTGACGCACATGTTGGTGCTCATCGTCAGGCCGGTGGCGGTGCGGACCGTTGCCATGTCGGCCTGGCCGCGGACGGGGTCTTCGTAGTACTCGAGGTTGAGCTTGCGCAGCTCCTTGCCGATGGCGTTGGCGGTCTCGACGCGCCAGCGGGCGTTGGGATCGATGCGCAAGGGCAGCTTGCCTTCGAATTGCGTTTGCATCGCCTGCATCGCTTCGAGTTCAATTTTGGGTTGCAAGACGCCGGCCTTGAGTTTGAAAACGCGAAAGCCCCACTGGCGGCGAAAGCGTTCGGCGGTGCGGGCCATCGCTTCGGGCGTGCGGACTTCTCCCCAGTCGTCGAGCGCGTCCTTGCCCTTGCCGCGCCGATCGACGATGCGGCGATCCGCGAGCAGCTTGGGATGATCGGCCGCGTAACGGAAGAAGAGGTACGCCGCGAATTCGACTTCATCGCGCACTGGTCCGCCGAGCAGTTCGCACAGCCGGCGATTGGTGGCCCGGCCGCATGCGTCAAGGCACGCAAGTTCGATGCCGGCCCACGCGCCGGGCGAGGCGCGGACGATATCGGGCATGAAGTTGCGATACGCAAAGGCATTTTGGCCGACGACGGCGTCGCGCACTTTCTCGATCGCCGCGGTGACGCGTTCGCCGCCTTGCGTCTCGCCGACGCCCGTGATGCGTCCTTCGCATTCGAGTTGCACGATGTTGCGCAAAAAGTACGGGCCATGACAGCCGCCCGCAGCCAACAGAGGCGGATCGGGTAGCGCGATTGGCGTGACGCGCATGCCGGTGATTTTCAGCGGCGCCGGGCGCTGTCCAGCTTGATCGGCGCCGAACAACGGCGACGCGACGGCGCTGGCGGCGATGGATTGAAGGAAGCGGCGGCGGGAGAGCATGACGTATTCCTCTGGATGAAGCCGTACGCCAGCCACAATACCTTGGCCACCGTTTTTTGTCACGAAAATAACTAACTGCGTTGGTTACACTGGTTACAATGGAATTGGTCAGCCGCGCGTGTGGCCAGTTGGTGGGTTACAAGCATGAAGTCCAAGATTCTGCACGGTTTTGGAATATTGCTCCTTGGTGGCGGCGCCGCTTGGGCCATTACCCAAATTTCAAAGGCTTTCGATGCGGAACCTTGGTTGAATCCGACAGGATGGTTCGCCGATTGTCATTGGTATTTCGGGCCCGCATCGGTCGGCACGATCGGTCAAATGAAGAACGGTTCGTTCGTCGAAACCGATGAGACACTCCCGGTGTGGATGGCAAATTCGCCCGCATGCCTTGTAGATGGCGACCCGTCATTCCATCTTTACGCGCAAGTAACGAAGCCAACGTCAGCGTTTCCAGCGGGTCCACCAGGCTTCTTGCAAGTTCGCCTCCAATCTTTTTACGCGGACGGAAGTGCTGTCAGTCCCGGGGTGTCTACGAGATTTGCGCTCGTTTCAAGCGATCAGCGTGGTCACACTTATCAGAGCAATCCGTTTGTGCTTGTTGATAATATCAACGCGGAAGGCGAGTGGCCCAATGTCATCGGGATCACGGCCGACGATAATTGTTGGCCGGTAGTTCTGTGGGATTGATTATTTGCCCTGTGCCGGACGACCCGCTCACTCGCCATGGATTCCCTCCCAGAGATGTTCCACTGGGATAGTCTCGCCGGCCCTTGCTTCGCGCCAGCCCTTTTGAAAGCTCTCCGCAGCAGGCTTCAAATCGACACTTTCACGATAAGACCGCACCATCTGAAGTAAGAGCGGCAAGTACTCTTCCGGCACTGCATCAATTTCTGCAACGACTTTCTTTCGATAAGCAGACTTCGTGTTTGGCATGGCCGGCCTCATTTCCGAGTTGATTCGCGAGCAGCGCTCATCCTACCATGCGTTGAATGCAAGCGCACTTCATTTTTGAATAACCGCGCAACCCCCCCCTTTCCTCTTCACCTGCTAAATATTACAATATCGTAATGTTATTTCGCCTTCGACTTCCTACAATAATCTG
This sequence comes from Gemmataceae bacterium, assembly GCA_036745215.1. Taxonomy (GTDB): domain Bacteria; phylum Planctomycetota; class Planctomycetia; order Gemmatales; family Gemmataceae; genus SIAQ01. Next base: position 4,069 of record DAIOGM010000157.1, read on the forward strand.
GCCCATCAAAGCCAACTCGACCTTTTCAATCGCCAATCGTCGCCAATTAACATCGAACTTCGAGGTGCCACATGTGGAATAAAGATTCCCTGCACGAATTGATTGACACGAAGCTTTGCGATTATCAGTTCATCGTCGTCGCCAATCGGGAGCCGTATATTCATCGACGCGCCGGCAAACGCATCGAGTGCATGTTCCCCGCGAGCGGCATGGCGACGGCGCTCGATCCGATTTTGCGCGCGTGCGGCGGCACCTGGATCGCCCACGGAAGCGGCGACGCGGATCGCGCCACCGTCGATGCCTTCGATCGCGTGCAAGTGCCGCCGAACCACCCGCAATACACGCTGCGCCGCGTTTGGCTCACCGAGGAAGAGGAACTGGGCTACTACTACGGGCTCTCGAACGAAGGGCTTTGGCCTCTCTGCCACATCACCTTCACTCGGCCCGTGTTTCGCCAGGCCGATTGGGACATGTATCACGCGGTCAATCGCCGCTTCGCCGATTGCGTCCTCGAAGAAGTCGGCGACAAACCAGCGTTTGTTTTTGTGCAAGATTATCATTTCGCCTTGGTGCCGCGGATGCTGCGGGACGCCAATCCGAATTTGATCGTCGCGCAGTTCTGGCACATTCCGTGGCCGAACCGCGAGACGTTTCGCACCTTCCCGTGGAAGGAAGAGTTGCTTGAAGGCATGCTCGGCAATGATCTTTTGGGCTTTCATTTGCGCTATCATTGCCAAAACTTCATCGACACGGTGGATCGCACGATCGAGGCGCGGGCGGACGTCGAACGATTCGAAATCATGCGCCACGGCCACGCCACGCTGGTGCGGCCGTTTCCGATCAGCATCGACTACGATCGGCACAACGCCATGGCCGAGGACGCCGAGGTGAGTTCGCTTCTCGACGTCTGGCGTACGCAGCTCGGCTTGCAGGATCATCTGGTCGGCATCGGCATCGACCGCATCGACTACACCAAGGGCATCCCCGATCGCCTGCGCGGCCTGGATCGCTTCTTCGAGAAAAACCCGAGCTATCTCAACAAGCTCGTGTTCGTCCAGATCGGCGTGCCGAGCCGTTCCAATATCGCGAGCTATATGTCGCTCGACAACGAGATCGATCAGCTCGTCGAGAAA
>DAIOGM010000157.1:5211-14747 GCA_036745215.1 Gemmataceae bacterium
AGCCGATCCATTACCTCAAACGGCACTACGGTCAGCCGGAGATGATCGCCCTGCATCGGCTGGCGAACTTCTGCATCGTCAGCTCGTTGCACGACGGCCTGAATTTGGTGGCGAAGGAATTCGTCAGCAGCCGCTCGGACGGCGATGGCGCGTTGATCCTCAGCCACTTCACCGGCGCCGCCCGCGAGCTGACGGATGCAATATTGATCAACCCCTTCGCCGCCGAGGAAACGGCGAGTGCGATCCAGCGTGCCCTGGAAATGCCGGAAGCGGAGCGCCGCAAACGTATGAAGCGCATGCGTGACGCCGTCGCGAACAACAACGTGTATCGCTGGGCCGGCAAGATTCTGTCGGCGCTGATGCAGTTTGAGTTTCCGGAACGTGTGGACGAGATGAGCGGGGTGGTGTGAAGATCCGGCGAGCCGAGCTCCGTCAGGGGCCGGTTGAGTCAGCGGAATTCGTGGACTACGATTCCAATCGTGGAGCGCCACGCCGAAACAGGGTTCGCCACGATTGGAATCGTAGTCCACGGTATCACGACGCCGGTTGCACGAACCGCCCCAGAAACAGAATGGCGCCGCTCGACCGCTCGCGAATGAGAAAGACAAACGGATGATCGGCGTGGAACGGCTGCGGCCCCGAGCGCACTCTCTGTATACCGCCAGTTGCGGCCGCGGCTGTCGTTTCGACTTCGTTTACTTCGATGAATGCCTTGTGCACAACCGCTGAGATGCATAACTTTTCGCGCGTGGCCATGCCGCTGAAATCGGCAGTACGTTCGTCAAAAGCGTCGCGCATGCCCATTTGTTCAAGCATCTCTTTCAAGTCGGCTTCGGCGGTCACCTTGAATTTCGGTAGCTTTAAACTCACCTTCTGCTTGTCGAGGCGATTCATCCATGTCTTAAGGTTTTCGGCCGTCAACTTTTTTTCCAATTCCGGCAAACCATCGACTTCGCTTGGCAGCAAGATAACCATCGAAAGCTCGTCGCCTTCATACGGTAGTTCCACGAGCGACAGCCAATCGAATGCCGTAAATGGTACAGACGAGAGGCTTCGCATCATCGGCGTCTGCGTCGTTTGCTTCGCGGAGACGTGAAAAGTATCGGGCTTCGTTTTGCTCGCGTCGAACGGGTCCTTCCACTTTGCTTTGAAGTAAATGGCATTCGTCAGCACGAGACGCTTCAGGCTATTCACCTGACCTTCTTTCAGCAGATCCTTGATCTTGTCGTTGGTCTGCTTCTCGACCCACGCATTGATGGTCTTCCGCGAGCCGTCCGCGTCGCCGACATAATCCACTTCCCCGAGTCCCGCGTTGTAGAAGTCCTGGCCGATCTTGAGGAACTCGGGACGAAAACCGTAGTCGCGCTGGCCCCACAGGCGATTCGCGATGGAGAGCTGATAGGGCCGCGATTTCGCACCCTGCATTCGCAGCGTCAAGTTGCCGAAGGCGGGATGCAGGCGCTCGGCGTCCACGGGAAATCGCAACGTCGCTTTCATCTCGTCGGCCGTGTTGCCGCGGGCGCCGGCGTACGTCATCGCCAGCGCGTTGGTGATGCTGTAGGGCGAGAAGAAGACGTTGCCGTCCTTCTCGGCGAGGCGTTGATAAAGCGCGAGTGCGAATTCCGTGTTGCCCTGGACCAGGGCGGGCACGTCGCCTTTGTGCTTCTCGATCAATTCGCGAGCCGCGGCGTCCGGCTTGAACGCATCGGGCGACGATTGACAGGCGGTGAAAAGCAACAGGAAACCGGCGAGAAATCGGCGCATGAGAAGTCCTCGGGCGTAGGTAAGCGACATTTTCACAATCCTCACCCAACCTCGCGCCGCTCCAATCGCTCGCTCATCCGGCTCGGCTCGCCGTTGGCTTCCGCTTCCTCTTCGGCGCGGAGCCGGGCGTGAATGCGCAACAGGCGATGCACGGCGTTGTTCGCGATCAGCATCCAGCCGATGAAGATGCATATCGCGATCGGTTGAAAATAAGGGATCAACATCATGATGCACGCAACCAGGCCCGCGGTCCAGCCGGCGCCGGTCGGCCGATTCGGCGCGACATGGTTCAATTCCTTTTGCAACGCCGACGACAGGCCCGGCACCGCGCGGAACATCCAGTAGAGATTGAAGAACGGCACCGCGAGCAGGCCGACCATCAAGCCGGGCGAGTATTCCTCGTCGCGTTCCAGGATGACGCGCCATGCTTGATAGAGCCAGATCAGGCAGAACATCAGCGCGACGAATTCGACTAGCCAGCCCAGTGAGAATGCAGCCATGCCAATCACGAACGGCACGGACCCCGGCCGGCGAAAACCTTCACTGATGATGGGGCCGAAACAGATCAAAAGTGCCCCCAGCGGCATCAAGAATGCGGCGATGACCGCCAGGAAGCCGTTCACGGGCGGCAAGTCCCGGCTGCGCGGGCGATGGCGCGTGTCGAGCCGCTCCGCCAGCAAATCGAAATTTCGATAGCCGCACTTCGGACACATCTCGTCCGTGCGAGGATACGGCGTGCCGCATTCGACGCAGCGGTACACCGACCCGTTTGAATCCGACGTCGGCCGGCCGACCGTGTTAGCCGCGGGCGAATACGCGGTTAGCAACGGCGGTTCGAGCGGTGGCGGCGCGCTCGGCTTCGCGTCGGTCTTGTCCGTGTCGCTGTCCAGTTCGAGATTTTGCGGCAGCGCATCCAGCGCGGGCGTCGCCGTCGGATGCGCCTCAAACTCATATTCACATTTCGGACAACTCACCTGCTTGCCGACGACTTCATGCGGCAACGTGAGCGTTTGCTTGCATCCAGGACAAATGATGATGAATGACAAGGGGACACCTTTATTGATGTGATTCATTGCTTGACTCGAACGCTCTATAGTACCGTGACAAACCGGTCTCGCCAAAGGAATACCGACCGCCGAAAATCAAGTGCGATGAACACGAACCTCCGATACAATCATCTTCGCCCAATCGACGCCAACATTTTCCCATGACGGCGATCCCGTGTTTCCAACCCCCTTGAAAACGTTCACCCATCCGCACACGGCATACAAGCTGGAGTACCCCGCTCATTGGGACGCCGTCATCGAAAAGGACGGCGAATCGTGCGGCTTCGGGCCCCACGAACGCGACGACGTGGGCCTGTGGATCTCCATACTTCCCATGAGCGTGGACACTACGCGCATGACCGAAGATTTGCCCAAGCTGATGGAACAATCGCTGAAAGACGCCGAGTCCGCCAATCTGCGCAAGGATGAATCGCTGCACCATTTCGGCCTCATCGCCGACATGACCAAGGAAGACGAAGGCGGCAATTACTGGATCGTCGCCGGCGGTGATCTCATCCTTTTCGCGAGCACCCAGGTCCCGCCGGCCGAGCGCGGCGAATTCAACCCCGCGTTCTTCAAGCTCATGTCGTCCTTGCGCATCACGCGCGACGACGAGTTGCTCTCCCGCCAGATCGCCAACGAGGTGCTGATCCGCTTGAAAGAGAAGCACCCTGACCAGGAGTTCGAATTCGACAAGAACAATATCCGCGGCAAAAACCAGGTCGTTTATCTGAGCAACGTGACGCGCGAGGTCCGCGCGTCGCCGAAACGCCGTGAGCAGATCATCAAGCATTTCGTGGACACGCTGAGCCAGCCGGCGAACTCCGACATCGGCTCTGAAGTCTGGGAGGAAGTCCGCGGCTGCATCGTGCCGGTCTTGAAGCCGCGCGCCTACATCGAGAAGAACGGGCCGACGCAGCATTTCTTGAAGTACGAATGGCTCTCCGATGTCTTCATTTGCTACGTGATCAAGAGCAAGAACATGTTCCGCTTCGTGACCGGCTGGGACGTGAACCGCTGGGGCCTGACGCCGGAGCAGCTTCAAGAACAGGCGCAGCAAAACCTGGCCGCGCTGCCGTGGCCGCGCGAGTTGATGGGATCGAGTTCCCACAACGAAGGCCGCGTAATCGTGGTGATGACGGACGACAACCTCGCGTCGAGCCGGCTGTTGCACCCCGAGTTGCACCGAATGTTCTCGGGCCCGCTGGGCAGCCCGTTCATGGCGGGCATCCCTTGCCGCGACACGCTCGTCTTATATTCGAATCGCCGCGAGCTAAAGCAACGCATCGCCCGGCGTTTGAAGAAGGACTTCCAGGCGTCTGCGTACCAGATCACCGCGACGCCGTTTCTGGTGACGCGCGACGGCATTGCGCCGGGGGCGGGGAAGTGAGCGGCGAGGGGAGCATTAGCAATTGACAATTAGCAATTGGGAATTTGCGCAGGTGACACGACAGCGATAGGGTTCGAATTTGAATTTGGGCAATTTGCGATTGCAAATTGCTAATTTTCAATTGCTAATGGTTTTCACGCTTGACAATTTCTCCATACCACTTGCAAACCTCTCTTGATCCCGGACGCCGCAAGCGTTAATAAGCAGAAGAATACCGCGATTGCGAGCCCATGGACGGTGCTTATGCGAATCTGCCTCTACACGGACACCGCGTTGCCGAAACTGGGCGGCCAGGAGATGGTCGTCGATGCCCTGGCGAGGCAGTTTCTGGCCCTGGGGCATCAGCCGGTTGTCCTGGCGCCGAAGCCGCGGAAGCTTTGGATCGGCCGCGAGACGTATCCCTATGAAGTGGTGCGCCATCCGCGCTTTTACTCGACGCATTTGTTCGTGGCATGGTATCGGCGATTTCTCTTACAGCAATATCACCGACAGCATTTTGACGTATTGCACTGCCATGGCATCTATCCGCCAACGTACCTGGCCGCGCTGTTGGGAGCGCAACTTCCGACGCCGATCGTCGTGACCAGCCACGGCGGCGATGTGTATGGGGAAAACGTGCGTCTGCAAAAGCCGGCGCTGGTCGAGCGCTATGCCATGGGATTGCGGCGTGCCGACGCGCTGGTTGCGATCAGCCGCTTCACGCGCGACGGCTTCGCACGGCTTTGCCCGGATGTGACGCCGCGCATCGTCGATATTCCGAATGGCGTTCATCTGGACACGTTTGCCAGGCGTTCGACAACGCCGCCGCCGGGCTTCGACAAGTTGCGGCCCGGCGAATATGCGATCTTTTTGGGTCGGCTCAAGTATCGCAAAGCCGCCGACGTGCTGTTGCAGGCGATCGCGCGCGCGGCGCTCGTCACTTATCCGAAACTGGCCATCGTCGGCGACGGCGAGGAATGGGCATTTCTTCATGTCCTTCGCGATCAGCTCGGGCTCAACGACAACGTGCATTTCTTCGGCTCGCTGTCCGGCGACGAGAAACTCCATCTGTTGCAAAACGCCCGCTTCGGCGTCGTGCCGTCGCGGCAATGGGAATCGTTCGGCCTCGTCGTGCTCGAAGGCTACGCATCGGGCTTGCCGATGATCGCGTCGGACTTGCCGGGTTTGGCCGACCTCGTGCATCCGGAAAAGACCGGGCTGCTCGTGCGCCCGGAATCGCCGGACGAACTCGCCGCGGCCCTTCGGCGCCTGTTCGTTGACGACACTCTAGTTCGGCGCATGGGTCAAGCAGCGAAGAACGTCGTTCAGCAATACGATTGGCGCATCGTCGCGCAGCGGCATCTGGCGCTTTACGAGAGCTTGCTCGGATCCAGTCAACGTCTGGCGGCCTAATGTACTCATCACGCTCCGCGTGATGTCGCTCGGCATAGCGCCAGACAGTTTTGCTCGTCGTCTGGATACTGCCGAACATCATCACGCGGAGCGTGATGAGTACATTAATGTAGTCATCACGCTCCGCGTGATGTCGTTCGGCCGCATTCACAATTGGCCTATTCCGTCCGTCAATCAGCTCAACATCATCACGCGGAGCGTGATGAGTACATTGGCGTCTGGCATCTTCTTCACTCCTCGCATACAACCACTTCATCGACAAAACGCGCGAGGAGTCGGCCATGCACGATTCGCTTTTTTCCGTCAAGGATCAATTCGTTCTCGTCTCCGGCGCCAGCCGCGGCATCGGCCGCGCCATTGCCGAGGGCTTCGTGAAGCGCGGCGCCAAAGTCGTCATCACGGGACGCGAGGCGGCGTCGCTCGAAAAAACCGCGCGCGAAATCGGCGCGACGCCCATCGTCTGCGACGTCGCCAAGAAGGACGCCATCGATCGGCTCGTCAAGAAAACGCTCGCCGACTTCGGCGCCATCGACACCCTCCTCAACGTTGCCGGCGTCAATCGGCGCATGCTCGCGGAAAAGCTGAGTGAAGACGATTACGATTTCATCCTCGACATCAACCTCAAGGGCCCGTTCCTGATGTCGCTCGCCGTCGGCAAGGTGATGCTGCAGCGCGGCAAGGGCAGCCAGATCAACGTCGTCTCGCTCAACAACGATCGCCCGCTCAGAGGCGTCATGCCATACGCGATGAGCAAGTCAGCCCTCGAGCAAATGACGCGCAGCCTGGCGATGGAATGGGGCCCGCGCGGCATTCGCGTCAACGCCATCGCGCCGGGTTTCGTGCTGACCGACTTGACGAAAAAGCTCTGGTCGCAGCCGAAGATGCAGGAATGGGGCAAAACGAACACGCCGCTCGTGCGCCTGGGCCAGCCGGAAGACATGATCGGCGCGTCGATATTCCTGGCCTCGGAAGCGTCGGCGTGGATGACGGGCCAGACGTTGTACGTGGACGGCGGCTTCTCCGCGGGCCTGGTGTGGCCGATCGATTTTGAGAATCAATGAGCGTCGCTTGCGGTTTCGCGCCCCTCGCGCCACGCGCGAATCGCCGCGCCATCAACCACCGCATCGCGCTCCAACCCGGCTCGCATCTCGCGCAATCGCTCCGGCGGCGCCAGCTCCAGCAAACGTTTCATCGTCAACGGCGTTGTCGTTTTATCGAGCCGGGCGTCCACGACTTCCGCAACGTAGACCGTTCGATCGCCGATATCCAGCGCCGTCTCGACCTTGCAATCCAGCCATGCGACTGCGTCAATCGCATCGAGACCTGCGAACTTGTCGACGAGCGCCCTCACCCCCGACCCCTCTCCCAGAGGGCGAGGGGAGCCATACGCGGATTGCAACCCAAATCGCCAAACCAAATCGATCTGCGATTCGTCGAGCAAATGCAATTGAAAAGTACGGCTCGCCTCGATCACGCTCCAGGTGTGATGCTGTTTGGCGATGCCGACGAGCATGCGCGGCGCCTCCGGCACGATCTACGCATGACTGACGAACGTGGCGATCAAGCCGGCGCGGCACTGTCCTTCGTCGGCGGTGACGAGCCAGATTTCGCGGTCCAGCAAGCGGATGATGTTTGAGATGTCCGGCATGACGACTCCAATGTACTCATCACGCTCCGCGTGATGATGTTCGACTTATTCGCAGAACGATTTCACAGCGATGTGGACGCGCCCCAACTCCATCACGCGGAGCGTGATGACTACCTTGCGGGGACATCGTATCATGTTGTTGTCACCTTATGACAATAGCCCGGTGTGCGCATGCCGATTCTCACTCCGACGGAACTCCTGGACTGGCTGAGCGAATTCCAATTTCTTTCTCTGCAACAAATCGCTGAGTTGCGTCCCGAGCTGGCTCAATTTCCCGATAATCACTCCTTCGCGAAAGAACTCATTCGCCGCGATTGGCTGACGCCGTATCAGGTCAATCAGATTCTCAAGGGCAATCACGAGCAGCTCGTGCTCGGCTCCTATCGGCTGCGCGAACGGATCGGCGAAGGCGCCATGGGACAGGTATTCAAGGCGTGGCAGCCGGACCTCGGTCGCGTCGTCGCCATCAAGATGATTCACAAGAACCTCGTCAACAACGCCAAGGCCATGGAGCGCTTTCGCCGCGAGGTCGAGGCGGCGGGGCAGCTCGACCATCCCAACATCGCCAGCGTGCGCGATGCGGGCGAGATTGACGGCCGGCCGTACCTGGTGATGGATTTCATTGACGGTTTCAACTTGTCGCAACGCGTCAAGCAACTCGGCGCACTGCCGATCCATGAGGCGGTCGAATTCGCGTGGCAAGCCGCGCTCGGTCTGCAGCACGCATTCGAAAAAAACATCGTGCATCGCGACATCAAGCCGGGCAATCTTCAGGTCACGACGGTGAACAGCAACGGGGACGCGAAGCCGCTGGTCAAGATTCTCGATTTCGGGCTGGCTCGATTCGAAAGCGAAGAAGAGGATTCGGAACGGTTGACCGAAGTCGGCAAGCTGCTGGGAACGATTGATTACGTCGCGCCGGAACAGGCGCATAACGCGCGCGGCGCCGATATTCGCGCGGACATCTATAGTCTGGGCTGCACCTTGTTTTACCTGCTGGCGGGCCGGCCCGCGTTTCTGGGCGACAACATCTTGGAGAAGCTGACGCCGCGCATGACGGCGGAGCCGCCGTGGATTCGCACGGCACGGCCCGAGGTGCCGCCGGGCCTGGAGGAAGTGCTTCGCAAGATGATGGCGCGTCAGCCGGAGGATCGTTACCAGACTCCGCTGGAGGTTGCCAACGCGCTGGGACCTTTCACGGCGCCGATCGCGCTGGCGATGCCGACGGCCATGCCAGCGACGGGCCCCGTCGTCATGGCGATGCCCGTGCCGCCGGACGCGGTGACGTCGAACGTGCCGATGGCGCTGCCGATAGCCACGTCACCGCCATTTGAGCCGGACGAACCCTCGTTCCTGGAGATGACGGCAAGCGGCCTCGATTTGTCGTCCGGTCCGGCGGCGGCCAGGCCCGCGAAACCGCAAGCGAAAAAACGGCCGTTGCCTTTGAAGCTTCTCATCGGCGTCGTTGGCAGTGTTGTTTTGATTTCGCTCTTGTCGTGTGCGTGTCTGGCCGGCCTCTTTTATTTCAAGGACACGCCGGTCAAGAAAAATGGCACTCTGCGCATCACCAAGGCCAAGTGGTCCACCGGCGACGAGCTGTTGATTCCGGGCCAGCATCATCACGTCCTCGTCTGGATCGAGCGCGTCGATTTCAGGGGGCCGGTCAAGATCTGGGTCAAGGATCTGCCGCCCGGGGTGCAGAGCGATACGTTGAATCTCGTGGCCAACATCGACAACGGCCAGGTAAAGGTGACCGTCTCGCACGGAACGCAGCCGGTAACGAAAGCCGTCAAGGTTTACGCCGAGTGCGACGAGGCCGGCGCCTGGGCGGAGATGCCGATGACGTTGGTCGTGAAGGAGGATCCGTGGAAGTTGAAGAAATAGTGGAGATGGCGAATTGCCGATTTCGGATTGCGGATTGCGGATTGGAAAAATAAAAAACGATGATGTCGCCTTTGACGGCGACCCGAGTCGTAGGACGAGGTAATCATGTTGCGAAATCAGATGATCGGTTGGATCGCGTGGGGTCTTTGCGCCATCGTCGCCAACGCACAGGAAGCGCCATCGCTGGTCTTGCGCATCAAGGCCGTCGGCAAAGAAGGCGCAGGCAATATCGAGGCGGCCAAGGCGTTCAAGCAGCTCGTCGCGCTCGGCCCCGGCGTCATGCCCGATGTCCTGGCGGGTATGGACGACGCCAATCCGATTGCGCTCAACTGGCTGCGCGCCGCGGTCGAGTCGATTCAGGACCGCACGAACAACGCAGGTCAACAAATACCGGCGGACAAGATTGAAGCCT
>DAIOGM010000158.1:0-14732 GCA_036745215.1 Gemmataceae bacterium
CGGCTTCCAGGCGACGAATCGACATGCGGCCCAGCAAGCGATTGTCGGGATCAACGTCTTTCTCCCCTCTCCCTCTGGGAGAGGGGCCGGGGGTGAGGGCCGGTCGGCGCGACGCTTGCTTGTACGCCGTCGAAGTCACGATCAGCTTGTGCATGCGTTTCATTTTCCACTCGCCATTCATGAATTCACTCGCAAGCCAATCGAGCAACTCCGGATGGCTCGGCTTTTCGCCCAGGGCGCCGAAATCGCCCGGCGTGCTGACCATGCCGTTGCCGAAGTGGTGCATCCACATGCGATTGACGAGCACGCGCGCCGTCAGCGGGTGCTTGCCGTCAACCAGACTGCGCGCAAACGCCAGCCGGCGCCCCGACGATGCGAGCGACGCGTCGCGCTCCGGGATGGCGCTTAACTTGAACGGCTCGAGGATTGTCAGATGGGCCGGCGCGACCACATCCTTGGGCTGATCGTGATCGCCGCGCTCGAAGAGGAATGTCGGCGGCGTCTTGCCGGGAATCTCCGTCAACGCGCGAATCGACTCGCCGACCGGCTTCGTCGTTCGCAACGCGAGCGCTTTCGCCTGGAACCCCTTGAGGTCGGCAGCGGCCTTCGCGTCGTAAAGATACAGCGACCCCGACGTCACGTTGAGATTCGGATACTCGCGCATTAGCTTCTGCTCCGCCGGCGTGCGCTTGGCGATCGGCGTGTTGCGCGCTTTGCGGGCGGCTCCCTGCGTCTCGGCCGGCAACTTGGCGAGTTCCTTGACGAAGGTCTGCTCGATGTATTCCGCTTCCTTCTTCAAACGCTCCTGATCGATCTTCAAAGCTTGCTGCTCAATCGCCGCGGCCTTCTTGCGATCCGCCTCCGATAGAACCACGACCTCGCGCACCGCCGGCGCACGCCAGTTTTTCCAGTCGAGCGCCGGCTCGAAGATCGCGCGCATCCGATAGTAATCGATTTGCGGAATCGGATCGTAGCGATGGTTGTGGCACTGGGCACAATGCATGGTCAGGCCCAAGATCGAGGTCGAGACGATCTGAATCGTGTCCGCGATCGTCTGATTGGTCGCGACCTTCATGTCCACGTCTTTGGAGCCGGTGCCGTCCGGCGCCATGCGCAAGAAGCCGGTCGCGACCAGTTTGTCCATATCCGCCGGCGAAATCTTTTCGTAGGGCGGCTTGACCAGCTCATCGCCGGCGAGCTGTTCGATGATGAACCGATCGAATGGCTTGTCCGCGTTGAACGAGCGGATCACGTAATCGCGATAACGGTACGACGACTTGCGCGGCGCGTCGTCCGCCGAATACCCCTCCGAATCCGCGTAGCCCGCCACATCGAGCCAGTGGCGCCCCCAACGTTCGCCGTACTGCGGCGACGCGAGCAATCGATCGACCACCTTCTCATACGCCGCTTGCGGTTTCGCGCTCGCCGAATCCTTCAAAAATGCGTCCACCTCATCCGGCGTCGGCGGCAAGCCAATCAAATCAAAATACACGCGCCGCAACAACGTCCGCGCATCCGCCTCCGGCGCAAACGACAGGCCTTCTTTTTCCAACCGGCTCAACAGAAACGCATCGATCGGCGTGTGCACCAATTGGTTCGCCTTGACGCGCGGCACGTCCGGCCTGCGTATCGGCTGAAACGACCAGAACGATTGCTCCCGCTCGCTGATCTGAAATCCCGACGCCAGCTTCTTCGGCTCCGGCCTTTCGGTCTTGGCGCCGCCGATGATCCAGCGTTCGATGACGGCGATTTCATCCTTGGTGAGCTTGCGTTTCCCCGGCGGCATTTCGCCGACGCGCAAACGATCGAGCAGGGCGCTGTCCGTGATGTCGCCCGGCTTGAAGGCCACGCTGTTCTTGCCGCCCTTTTGCAAGAGGTGCGCGAGCCGAACGTCGAGGCCGCCCTTGAGCTTCGGGCCTTCGCCGTGGCATTCAAAGCAATGCGCCTTGAGAATGGGCCGCACATGCGTCTCGAACGTCGGCGTCTTCTCGCCGGCGGAAACAGTGTTGGCGGCGAGGGCGATGGCGAGCAAGGTGAAAACGTGTCGTTTCATGGCGTTCGATTCGCGGGGTGGCGGGTGGGATGGCGATGCACTCGGTGAGGATTTATTGAAACTATCAGGCCGCGCTGGCAAATTCAATCGGTAATTCGTGCAGATTAAGACCTGAATTCGCACAACGGCTCTCCGCGCTCTCTGCGCCTCTGCGTTTTTATCTTGACTCCACATTGAATCGCAGAGGCGCAGAGTACGCGGACAATAAATGTCGTTGTATTTGCGAATCCAATCCGCTACCTTGCAGGGGCGGTAGATTCATGAATTTCTTAGGTTTCGTTCACGTCACCCATCCGAACGGACTGCCACGAGGAGACTCGATGAAAAAGTTCATTCCCCTATTGTTTTTGCTGTTCGTCGTCGTTGGTTGCCGAACTCGGCTCAACGACGAAAGCGACATGAAGGTGAAACTGGCGGACAAGGTGTTTCGCACGGTGGACCCGATTTCGAAAGAACAGACCGTCAACTTCGCCGCCACGGCGACGAGCGGCCAGTTCAGCGCCTACGTTTTTCTGGAGAAGGACAAGGCCGAGGTGGAGAAGGCGGTCGATTCCGGCAAGGACTCGCCGAAGGTGATTCAAAAGGATTTGAAGACGACGAAAGCCACGCTATCCGCGACGGTCCCCGCGAACGAGCGCGTCGTGATCATGGTGTTGTCCGGCGACGGCAAGGATGCGGAAGTGAAGGTGAAGATCACGAACTGAGTTGCCGGCGAGCCGAGCCCCGTAAGGGGCCGGTTGAGCGGCCGGGGACGACTCAACCGGCCCCTTACGGGGCTCGGCTCGCCGAGTCTTTTCAGAGCAGTGCCGTGTTACCAACCCGACGCGTAAGCCCGGAACCCACATTACTTTTATGTTGTTTATGAGAATTCTGATTGACCAAGCTGGCACTTCGGTTTATAAGGAAGGGAACCCTATTGTCATGATTTTCTAATCGTTGGTTGTCCCTCCGCTCTCACCAGTCTTTCGGAGGCAGTATGAAAAAGTATCAAAAACGTGATCGCCGTGCGGGCTTCACATTAATCGAGCTGCTTGTTGTCATCGCCATCATTGCCATTCTGATTGCGCTGTTGGTGCCGGCCGTGCAGAAGGTGCGTGAAGCAGCTGCGCGAACGCAATGCGGCAACCACCTCAAACAAATTGGCCTGGCGATCCACAATTATCACGACACGAACAAATTCTTGCCGCCCGATCGCATCGTTAACGATTGGGCGACCTGGGCCGTGCTGATTCTGCCGTACATGGAACAGGACTCGATTTACAGGAAATGGGACCTGACGCGGCGTTATGCGGAGCAACCGACCGGAACCGCCAGTCCGCAGCCTTTCCACGTGGCGGCGTATTTCTGCCCGTCCCGGCGTTCGCCGACCGTCTACAGCAACAGCTACACGTTTCAGTCCGGCGCCGCCAGCGATGCGGGCGCGGCGGACGACCTAACCGGGCCCCCCGGTGGACTGGGCGATTACGCCAGCGTCGCCGGCACCGCCAACAACGAAGGGGCGATGCGCATCTCCATGCCCTTCGGCATCATCGGCGGCGCCAACGTCCATGGCACCGGCCCGTTCAACAACAGCGGACCCGGCGCCATCTGCACGACGTTTCGCGGCAAATCCAAGTTGGTGACCATCATCGACGGCACCAGCAACACGCTCATGGTCGGCGAAAAGTACATCCGGCCGAATTCGAAATGGGGCAAAAACGAAGACCGCAGTATCTTTGACGGCGAAGTCGGGAATGCCTTCCGCCGCTTCCTCGGTCGGGACGCAATCAGCTACAGTCCGATGGTTTACGAACCCGCCGACCCGCCGAATCCGATCATTGGCGATCCAAGGACTCAGAACAACATTCCCGATCCTGTTAGCGGCAAAGATATCCTGCCGAACCAATGCTTCGGCAGCATGCATCCGGGCATCTCGCAATTCGTGATGTGCGACGGCACGGTGCGCGTCCTTAACGTCAACATGTCGATCGACATGCTCACCTTGCTCTGCATTCCCAACGACGGGCAGCCGGTGAGGTTGGATTAAGCCTAAAAGGCAAAAAAATGGTCGGCAAAAAAATGAAAGCGCGATCTTTCATTTTCTTGCCGCCCATTTTTTTGCCTATCTCTTGTCCCGCCGATCATACAAATCCGCCCCGCTCGGCCGATCGTCGAGCAAATGCTCCGCGAAGTACTCCCACATGCGTTGCGTGAAGTACGGCTGATACGGTCCGAACGCATGCGCCCGGCCCGGCAGCATCAACATGTCGAAACGCTTGTTCGCCTTGATGAGCGCGTCGGCCAGGCGAATCGTGTTGGCGGGATGCACGTTGTTGTCCATGTCGCCATGCACGAGCAGGAGCTTGCCTTTCAGATTCGCGGCCAGCTCGCCGTTGGTCGGAATCTTGATGTCGAAGCGCGTCGCGGGCTTCGTCGTGTCATCCTTTTTCGTTTCATCCTTCTTGCCTTCGTCCTTCTTCGTCTCGTCCTTCTTCTGTTCGCCTTCATCGGCGAGCGGCATGATGAGTTTGCCCTTGCCCTTGAGCGGCGTCTTCTTCGTTTCCTCCTTGGCGCCGACGGGGAGTTCCTTCATGCCGTGATAGCGTTCGGACCAGGTGTTGTTGTAAACGTTGTTGTCGTGATTGCCGGCCGAGGCGACGGCGACCTTGAAGAAGTCGTTGTACGGCTTGACGAGCAACGCCGCCGCCGACATGAAGCCGCCGCCGGAATGGCCGTAGATGCCGACGCGCTCGGCGTCGATCCACGGATGCTGCGAGGCGAGCTGCTCGATGACGAACTTCTTGTCGGCCAGGCCGTAATCGCGCAGGTTCCCGTAGCTGTAGCTTTGATACGCCTTGGAACGCAACGGGGAGCCGCCGCGATTGCCGACCTGGATGACAATGAAGCCGAGCTGGGCGAGCTGTTGTTGCGACGTGTAGGACTTGAACGAATGGGCCATCGATTCGGTCTGCGGGCCGGGATAGACGTGGGCGATGATCGGATACTTTTTGGTCGGATCGAAATCGAATGGCTTGTACAGGTTGCCGTAAAGATCGGTCACGCCGTCGGCCGCTTTCGCGATGAAGGTTTCCGGCATCCTCCAGCCGATCTCGCGCAGCTTGGACAGGTCGGCTTCTTCGAGTTCCATGATCTGCTTGCCGCGGGCGTCGCGCAGGACGGCGATGGGGCGCATGTCGGTGCGCGAGCAGTTATCGACGATGAATTGCCGTGTCGGCGACAGGCGCGAGTCGTGGTCGGAGTTGCCCGGATCGAGCAGCGTCAGGCCGGTGCCGTCGAAGTGGGCGCAGTAGAGGTGATTCCAGTAAACGTTCTCGTCCATTTCACGCGAGTTGCCGCGGAAGTAGAGGATGCGGTGCTTGGTGTCGATCGACACGATCGTGCTGGCGCGGAAGTTGCCGGACGTGATGGCGTTCTTGAGCTTGCCTTCGCGATCGTAGAGATAGAAATGGCCCCAGCCGGAGCGTTCCGACCACCAGATCATCTCCTTGGATTCGTCGAGGTAACGGATCGGCTTGGGCGAGATGCTCGAGTTTTCGAAGCCTTCAACGATGAGACATTTCGACTCGCTCTTGGCGACATCGTGGGTGCAGAACTCGATGTTGCGCACCATGCGATCGGTGCGCAGGAAACGCAGGTCGGCGGACGTTTTGCCCCAGTGCAGGTCGCCGTACGATTCGTCCTTCCATTTGCGTTCCATCTTGATGAGAGCGTTCTTGTCGCGATTGAAAACGTACAATTCGTTCTTGCGGACGTTCTCGTCGCCCGGCATCGGATAGATGTATTTCGAGAGCGTCGGCCGAGGCTCGGCGATGTTGTTGACGAGGAACAATTCCTTGATGCCGCGCCAGTCGCGGCGGAGGACGTAGAACGCCTTGGAATCTTCGGACCAGGTGACGGGGGCACGCGTCTTGCGATTGGGGTCGTTCTTGCCTTGCTTGACCTCTTTCTTTTCCTCTTCTTTCTTGCCGTCCTTGTCCTTGTCTTTGTCTTTTTGAAATTGCTGCCCGCCAAAGCCGATGCCGCCCCCGGAGAACGCGTAATTTTCTTCGCCGTCCTTGGTGAGCTGGGTGGCTTGTTCCTCCTTGCCGGCTTCGGCGACGAAGAGGTTGTGATTCTTGACGAACGCGTACATCGTTTTGTCGGGTGAAAAGTTGCGATAGTCGTTCGGGTCGAAGCCCTTGCCCTTGCCGCCGCCCTTGCCGAAGCCTTTCTTTTGTTGCAACGGGTCGTCATCGACGGATGAGTCGATGCGCATTTGAGCGAGTTCTTGCTGGATGAGCAGGCTCTCTTCTTCAGTGAGGGAGTCGTCGTCGAAGGATTCGTCTTCCTTCTTTTTGCCGTCGTTTTTTTGCTGCTGTTCGAGGATTTCCTTGAAGCGCTCTTCGCCGAGGACATTGCGCAGTTGCTGTTGTTGTTCCGGACTCATCGCGCCGAAGCCCGTCGGCAACTTTGGCGCCTTGCCGAGCTTGGCGAGCTTCTGGGCATGCAAGTCATACTCGAATTGCAGGTCGTCGGTGACGAACTTGAGCTTCGTGCCCTCGTCGTTCATGGAAGCGCCCGTCACCGGCAGTTGCAACGGATCGAGCGGCTTGCGCACCTGCTCGGAAAGCTGGCTGGCGAGCGTCACGCGATCGAAGAGCGGCTCCTTCTTCGCCTGGCTCGGCTGCACGCGGTACCATTGCTTGCCCTTGCTGGTGCGATACTCGTACCAGAACGTATCGCTCTTGCCGATCCAGCGCGGCTCCACCGACGTGCTGTAGGTGAATCCTTTGAGGAACGCGTCGGAATAGCGGCTCGCTTGCTTGAAATTGGCGCCAACGACGCGCGTCGGCGGCGCGGGCTGCTGCGCCGCGGCGATGACAGTCAGTACGCCCACGACGAGCGCGGGCACGACAAGGATGAACTTTTTCGATGACAACATGGCAGACACCTCGACATACGACGAAAGTGGCGGTTTGAGTTTGCGAACGATGCATCGCTGAGTGTTGCTGATTCTGCCATAGTGGGCGCGGAAGTCAAGAATTGGCTGCGAAAAATCATGCGGGAGCTTTGAGTCGCTTCACGACGGCCGGCTTTTTGAGGTCGCGCAGCGCGTCCTTGCCGATCCAGCGTGCCGACCGTTCCTTCGAGATCGCCAGACCCTGCGCCAGCGCGACCGCGGCCCGATGAAGTTCGAGACTGCGCCGGCCGATCGAACGAAGCGCCCAGCTTACTCCTTTTTTGACGAAGTTCCTGTCGTCGTCCGCGGCACGTTCAATCAAAGGCAAACATTCGGCAAACCATTCGTCGTCCGCGGTCTTGTTGTGCAATGCGAGACATGCCATCAGCGCAAATGACGTTCGCTTGACAAACTCCTCGTCGCGGCTCGCCCATTGCTCGACCTTGCGCCACGCGTACGGCGTGCGATCGAACAGATGAAAGCACGCCGTATCGCAGATCGCCCAGCTATCGAAATCGCGGCACCAGCGTTCCATCTGCGCCGCCGTCACGCGTTCCGGCTCGTCCAGAAAACACGCGAGCATGCGCGCTTCGTACCAGCCGGTCGCCCAGAGGTCGGCCGCGAGTAGATGATGGCGGCCGAGCTTCTTGGCGAGCTTTTGCATCACGTTGACGGGAACGCCGAACGCATTGTCGGACGGGATGGCGTAGCGTGCCATGCCGTCGAGGGTCTTTTTGTTGGCGAGGCGCCTGAGCGTCGCCACCACCGAGTCCGCGTCGATCACAGATGGTTGCGCGCGTTTGGTTCGACGTGCCATGTAGGATCTTTTTGAGGAAGCGAGTTAAATCCGGACCGCCAGCTTTTTCGGCGCGGTCATTCGATACGCGTCGGCAAGCAGGTTCGCGACTTCGGCCCAGTCGATGCCCGGCAGATCGAGCCACAAGCCGACCCAGCCGTGCGCCCCGACATACTTCGGAATATGGAATCTCTCAGGGTTGGCGGCGACGAGCTTCGCACATTCGCCGCGCTGCGTTTTGCAATGCAATGCCATGCGGCCGTCGCCGTGATGATCTTCGAGAAACCACGCGAACCGCCTGCCGCGAACTTCGAGACTCAAATGCTGGCCAAGTTCTTTCGCGGCGGCTTCCGGAAGTTCTTCGACCAGATCAATGATGCACCCTCGCCGCTTGGCGGCTTCGGTATTTGTAAGGTGTGTTAAAACAATCGGCGTTTTTTTTATTGACGATGCCGGGCGCTTCTTGGCGTTCTCCGCAATTCGTGTCTTGACGAGCTTCTTCACCAAAGCCGCCGGCAGCGGTTTGTCCGGCTGAAACTGAATGGCGCCCTTGCTGGTGACAAAACCCTTCAAATCCTTCTTGAAGTCGCTCAAGGTCGAGCCGCTCATCGGATAATACGAGCAATGCTTCGCGCTCGCGCCGAAGCCCGCGAATGCCTTGCCGTCCAGCCTGAACGCGGCGATGCCGTAGTTGATGTACTCTTCCGCGCCCGGCGCCGCGGCCTTGATCTGCTTGCGCAGCTTCTCCAGCGCGGCACCCTGCTCGGCGCTGACGTTGGCAAGGTATTCATCAATCGTGGTGACGGCCGATTTGGTTTTCATGATTGCTCATACGCCTGCTTCAATTTGGCGATGTCGATCTTATCCATTTGCAACATGGCCTGCATCACCCGATTGGCCCTGGCGCGATCCTTGTCGCCGAGCAGTTTGCCGAGGACGGTCGGAATGATCTGCCAGGACACGCCGAACTTGTCGCGTAGCCAGCCGCAGCGGTTCTTTTCGCCGCCGGCGGACAGCTTGTCCCAGAGTTGATCGACTTCGTCCTGCGTCTCGCAGTTGACGAAAAACGAAATGGCCGGCGTGAACTGAAACATCGGTCCGCCGTTGAGGGCCATGAACTCCTGGCCTTCGATCGTGAACGTCGCCGACATCACGCTGCCCTTGGGGCCGGGGCCGGCGTCGCCGTAACGATTGACGCTGCCGACTTTCGAGTTTTTGAAGATCGAGACGTAGAAGTTCATCGCCTCTTCCGCTTTGCCGTCGAACCACAGGAACGGAGTGATCTTATGCATGATAAGTTGCTCCAGGGAAGTTTCGGTATCAAGTTGCAGTCAGTATCGTTCTCCGCGGCCTCTGCGTCTCTGCGTTTCAAAAAATGCAAACGGCGTACAGCCACTCAATTCAAACGCAGAGGCGCAGAGAACGCGGAGCCTGCGATCAGGCTAATTCTGAGAGTAAAATCTCGAGGCGGTCGTAGCCCATTTCCATGCCGTCGGCCATGCCGGTCTTGAGGGCGCCGTCGCGGGCTTCGCGGGACGCATACCGCACGGTCATCGCGACCGTGGTCTTGCCGTTTTCTTCGATGAAATCGACGGTGACGAGCGTTTCGCCGCCGGTCCAGTCTTCGTCGAACAGCTCGGTATGGACGATGCGTTCTTCCGGCACGACCTCGCGATAGACGCCGCCCATGCCCATGGTTTTCTTTTGGGGATGACTCCATTCGTAGCGAAGCGTGCCGCCGACGCGCAGATCGACGTCGCAGCGCGCCAACGACCAACCGTCCGGGCCGAAGAGCCAGCGCTTGAGCAGTTCGGGTTTGGTCCAGGCCTGCCACACCAGGCGGCGCGGCGCTTCGAGGACGCGCGTCATGACAATCTCAATGTCGCTGGGCGTCGTTATCATCAGCTTGGTTTTGCTTTTCATGGGTGGCACTCAAATGGTGAGGATGGAATGACGAATGACGAAGCACGAATGACGAAAGAAATCCGAATGTCGAATGTCGAAAGAATACCTGAGTCAGGCGAGGCATTGCCGAACTTGCCTTCAAGCTATGGACCCCCTTTTTTCCTTTCGTGCTTTGGGCTTCGGCATTCTTTCGTCATTCGAGCTTCGTCATTCGTCATTTGTTCAGGCACGTTTATTATTGTTTTGCTTTGGGCAAGGGCGCATCGAGAAACGCCGCGACCGGGCCGAGCACGGTATCAGGGCTGGTCCAGAGCAGAAAATGATCGCCGCCGGGAAACATGGCGAGCTGGGCGTTGGGAATAAGGCGAAACATCTCGACCGCATGTTCCGGCCGCACGCCGTCGCGGTCGCCGAGCGCGATGAGCACGGGCGACTGGATCGCCTTCAATTCGTCGCGTGTGAAGCCCTTGGACTCCAGTCCCATCTTCTTGACCTTCGCAACCAGCGCGGGCCATTGCTTCGGATCAGGGGCCACTTTGTCGTACGCGTCCTTCAATACGGCCGGGGCGAAGTCGGGCGGGATGCTCTTGAATTGCTTGAACGTCTCCGGCTCGTACGCGTCCTCCATCTTGAATGCATGCGAGCCGTTGATCGCCACTTTGTCGATCAACTTGGGATGGCGGATCACCAAACCAAGAGCGACGGCGCCTCCCATGCTGTAGCCAAAGACGTCGGCCTTTTCAACTTTGAGATGCTTGAGCAAGCCGGCGACGTCGTCGGCCATGTTTTCGACGGTCAAGGGGCGATCGATGTCTTCTGTATGGCCGTGCCCTTGCAGTTCGACGGCGATCAACTGACGATTCTTAGCGAGCTTCGGATATGCGGTCGCCCAGCCGAACGCGCCGTGCAGGACGACGAGCGGCTTGCCCGTGCCGTGAATCTCGTAGTACATTTTGAGTCCGTTGACGTTGGCATAGCCGGTTTTTTTCTCGTCCGTGCCGCCGTACTTGCCTCGCGGTTCGTCGGCGGCGACCAATGCGGCCGTTGCAAACATCGTGAAAACACCGAGGGTCGTGATCGATTTCATCGTTTGGCTCCTGAGGGGCGTATTCCGTAGCCGCAAGCTGCCAGCTTGCGTGCTGAAGTCAAAGCAGACAAGGTGGCAGCTTGTCGCTACGAGTAGGTCGAACGGCAAAGGGCGAAATCGACAGTCTCTTTTTTTTGCCAACTCATGCCGTTTGCGCCGCCAGAATCTCGTCGAGGCGATCGTAGCCGGCCGCGACGCCGCGATCCATGCCGGAGGCGACGGCGCCGTCGCGTGCTTCCTTCGATGGATAGAGCACGGTGAGCGTCAGCAGCGTCTGGCCGTCTTTCTCGACGAGGACGAGCGTCGCGAGCTGTTCGCCGGCCTGCGGCGCACAGCCGAACGTGAACGATTCGGTGCGGACGATGCGTTCCGGCGGCGCGACTTCGCGATAGACGCCGGTCATCGCCATTTCGGCGCCGTTGGGCCCGCGCCACGCCCAGCGGAAAGAGCCGCCGGCGCGGAGATCGTCGTCGCATTGCGACCATTCCCAGCCGGGCGGGCCGCTCAGCCAACGCTTGAGCAGCTCCGGCTTCGCCATCGCATCCCAGACGAGCCGGCGCGGGGCGTCGAAAACGCGCGTCAAGACAATCTCGCGGTCGGTGGGGGTCTTCACGCTCAACGTGTTCTTCATTCAGATTCTCCATTGTTTGGCGAGCCACGGGGTTTATCCCCGTGGGATGGATGTCATTACCACGGGGATTAACCCCGTGGCTCGCTATCCGCGGCCTTCAACTCATCGAGCAACGCGTCGAGGCGCTGGAAGTTGCCTTCCCAGATGCGGCGATAATCCTCCAGCCATTGGTTCGCCTCCGCGAGCGGCTTGCCTTCGATGCGGCACCAGTGCGTGCGTCCCTTGACGCGGCGGCGCACCAGCCGGGCGCGCTCCAGAACGCGAACGTGCTTGGACGCCGCCGGGAACGACATGCGTAACGGCGCCGCCAACTCGGTCAAGTTGCGCTCGCCGTCGGCCAGCTGCTTGAGCATCGCTCGCCGCGCGGGATGCGCCAGGGCGTGAAACACTCGATCCAGAGCGGGAGATTTATATTGAACCATATGGTTTAGTATATCGGCGTCGCAAAAATAGTCAACCATCTGGTTTAGTAATTTTCAAAAAAATGGCATCGCGTTTCGTAGCAACAAGCTGCCAGCTTGTTTGCTGCCGTTCGGCCATACAAGCTGGCAGCTTGTCGCTACGAAATGCGGCCGTCCTTCAAATGGATGACGCGCCGCGCATAACGCGCCACGTCCGGCTCATGGGTGACGACGATGATGGTCAAGCCGTCTTCCTGATTGAGCTGCTGAAACATGCGCAAGATTTCCTCGCTCGTGTGCGAATCGAGGTTGCCGGTCGGCTCATCGGCGAACAATAGCTGCGGCTGATTGACCAGGGCGCGGGCGATGGCGACGCGTTGCTGCTGGCCGCCGGAGAGCTGCGCGGGGTGATGATCCAGTCGGCCCGTCAAGCCGAGACGCTCCAGCAACTTGCGGGCGCGCTCGCGGCCTTCACGTCCGCTCAATTGCGTGTACGCCAATGGCATCGCGACGTTATCGAGCGCGCTGGAGCGCGCGAGCAAATTGAAGTTCTGAAAGACGAAGCCGAGCTTGCGATTGCGAATATTGGCTCGCTCCTCAAGCGACAAGATCGTGACGTCCTGTCCATCGAGCCAGTACGTTCCCGCAGTCGGCCGATCGAGACAGCCCAGGATGTTCATGAGCGTCGATTTGCCGGAGCCGGACGCGCCGGTGAGAGCGATGAGTTCGCCGCGTTTGACGGCAAGCGAGATGCCGCGCAAGACGGGCACTTCGACCTCGCCGAGGTAATAGGTCTTTTCGACATCGTGCAGCTCGATGAACTCCATGGAGAATTGATACGCGCAAGCCGTGGCATCCGCCATGCCGATGTCGCAGGCGAAAAAAACTGTGCGTCAAGCATTTTCTTTGTTATGATCTCCACACATCATTTCACCAAAGAGGACACTCCCATGCGACGCCTGTGCACCCTTTTCTCGCGGCGAACCTGGCTCTCCATCGCCTTGTTCGTCTCGGTTGCCGTTTGCTGGTTCACCTACGCTCGACACGGCGCGACGCGTGCGCCCGTGCCGCTGGTCGTTCTACCGATGGTCCAATTGCGCGAAATCGCCGCGGTTTCGGAATACGCGGTCCACGATGCCAAGGTCATCGACGCCGGCAAGATTGCAGAGCAAGACAAGGGCACGCCGGGCAAGGTGGACGCGCTCGACATCCGCAAAGCGTATGACCGCGCCGGCCGGCTCGCGTTTCAGTCGAAGGGCAAGACGTTCAAGATGACCATCACGCCGCACTGGTTCGACAACAATTCGCGCTTCTGGTATCGCAACGATCTCAAAGAGGGCGCCAAGGAATTCGTGCTCGTCGATGCCGACAAGGGGACGCGCGCCCCGGCGTTCAATCACGCCAAGCTCGCGGCCGCGTTCAGCAAGGCGTCCGGCACAAAAATCGCGGCCAATCATTTGCCTTTCAACACGATTGAGTTCATCGATCAAGCAAAGATCGTCCGATTTCGCGTCGATTCCGCGACCTGGCAGTGCGACCTCGCGTCGTACGAATGCACGCGCAGCCAGCAAGAGATGCAAGAAGACGAAACGCCTGCCACTGAAGAAGAAGACCCCGCGAGCCCAGGGGTGAGCGATGCGAATCCCAGGGATGGCGAGAACGACGACGGCCCGCCTGAAGCCATCCAGCAAAAGAAAAAAGGCCCCTTTAAAAAAGGCGGCGGCTTCCAACCGCAAGCCAAGCGCGAAGCCACCTCCGCCGACGGCAAATGGACCGCGTTCATCAAGGAAAGCAACGCCTATCTGCGCGACAAGGACAACAAGGAAACGCAGCTCACGACCATCGGCACGGCCGCCAATCCATTCGCTGCGGTGATCTGGGCGCCCGATTCGAAATCGCTCGTCATGATCCGCACCGAGCCCGGCGACAACAAGGAAGTCTACATGATCGAGACGAGCCCCAAGGATCAACTCGCCGCCAAGTTGCACACGCGTCCGTATCCGCGGCCCGGCGACAAGTTCAATCTGCACGAACTCCACGTCATGGACATCGAAACCAAGAAGCCGATGAAAGTTGAAATGGAGCGCTCCGACTACGGCGGCGCGCCGCGGCTGCGCTGGAGCAAGGACGCGAAGACGTTCACGTACGAGAAGGTCGATCGCGGCCATCAACGATTTCGTGTCGTCGAAGTGGACGCCCACACCGGCCAGACGCGCAACATCATCGACGAGAAAACCGACACGTTCATCTGGACCGCCCACTCGCCCAAAACCGATGAGATTCCCGGCATCCAGGTCACCTATCTCGACGAAACCGGCGAAATCCTTCTCGCCTCCGAACGCGACGGCTGGAAGCACCTCTACCTGATCGACGCCAAGACCGGCAACATCAAGAAACGGATCACCAAGGGCGAATGGGCGGTGCGCGGCATCGATCGCGTTGACGCCAAGGCCGGGCAAATCTGGTTCCGCGCCAACGGCATGCACGCCGATCAGGATCCCTACTTCATCCATTACTATCGCGTCAACTTCAACGGCACCGGTCTGGTCGCGTTAACCGACGGCAACGGCGATCACTATCGCGGCACGAACGGCCTGGCGTTCTCGCCCGACAAGAAGTACTTCATCGACACCTACTCGCGCGTCGATATGCCGCCGGTGCATGAGCTTCGCCGCGTCGCCGACGGCACGCTCATTTGCAAGCTCGAGCAAGCCGACATCTCCGCCCTCGAAGCGACCGGCTGGCGCGCCCCGGAAGTTTTCGTCGCCAAGGGCCGCGATGGGCAAACCGATATCTGGGGCATCGTCTGCCGCCCGCAAAACTACGACGCCAACAAGAAATATCCCGTCATCGAATACATCTACGCCGGCCCGCATGGCTCCTTCACGCCGAAATCGTTCACGACTTACCGCAACATGAT
>DAIOGM010000159.1:0-9129 GCA_036745215.1 Gemmataceae bacterium
ATGTGGAAAAAGCGGGCGTGAAGATGCCGGTGTCGCTTTTTTTGGATGACGCCGGTAAAATCAAAATGAGAATCTGCGCGAGGATTTGTGATTTGGAGTTCGAATAATGGTTACCGTCCTCGACCCAATCAAAACATCCAAGACCGCGAAAAGATCCGTTCGCGAACCGGCATGGGGCATCGCGACGTTCTACCCGTTACAAGGCGATTGGACCGAAGACGATTATCTCGAACTCGAACGCAACATCGGCAACCGATTGATCGAGCTTTCGGATGGGTGTCTGGAGATTCTGCCCATGCCCGATTTGTATCACCAACGTATCGTTAAAATGCTGTGCAATCGCCTCGATGAATTCATCCTTCCGGAGAAGAAAGGGGAAACTGCGACTGCACCTTTGCCCGTTCGGCTGGGGTCGGGCAAATTTCGAGAACCTGATATTGGCTATTTTGAATCGCATCGCATCAAAGATTGTCGGCAACCACCGGATGGCGCCGACTTGGTGGTCGAGGTCGTCAGCCCTGGCGCGGAGAACCGAGAACGAGACTTCGTGACCAAGCGCCGAGAATATGCCAAAGCGCGAATTAGAGAGTATTGGATTGTCGATCCTGAAACGAAAACGATCACGGTATTGACGCTTTCCGGCAAGTCCTACAAAGTCCACGGCGTCTTCAAGGAAGGCGACACCGCCATATCTAAACTGCTCAAGGGCTTCCAGGTCGCGGTGAGCGACGTATTCGCGGCCGGCGATGCGAAGTAACGGCATTTTTTGATTGCATTTCGCGGCCAATTTCCGAAAACACATCTTCAACATCGATGCACGAATCGGCGAGCCGAGCCCCGTAAGGGCCGGTTGATGACCCGGCCATTCAACCGGCCCCTTACGGGGCTCGGCTCGCCATGAAACAATTCGAAAGGATGTCTCATGCGAAAACCACCCCTCAACATCGGCATCGTCGGCTGCGGCTTCATGGGTCGCGCTCATTCCAACGCCTACAAGCAAGTCGCGCAGTTCTTCGACTTGCCGCGCACGCCCGTCCTCAAAGCCGCGTGTGCCCGCGACGCGGCCAAACTCAAGGTGTTCGCGGACAACTGGGGCTACGAATCGACCGAGACCGATTGGCGAAAGCTCGTCGATCGCAAGGACATCGATTGCATCGACATCTGCACGCCGAACAATTCGCACGCGGAAATCGCCCTCGCCGCGGCGCAAGCGGGCAAGATGATCCTGTGCGAAAAGCCGCTCGCCATGGATGGGCCGCAAGGGCTCAAGATGGTGGAAGCCGTCGAAAAGGCGAAGGTGCCGAACATGGTCTGGTACAACTATCGGCGCGTTCCGGCGTGCACGCTGGCCAAGCAGCTCGTCGATGAAGGCCGGCTCGGCAAGATTTTTCACTATCGGGCCAACTTCTTACAAGACTGGACGATCTCCGCCGATTTGCCGCAAGGCGGCGCCGGCCTGTGGCGGCTCGATGTCGCCGCGGCGGGCAGCGGCGTCACCGGCGATTTGCTTGCCCACTGCATCGACACCGCAATGTGGCTCAACGGCGGCGTCAAGGATGTCTGCGCCATGACCGAGACCTTCATCAAGGAACGCAAGCACAACCTCACCGGCAAGGTCGAGAAAGTCGGCATCGACGACGCTTGTGCGTTCTTGTGTCACTTCAAAAACGGCAGCCTCGGCCTCTTCGAATCGACGCGCTATGCGCGTGGCCACAAGGCGCTTTACACCTTCGAGATCAACGGCGAGAAAGCGTCGATCAAATGGGACCTGCACGATTTGCAACGTCTGGAGTACTTCGATCATCGCGACGAGGGGCGCGTGCGCGGCTGGCGTTCGATCCACGTCACGGACGGCGATCATCCGTACATGGGCAAGTGGTGGGTGCCCGGCCTCGCAATCGGCTACGACGCTAGTTTCACGCATCAGGTTGCCGACTTCATCGAAGGCGTCGCGGCCGGCAAGCCTGCGCAACCCGATTTTCGTAATGCGTACGAAACGCAGCTCGTGCTCGATGCAATTCTCGGTTCCGCGAAAACTCGGCAATGGCAGGAAGTGAAATAACCCACGGAGATTGAACCACGGGGGACACGGGGATCACGGGGAAAGAGAGTCTAAAAAACTCTGCATTTCCCCGTGATCCCCGTGCTCCCCGTGGTTCCAATTTCGGTTCTCAATTTTTCGCGGACCGGCGATAGATTCGCAACGGACCTTGCTGGAAATCAATCTCCCAACCGGCCGGCATGCGCGGCGCAGCTCGATCATCGGGCTGCCAGCTCACGATAACATCGACCGCATCCTTGTGCGGATACGCGTTCCAATACGTTCGGCCCCGCCGCACGCCGCTTCGATACTTGACGGGGAAGTGCAACGTCTCGGCTTCGTAGTTATCGAGGTTCACGTTGCCCGTGCCCAAACAATAGTAATCGGCGGCGTGCGTCAGCGGATTGGCGATCGGTCTCGGCCGCGGGTCCGGCTGGATGACGAAGATCCGTTGCTCCGTGCCGACGGCGTCGAGGCCGGCCATATATTCCGCGATTTGGCGATTGCCCTCCGCGAAGCCGGCGATCACCAGCAGCAAGTTCAAAGCAAGCAGGACGATGGTCAAACCGCGCAAGAAGAGGCGGACTTCAATGTGAGTTGACTCGCGCAAGCATGCCAACCACACCAGAACAAACAACGGCGCGAGACGAGTCTTGAGAAAGCCGCCATGTTCGGAAAGATCGTTGGCCGTGAGGAAGTACATGACAATAAGCAAAAAACCGAAGACGGCCGGGAAGAGGCGACCCGTAGCGTCCGCAGTTTCGGCCGACTCGGCGCGAAACTCGACCGCGGTAAACAATGCCAGCAGAATGAGGTGAAAGGCGAGCACCAGCGTTCCGGGAACCTCCGTGCCGACGTGATGCGCGAAGAGTTCGTCGTCGATTGCCGTCAGATCCTGAACGAACGTGGTTCGCACGTCTTCGCCGCGCAGGCGCGCCAGCGGATCGTGCACAATGCGCCTGGCCGAGTCCGCTTGAAAGAAGCCGGTTTCATGCAAATAGTTGATCGTCAGGCACGCGGCCGGTAATACTGCAACGAGGACCAAAATCGGCGCCAGAATACGCCGCGGCTGCGTCAGAAGCGTCGTACCCAGGGCGCCGACCACGGCCAGGATGAACGCTACCAGATGCGTGAAGTACGCCACAGTAAACAACGAGGCTAACACGAACGTTTGCAACAGTCCGAGCCGACCGCGCCAGCGCAAAGCCAAACCCAGGATTCCCCACAAAAGGATCAGTCCCAGACATTGGTTGTAGAATCCCATCCACAGACATCGATTGTAGACGAGGGCCAACCCGATCCATGAAAGGGGCAGGCATCGGGGTCCAAATGCGCTCAAGAAAAATCGATACGACCACGCAAAGCCCAAAACGTAAATCGAGACGAGCACCTTCTCCGCGATCAACGGCGGGAACACGTAAAGCAGGGCCACGAGAAGTAGATGGGAAGTCAAATTCGGCAGCGGTTCGTATCGCAATTCGAAAAAGTCGTCGTAATGGGTTGTCGGATCGGCGAAGTCCTTGATGATCTGGGCGTTGTTGACGTGCGATGGTCCGTCCTGCGTCGGCAAATAGGTGAAATACCACACGGGCGCAAGGTGGGCAATTGCCAGTAACCAATAGATGATTGGTTCCGGATGGCGCGCGAGCCAATTCCTCACGTTTGCCAGCCGAGAGAAGAAAGCGGTCGAACGCAAATTCCGCATCGCCTTTCAGGGCGCCCGATCGGACGCCGGAATGACCGAGCTTTTTCCACATTGCGGGCACTTGACCGATTTACCCGCCGACGCCGCCTTCGCTTTCAGTTTCTTCCCGCAACTCTCGCACGAGAAGCCAATCGATGCGACCGGCTCCGGCGGCGCCGCTTCATCGGCCTGTTGCACGGCTGTCGGGCGCGCCGTCGCGCCGCGGCGAATCACGACAACCAGGAGCACGCACGCAACGAGAAGGACGACGCCCGCGCCGGCAATCGCGACGGGCAATCCCCACGAGCGCGCCGGCGGCGTTTGCGCGTCCGGCGCATCAACGGGCTCGGCTGCCTTCGCGAGTTTTCCGCCAGCGCGATCCAGGTCCTCGATGGTCCGGGCCAGATAAATGTGATCGAAGGAAGCCTCGCCGCCCCCCGGCATCGCACTGAAGTTGATGCCCGTGATGGTGATGGCGCCGAAATCCTTGTAGAGATCGCGCGTGACCAGCTCCCATTTTCGCGGCGGCTCATCGGCGACGCGGATCATCGGGCGCTTGATTATCTTACTTAACGTTCCCGCGTAGTAACCTTCCCAGGCTCCATTGGGCCGCGTGTAGAGTTGCAGCAAGATGCCCGAAGCTTCGGTTCGCTTCCAGGCGAAACGCAGGTAACGAAACTCGCCGGGCCGCGGGTTTTCTTTGATTGGAAAATTCCAGCCCGGCAACTGCGTCTTGAATCGTTGAAACGGCGAGACGGAGAGCGAACAGGTTCCGGAGTAAAAGTTTTTCTCGTCGCGCACCGCCACGCTTCCGTCGCGGCCGCCGTTGTTGTCGAGGTTGTCGATAAAAAAGTCGGTCCCGTCTTCCAGCAATTCGACGACGTCCGGCCTCGGCGGCGGCGGCCCGATCGCGGCGTCCTTGCCTTTCGTTTTCGGCGGCGGCTTGTCGTCTTTGCCGTCAACCTGAAGCTCTTTGGTGTCGAGGGTCACCATTTCTTTCATCGACTTCACGTCCCAGATTTTCGCGGTGCGATCGAGACTGCCGCTGGCGAGGTAGCGATCGTCGTACGAGAACGCGAGCGAAAAGGTCGCGGCGCCATGTTGGCCGAGGACCTTGATCAACTCGCGCTTCTTCACGTCCCAGAGTCGCACGGTTCCGTTGCCGCCGGTGCTGGCGAGAGATTTGCCGTCGCTCGCAAACGCCACGGCGAAGACCGCGCTGTCCGCTTTCAGTTCGCCGGTCTCCGTGCCGGTCTCGGCATCCCAGAACTTGATCGTCCGATCCCAGCTTGCCGTCACCACGGTCTTGTCGTCCGGGGAGACTGCCACCATTTCGACGCCGAGTTTGTGCCCGCGCAATGTGAACTTTTGCTTGCCGGAGCGAATGTCCCAGATCTTGGCGGTGGAATCTTCACTGCCTGTCACGATCGCGTTGCCGTGTCGAAAAAAAGCAGCGGAATAGACCATGCCAGTGTGCCCGCCGAACGATTTGCGAACTTTGAGGGTTTTCGCGTCCCAGAGTTTCGTGATCCGGTCGAGCCCGGCGCTGACCAAGGTCTCGCCATCGGATGAGAAAGCGAGACTGTTGACGCCGTTGGCATGGCCCTTGATTGACGATTTCTCGGCGCCGGTGTCGGCGTCGCGGATCTTGATGTCGCCGGCGAAGTCGCCGGTGACGAAGGTTTTGCCGTCGGAGGCGTACGCGACGGTTCGCACGCCGGTGACACCGCGAATCTTTGAGCGTTCGTCGCCGGCGGGCACGTTCCAGAATTTGATCTGACCGGGCAGCTCTCGCAGTGCGCCGGCGGTGATCAGCTTCGTGCCATCGGGAGAGAACGCGACGGCGAAGACGCGTTCGTCAATCGATTGTTGCAGTTGAATCGGCCGCGCCTGGACCTTCACGACTTGCTCCGGCGGCTCCGGTTGCGGCAAATCGTTGGGTTCGATGAATTGATACGCGACGACGCTCATGCCCGTGATCAGCGCGGCGAGCGAAGCGATGAATACGCCGAGCTTGGTTTTGACCGCAGCCAGCGCAGGCGTCGCGTTTTCCGCGAGGGCGAGCACCGCCGGCGACAGCGCGCCCGCGGCGCACTGCGCGTTGACCGGCGTCAACACTGCCTGGATCGTGCCATGGACCAATAGATCCGACGCGGCCGCGGCTGCTGATTGCTGCACGAGCGCGATCGCGGTCAATACCGCGGTGAGGCTGATGCCGCGCCGCGCGAGCCTGCTCTGCAATAACTTACGCGCTTGCGCCAGTCGGCCGGAGACGGTGCCTTCCTTCCAGCCGAGTTCCTGGGCGGCCTCGGCCTTGCTCTTGCCTTCCAGGCAGCAAAGGATGAACGGAGCGCGATACTTCTCCGCGAGCCGTTGCACCTCGCCATCGAGGATGCGTTGCAGGTCGCGACACGCCGCCGCGCTCCACGGCGGTTCTTCCGGCGACGCGGTCTCGGCTTTGCTTTCACAATCCTTGCGGCGCATCGAGGCCAGGCGCGCCTTCAATGCGGTTCGGTAAGCCACGCCGTACAGCCAACAGCCGACGGCCTCGCGTTGTCGTATCGAGTCGGCGTTGCGCGCGAGCGTTAGAAACACCGCCTGAAATGCGTCCTCCGCATCGTGCTCGTTGTGCAGCATTCGTTTGCAAACACACCAGACCGTTCGACTGTGCCGTTCGACCAAGCCGGTGAACGCGTTTTCATCGCGCTTGGCGATGAAGCGTTCCAGCAATTGCCGATCGCTGACGTCGCAATTCCTATCGACATCCCGCATCGTGGCGCCTTCGCGCAATCCGCTTCCGCCCGTCGATTCGTGCATGGTTGCCGCACCCTCGGTTTTGACAACTATCATGTTCCACGAATGGTCGCCGCGGGTATAGTTTTTTTTGGAAATTCCAATCCAGCGAACAAGACCGCTGCAGTTGTGCAAATCGTTTCCCATTCGCTGCGAAATCGGCAGGCGCATGCCACGATTCAGGCGATGGTTTTCAACAATTCATAAGTCAACAAATGAGGAACAGGATTTGCTAACTATGGATGGCTTTAGTTGGCACATCATCGCCCGTGGAGAACTCCAATGCGCAATTGGCCTGGGCGTCCGTACCCGTTGGGAGCCACCTGGGACGGTGCGGGCGTCAATTTTGCTCTGTTTTCGGAACATGCGACCAAGGTGGAGCTTTGCCTATTCGATTCCGTTGACGCCAAAAAGGAAGTCGTTCGCCTGCCGTTGCGTTTTCAGACCGATTTGGTTTGGCACGCGTACCTGCCTGAAGTTCTTCCGGGCCAGCTTTACGGATATCGCGTGCACGGGCCTTATGAGCCGGCGAAGGGCCATCGATTCAATCCGAACAAGATCCTGCTCGATCCGTATGCCAAATCGATTGGACGAGACCTCAGGTGGGATGACGCGGTATTCGGCTACAAGGTGGGCGATCAGGCTGAGGACCTCTCCTTCGATGATCGAGACAGCGCCGCGCACGCGCCGCTGGGCGTCGTGATTGATCCCGCGTTCACGTGGGGCGACGACCGGCGTTTGCGCACGCCGTGGCATAAGACGCTGATCTATGAAACGCATGTCAAAGGATTCACGCAGCTCAATCCTCACGTTCCCGAGAAATTGCGCGGCTCCTACGCCGGCCTGGCGTCGGAGGCCGCCATCAAGCATTTGCAGGAGCTCGGTGTGACGGCGATTGAGTTGCTTCCCGTGCACCATTTTCTCGATGATCGCTATTTAGTCGAAAAGGGGCGCACCAATTACTGGGGTTACAATTCGCTCGCGTATTTCGTGCCGGCGTCGCGCTATGTGGCGACCTGCATTCCGCAAGACGCGGTGCAGCAATTCAAAATGATGGTCCGTGCGATGCACGCCGCCGGCATCGAAGTGATTCTCGATGTCGTGTACAACCACACTTCGGAGGGCAATCAGCTCGGCCCGACGCTGTCGATGCGCGGCGTGGACAATGCGTCGTACTACCGCCTTTCGCCGGAAGATCCACGTTATTACATGGACTTCACCGGCTGCGGCAACACGCTCAACATGCAGCACCCGCGCGTGCTCCAGCTCATCATGGACAGCCTGCGTTACTGGGCGTCGGAAATGCATGTCGATGGCTTCCGTTTCGACCTTGCCTCGACCCTGGCGCGCGAGCTCTTTGAAGTCGATCGCCTGGGAGCGTTCTTCGACATCATTCATCAGGACCCGTTATTGTCGCAGGTGAAGTTGATCGCAGAGCCATGGGACGTCGGCCCCGGCGGCTATCAGGTCGGCAACTTCCCGCCCGGCTGGACGGAGTGGAACGGCAAATTCCGCGACACCGTGCGAAAATTCTGGAAGGGCGACGGCGGTCAGGTGTCCGAGTTCGCGACAAGATTAGCAGGCAGCAGCGATCTTTATCAAAACGATGGCCGCAAGCCGTACAACAGCATCAACTTCATCACCTGCCACGACGGCTTCACGCTGCAAGATCTCGTTTGTTACAGCCAGAAGCACAATGAAGCCAACGGCGAAGACAACCGCGACGGCACCGACGATAACAATTCGTGGAACTGCGGCGCCGAAGGGCCGACGGACGACGCAACTATCAAGCAGTTGCGCGAACAGCAAAAACGCAACTTGATTGCGACGCTGATTCTCTCGCAAGGCGTGCCGATGCTCTACGGCGGCGATGAGTTGAGTAACACGCAGCGCGGCAACAACAACGTGTATTGCCAGGACAGTGAGCTGGCCTGGCTTCACTGGGACCTCAATGACGAACAAAAACGTTTCCTGGCGTTCATCAAGAAAGTGATTCAACTGTGGCGCACGCAGCCCGTGTTCCAGCGGCGCACCTTCTTCAAGGGCCGGGCGATTCGCGGCTCGGACATCAAGGACATCTCGTTCCTGAATCCTGCCGGCAAGGACATGTCGGATGAAGACTGGAACGCCGGCTTCGTCAAATGCATGGGCGTGCGCCTCGCCGGTGACTTGATCGGCGATGAGACGGAGCGCGGCGAGCCGATCGTCGGCGATACGTTGTTGATCCTGCTCAATGCGCATCACGAATCGCTCGACTTCACGTTGCCGCTCACGAAGGAAGGCCAACATTGGGAACGGATTTTCGACACAACGGACGACAGCGCCAACGGCAAGGAGAATCAAGGACAAGGCGTGTATCCGCTCAAGGGTCGCTCGATATCGCTGTGGCGAACACGATCGAGTCAGGAAGCGCGCGAAGCACTGTCCGAAGTTCAGGCCCACGAGTTGAGCGAGAAAGCTCCGGTTCCAGTTGAACATACCGCCTTGGCAACGTGATCTTTTCACCTGGTCCAAAGGGGGAGGTCCACATGGAATCGCGACGCTATGGAATCGGCGCCGAGACGACGGCGAACGACGCCGCCCTCTCGCAAGGGATCAAAGCGTTGCGGCC
>DAIOGM010000159.1:9139-14732 GCA_036745215.1 Gemmataceae bacterium
AGTACGTCGAGCCCCAGCACGCCCCGTGGCAGCCGATCCCGGAGACCCCGGTCGTCGAGCTTCCGGCGGCGGCGCCCGAGCTGGCCGCGCCCACGACGGGCCGGTTCGACTGGGTCGACGCGGCGCGGCGGGGGCTCGACAGCGTGGGCGCCGCGACGTTCGCGCGTCGAAGTCATCCTGGAAGCACCGGGCAAGGATGCGCGGACCGTCGAACTACAATCGGCCGCCGCGGCCGGCTATTTCACGGGCGTCGTCGAGCGTGCGCCGGCCGGAACCCTTTATCGATTTCGACTCGACAACGACGTCAATCTCTATCCCGATCCCGCGTCGCGATTCCAGCCCGAAGGTCCGCATGGCCCTTCGCAAGTCATCGATCCGCATTCATTCAAGTGGACCGACCAGAACTGGCGCGGCGTCTCAGCCGACGGCCAGGTGATTTACGAAATGCACATCGGCACCTTCACGCCGGAAGGAACGTGGGCCGCCGCCGAGCGCGAACTGCCCGCGCTGGCCGAGCTTGGCATCACGCTGCTGGAGATCATGCCGGTCGCCGACTTCCCCGGAAAGTTCGGCTGGGGCTACGACGGCGTCAATCTCTTCGCACCGACGCGCCTTTATGGCAATCCGGATTCGTTTCGCCATTTCGTTGACCGCGCTCATGCGTTGGATATGGGCGTCATTCTCGACGTCGTCTACAACCACATCGGGCCCGACGGCAACTACCTCAAGCAGTTTTCCAACGATTACGTCACCGACCGTTACGCCAACGACTGGGGCGACGCCATCAATTTTGATGGCCCACGCTCCGTGCCGGTGCGCGAGTTCTTTCTTGCCAATGCGGCCTACTGGATCGAAGAATTCCACCTGGACGGCCTGCGGCTCGACGCGACGCAGCAAATCTTCGATCAATCGAAATCGCACATCTTGGCCGAAATCAGTCATCGCGCCCGCATGGCGGCGCCGCATCGGCAAATCTACATCGTCGCGGAAAATGAGCCGCAACACACGCGATTGGTTCGGCCCATGGACAAGGGGGGCTTCGGCATCGACGCGCTGTGGAACGATGACTTTCATCACGCCGCGGTGGTCGCCTTGACCGGGCACAACGAAGCGTACTACCAGGATTATCTGGGCAAGCCGCAGGAGTTCATTTCGGCGGCGAAGTGGGGTTGCCTTTATCAGGGCCAGCGTTATTCCTGGCAAAAGCAGCAGCGCGGCACGCCGGGGCTCGATCTCGGGCCGACGCATTTCGTCACGTTCCTCGAAAATCACGACCAGGTCGCCAACAGCGGACACGGCCGCCGGCTTCGCCTGATGAGCAGTCCGGGACGCTTTCGCGCGCTCACGGCTCTGCTGCTGCTCGGGCCGAACACGCCGTTGCTTTTTCAGGGGCAGGAATTCGGCTCGACGGCGCCGTTTCTTTTTTTCGCGGACCACAATCGCGATCTGGCGAAACTGGTTCGCGAGGGGCGCATCAAGTTTCTCGGACAATTTCCCAGCCTGGCCGCGTCCGACTTGATGAATCTCATTGCCGATCCCGCGGCGACGGAAACGTTCGAACGCTGCAAGTTGAATCGCAGCGACGCCAACGCCGAGATTGTTGCGCTGCACCGCGATCTATTGAAGCTGCGCTGCGACGATCTCGCGTTTCGATTGCCGATGCATCGCAGGCTCGACGGTGCAGTGCTCGACGCCGACGCGTTCGTCGTGCGGTTTTTTGCCGCGGCGGAAGACGATCGGTTGTTGCTGGTCAACCTTGGCAGAGACGTGAAGTTGCGCGAAGCGCCGGAACCGCTGCTGGCGCCGCCGCTCGGCAAGACCTGGTCGCTCCGCTGGTCCAGCGAGAATTGGGCCTACGGCGGCTCGGGTCACGCGGCTCGCGAAGACGCCGCGGAAGGCTGGATTATCCCCGGCGAGAGCGCGACCGTCCTGTTTCCGACGAATGCATCTTAGCGAGCCACGGGGTTCATCCCCGTGGTATGGACATCCATTCCACGGGGATCAACCCCGTGGCCCGCAAGGAATGGACCCAAATGACATGGACTTTGCGGATGCCCTGGCTCGAAGCGCAGGGCGACCGGATCGAGCCGCTGCTGACGCGCGAATGGCTGGTCGCCAATGGCCTCGGGGGTTACGCCGCCGGAACCATCGCCGGCGTCGCGTCGCGCCGTTATCACAGCTTGTTGATTGCCGCGTTACCCGCGCCGCTCGGCCGGCGCGTCATGTTGAACCACCTTACCGAACAAATCCGCTTGCCCGACAACTCCACGCACGTGATCGGCGGCGAGGAATACACCGGCGCCGCCTTGCAACTTCAGGGAGCGCAATTCCTCAAGAGCTTTCGCCTGGAGATGGGCCTTCCCGTCTGGAGCTTCGAGTTCGGCGATTTTCTCATGGAAAAACGTGTGTTCCTGCCCCACGAACAGAACACCGTTTACGTGAACTATCGGCTCGTGCGCGGCGAAGGCACGTTGCGGCTCAAACTTCGTCCCGCGGTTCACTTTCGACCGCACGACGCGCCGGTTAGCTTACCGCATGTTGGCCATTACACATTGACAAACATTCGCGACCGTTTCGAGCTTGCCGTTCCCGGAGACTTGCCGCCGCTTCGCTTGCATCTCTGTGGCGAGCGAGCCGCGCTGACCGTCGAGGGAAAGCAGTTGCCAAACGTGTTGTACCGCGCCGAATCGGAGCGCGGCTATGAATCGGTCGGCTCGTTCTTTAGTCCGGGTTACTTTCGCGCCGATTTGTCGGCGGAGCACGATGTCACCCTGATTGGCTCGACGGAATCGTGGGAAACGCTGCTGGCCCTCAGTCCAGCCGACGCGCTGGAAGCCGAGCGACATCGGCGCGAACGGCTGCTCACGGCTGCGTTGCCCGCGGTGCAAGATGAACCGATGCGCGAGTTGGTGCTGGCCGCCGATCAGTTCATTATCGTTCCCGGCGGCCGCGTCGAGGAGTCGGCACGAGCGCGGGCCGAGGGGGATCAGGTGCGCACGATCATCGCCGGCTATCATTGGTTCACCGACTGGGGCCGCGACACCATGATCAGCCTCGAAGGCCTCACGTTGACGACGGGCCGACACGCGGAGGCCGGCTACATTCTGCGGACGTTTGGACACTATGTTCGCGACGGGCTCATTCCGAATCTGTTTCCCGAAGGCCAGCGCGAGGGGCTGTACCACACCGCCGATGCGACGCTCTGGTACTTTCACGCGCTGCATCGCTATCTCGACGTCACCGGCGATCGCGAAACTTTACGCCGGCTACTGCCAACGCTTCACGACATCGTCCACCATCACTTGCGCGGCACGCGCTTCGGCATCGGCGTCGATCCGAAGGACGGCCTGCTTCGGCAAGGCGCGGCGGGCTATCAGCTCACCTGGATGGACGCCAAGGTCGATGATTGGGTCGTGACGCCACGTCGCGGCAAGGCCGTCGAGATCAATGCCCTCTGGTACAACGCGCTGCGGCTCCTGGAAAAATGGACGCACGAGGAACAAGGCGCGGACGCAGCCGCGCCGTTCGCGCGTCAAGCCGAACTTGCTTATCGCTCTTTCAATGAACGCTTCTGGAATCGCGAATATCTTTTCGACGTGATCGACGGCGAAACCGGCGACGACGCGGCTTGCCGGCCCAACCAGATCTTTTCGATTTCGCTGCCGCACGCCATCCTGAACCCATCGCGCTGGAAAACCGTGCTCAACGTCGTCGCCGAGCGATTGTTGACGCCAATGGGCCTTCGCTCCTTGACGCCGGGACACGCAGACTACAAGGCAAAATATTGGGGCGATCTGCGCGCCCGCGACGCGGCCTACCATCAAGGTACCGTGTGGTGTTGGCTGATCGGGCCGTTCATCGACGCCTGGCTTCGCGTTCATCCCGACGATCAAGCAGGCGCGCGCCGCTTTCTCGTTGGATTCGAGAACCATCTTGGCGACGCGTGCATCGGTTCGATCAGTGAAATCTGCGACGCCGAAGCTCCCTTCACGCCGCGCGGTTGCGTGGCCCAGGCATGGAGCGTCGCGGAGGTGCTTCGCTCTTGGGCAAAGACCGGCAACACAGGTGAACCATGATCGAAATCGAGAATGACCGAAGCAACGTTGCCGTGCCCTGGTCAACTTATCGACTTCAATTTCACGGCCAGTTCACCTTTGCCGACGCTTGCCGCGTGGTCCCCTATCTGCATGCTTTGGGAATCTCCCATTGCTATGCATCTCCCTTTCTCAAAGCGCGGCCGGGAAGCACGCACGGCTACGACATTCTCAATCATGGCGTAATCAATCCTGAGATCGGCACCGATGCGGATTTTGCTCGATGGGTGGAAACGCTGCATCGCCACGGCATGAGTCAGATTGCCGACATCGTGCCGAATCACATGGGCATCCTCGGCAACGAAAATCCGTGGTGGAACGATGTGCTCGAAAACGGGCTGGGCTCGCCGCACGCCGGCTTTTTCGACATCGCGTGGTACACGTCGCCGCGGCCCGAGTTGCGCGAGAAGATTCTGCTGCCGATCCTCGGCGACCCGTACGGCCAGGTCCTGGAGGCGGGGCAAATTCAGCTCGTTTTCGCTGATGGGGCATTCCGCTTCGATTATTTCGATCACCGTTTTCCCGCGACGCCGCGCAGCTACCGCACGATCTTGAAGGAGGCGCTCGTTCCGTTGCAGCAAAAGCTGAAGCCGGATGAGCCGGCGTTGATGGAATTCGAAAGCATTCTCACGGCCATCGGCCATTTGCCGACGGGCGGCGAAACGAATCCGAACAAGCTAAAAGAAGTGCTGCGCGAGGACACGGTCATCAAAAGGCGACTTTCGAATTTGACCGCGCAGGAGCCGGCCATTCGAGAAAGCCTGGAACATGCGGTCGATTCGATCAACGGCAAAGTCGGCGATCGGCAAAGTTTCGATGCGCTCGACCAATTGCTCGAACAACAACATTATCGGCTCTCGTACTGGCGCGTCGCGTCGGACGAGGTCAATTACCGCAGGTTCTTCGACGTCAACGAACTCGCCGCGCTCAACATGGAACAATTTGATGTCTTTACGGTCACTCACGCAAAGATCTTCGAATTGCTCGCCGCTGGCAGCATCTCCGGCCTGCGCGTCGATCACGTTGACGGCCTGTACGATCCGAAGCAATATCTCGACCGGTTGCAAGTACAAGGTTCGGCCGCGCACAAGGAGCGTTCGCGCCGGCTCTTTGTGCTGGTGGAAAAAATCTTGGCGGACAAAGAAGCGCTGCCGGAGGATTGGCAGACCGACGGCACGACGGGGTACGAATTTCTCAACATCCTGAACGGCCTCTTCGTCAACACCGACAATGCCAAGGCGTTCACGCGGCTCTATCAGGCCTGGACGTTGAGCGACGATTCGTTTCCCGAAGTCGCGTATCAAAAGAAATTCTTGATTCTCCAGGTCGCGATGTCGAGCGAGCTGCGAATGCTGGCCCATCAGCTCGATCGGCTGGCGCAAAAGAATCGCTGGTCGCGCGACTTCACGTTGACGACGCTGCGGCACGTCTTGCGTGAAATCATCGCGTGCTTTCCCGTCTATCGAACCTACATCCGCGGCGACGAGACGCCCCACGTC
>DAIOGM010000160.1:0-14549 GCA_036745215.1 Gemmataceae bacterium
CGATGCTCGCGGTCGTCGCGAGGAACGGCAATCGCTTTTCCAACTTGTTGACCTCGACGACTGATGCGCGCATCAGCGCGCGATCCACCGCGGGGAGACTCTTGAGAGTTGGACGCGCGGCGCCCGGTCGCGGCTCTGCTGATTCTCCAGTAACTCCACGCAAAACTGCACATGTTGATCGGCGTCGGCCGCGATCAGATCGAACGGAATCGCGCACTCCGCAATGCGGTCAATGCCGACGGCAATCCGGTTGCCTGCGTCAACCAGTTGGCCGCGAACGTACCACTTCGAGCTTTGCAATGGCTTGCCCGGGTGGAAGATTCGTAACTCACATTCGCTCGGCTCCTCGAAGCCGATGCGCAGCACGTCATAACTTTGCAACGCGGCGCCGGCGTGCTGGTCGAAGTCGATGCGCAAAAGAAAGCGCTCGCGATCGAAGCCGAAGTAGACATCGCGCAACGCACCGAGCGCACTCATCGCCATCGTGCCGCGTTCGTTCACGCATACGTAACGCCCGGCGTTGGTCCATTCGAAGAAGGTTTCCCTGCCATCAACCTTCACGTCGAGATACGCGAGCGGCAATGTATGCCCCAGCCGCGCCGCGCGTTTTTTGATTGGCCGGTTCAGTTCCGCGGGCGGCGTCTCGCCGAGCAAGAGATAGACGTTTTGCAGATGCTTGCGAAAAAGCTGATCGAACAACGCGTCTTGCAAACTCGAATGGTCGTCGCCATACCACCAAAACCAGTCGCTTCCCTCGGCGATATACAACTCCCGCCACGCCCGCTCAATCACCTTGTCTCCTTGTCTCCTTGTCTCCTTGTCTCCTTGTCTTTTGACCAAAAACTCCCGAGTCTTGTGCAACAAATCCCACGCCGTATTGTCCTCCTCGTGGCCGATCCAGATCGCGTAGTTGTGATGAATCCAACTGCCAGCAAACAAGTGCGGCAACGTATCGCGCGGCGGATTCAGTTCGAGATACTCGCCGAGTTTGACCGGGCGAATTTGCTTGTCGGTCGTGCACAGGTGATAGAGCGTGCGCAGGAAGGACACGCCGCCGTCGTAGTAGTGCTCCCAGCAATTTTCGCCGTCGAGGATGACGCTGACGAGCGCCGGCTCATCGTTCGGAATCGCGGCGCGGATGTCGTGCAGATGACGCACAAAATCGTGGGCAGCGTCGTTGCCGTTGGAGCGTTGATAGTGAAAGCCGACCATGTCGCTTAACGCGTGATCGCGAAAGACGATTGCCAGTTCGAGATCGGCCTCGCGCACCTTGTAAGGGCGATACAGATGGCTGGGATTGCGCAGACCGCCGTGCTGGTCGCGGCTCACGAAGCCTTGCGTCGATTGGCTCAAGATGCCTTCGTCCGTCGCGATCCAGCGGATGCCATGCTTGACCAGGAGCGGAATCATCGGTTGACAGACGCTGCCCTCCGCGGGCCACATGCCGTGCGGCGGCGAGCCGAACAGCTCCGCGTGCGACTGCACCGCCCGGCGAACGTGTACTTCCGCGTCGTCGGGATAGCCGCCGGTGTAGCGCGGCAACTTCGCGTCCGGCATCGCCTCGCGGGCGAGCTTCTTGTCGAACAGGAGCGGCAAGATCGGGTGATAGAACGGCGTCGTCGTCAGTTCAACCTGGCCGCGTTCGACGAGTTTCTTGTGCAGCGGGATGATCTCCTTGAGAAGCTCGCGATGCTTGTCGAGCACGCGCGCCTTGTCTTCTTCCGTGTAGTTGCGCCCCTTTTCACGCAAATCGTGAAGCTCCTTGTCGCGTTCGAAGAGGATCGGATGAATCCATGCGAGGTTGAACAACGTTTGCAGGTCGCGAAAATCGCGTTCTTGAAAACGCCGCAGTGCTTCCTTCGCCGAATTCTTGCCGGGAGCGCGCCGCTGGTACAGCTCCCAGTAACGCGGCCAGGGTTTGATCATCGAATCGGCGTTGGCCATGAAGAAGTGATCGAGCAGATAGATCGCGTCCTCATGCGACAGGTCGCGTGCGGGAATTCGAGCTGCGATTTCGAACTGGTCTTTGGCGCCGTGTTCGGTATACGCGAGCAACTGTACGAGCAGACTGGGGACGAGGTTGATGGTGCAGCGCATCTCCGGAACTTCGGCGAGATGCAGCGCCATGCCGAGGTAATCCTTGACGCCGTGCAGGCGGACCCAGGGCATGGGATTTTCGCCGGTGAGATCGTCGGGATAGTAGGGCTGGTGTTGGTGCCAAAAGAACGCGAGTGCGACATCCGACATGATGCGGTCTCGGTCGTTTACGTCGCTGCTTTGCAAATACCCGGCGAGCCGAGCCCCGTAAGGGGCCGGTTGAGTAGTCCCGGACGCTCAACCGGCCCCTTACGGGGCTCGGCTCGCCAGTTCGATTGAACGTAAACACGTATCCAAATACTCGTCCCCTCCATCTTACAGAACTCATAACCGCTGCACCACGTCGCGATAGAGGCGTTCATATTCCACCGCGCTGCGGCGCCAGGACCAATCCTGCGCCATGCCATTGAGCTGAAGCTGTCGCCATTGTTTCGGCAAATCGCGATACACGCGTAGGCAAGCATGAAGGGCATTGGCGAAACAGGCCGGCGTCGCGGGAACGAACGAGAAGCCGGTCGCCTTGCCGGTCTGCAGGTTGGTCGCGCTGGCATCGACGACGGTGTCCGCCAGCCCGCCCGTCGTATGCACCACGGGGACGGTGCCGTACTTCAAGCTGTAGAGTTGATTCAAGCCGCACGGCTCATAGCGGCTCGGCATCAGGAAAATGTCGACGCCGGCCTCGATGCGATGAGCGAGACTTTCATCCTGAGCGAGCATCAAGCCGACCTGGCCAGGAAAGTTGTCGCGCATCGTGAGCAGCATGTCGCGATATGCCTTGTCGCCGTCGCCGAGGACGACGAGTTGGGCGCCGCCGCGCAAGAATGCCGGCACGACCTTTTCGACCAAGTCGAGCCCCTTTTGCACCGCGAGGCGCGACACGATCCCAAGCAAGGGCGTCGTCGGTTCAATACCGAGCTTGAACTCCTTTTGCAGCGCCGCCTTGCAACGCGCTTTGCCATCGAGGTTGGCGGCGTCGAAGTGAGCGGCGATGTGCGGATCCGTCGCGGGATTCCAGACGTTGTCGTCGATGCCGTTGACGATGCCATACAGTTGCGCGCGCCGCTGCATCAGCACGCCGTGCAGGCCGCAGCCGAGCAGCGTCGTCTGGATTTCGCGGG
Organism: Gemmataceae bacterium; assembly: GCA_036745215.1. GTDB lineage: Bacteria > Planctomycetota > Planctomycetia > Gemmatales > Gemmataceae > SIAQ01. Next base: position 3,216 of record DAIOGM010000160.1, read on the forward strand.
CATACGTCGGACTGACTGTGGTCAGCGCGTCGGCGTAGACGAGGCCCGCTTTCAAGTAGTTGATCTTGCCGTGAAATTCGAGCTTGTCCATCGTGAACAAGTTCCACGGCAAGCCAAGCATCGGCATGTCGAGGTGCCAAAAAACGCCTTGAAACGCAAGATTGTGAATCGTGAAGACGGTGCGAATCGATTCATAGCGCGAACGCAGATCGGGCTTGGCAAATCGCTGATAATGCTCGCGCAGATAGATGCCCGCGAGGCCGGTTTGCCAATCGTGCAGGTGCAAGACGTCGGGCCAGAAATTGGCGAGGCGCATCGTCTCGAGAATGCCGCGGGCGAAGAAGCCGAAGCGAGCGCTGTTGTCGGCGTAGTCGGCGCGTTGGCCTTGTACGTCGGTGAATTGATAGAGGCCCTGCCCCGCGGCGGGATCATCGCGTTCAAAATACTCCGGCTGCTCGATCAAGTAAATCGGCACCTGCGACCCCGGCAGCGTCGAACGCCACAAGCGGCCTTCGACGGCGCGATCGCCGATTGGCACGCGGAAGCGATGCTCCGTCGGCTCGAGCGGTTGCCCCGATGTTCGACAGGCGCGATACAGCGGCATCACAACCGCGCAATCGAGCCCGCGTGTCGCCAACGCCTCCGGCAACGAGCCGGCGACGTCGGCTAAACCGCCCGTTTTCGCGAAACCGGCCACTTCCGAGGCAGCGTGGAGGCACTTCAGGCTCACGATCGGGGTCCCTCTTTGGTGTTTGGGGCCATGGAAAGCCTAGAAGTCCGTTATGAAACCGGCAATCGTTCGATCTCTCCAATGTACTCCAATGTACTCATCACGCTCCGCGTGATGGAATTGGGCGTCGTTTCCAGTAGGTTGGTTCCTTCTACGAATGATGCCCAACGCCATCACGCGGAGCGTGATGAGTACATTGAGAAATCGTTTCCGGCTTTATCTTCGTCTAAATGGTTGATAGAGTATGGACATAAGAAAAACGCTGCTCAGAACTCTTCGCTTACGCTTCAGGCTCGGAAGGACATGCCATGTTTCGCATCAAGACCGCGCTCGTCGCGTCGATGTCGCTGATTCTTTTCGTCGGTTTGGGACTTTCGCAAAACGCGCAGCCCAAGAAGGATAAGGAAAAGGACCCCAAGGACGGCAAAACGCCGACCATCGATCAAGTGCTTGAGGCCGACAACTTCAAAGAAGATTTGAAGGTCGTTCGCGAGCGCGGCTTCAAGGGCGAAGGCCCCGATCTGATCGGGTATTTCCGTGAACGAACGCTCAAGCAACCCGACCCCAAAGCGATCGCGGAGCTCGTCAGTCAACTCGGCGATGAACACTTCCCGACTCGCGAAGACGCCTACACGAAACTCGCTGGCATGGGCGCGGCGGCGCTCGCCGGGTTGCGCGACCGCGAAAACGATGCGAATCTGGAATTGAAAAAACGCGTCCTCGATCTGAAGACGCGCATCGACACGAAAGCCGAGCCGACGCTGCAAGCCGCCGCCGCCCGCGTGCTCGCCAAGCTGAAGACCGAAGGCACGGCCGACGCGCTGATGGCGTTCCTGCCGTTCGTCAGGGATACGATGGTCGTCGATGAAATCTGCAAGACGCTCGGCGCCGTGACCGTGCGCGACGGCAAGGTCGATCCGATGATCGTCAAAGCTCTCGACGATCCGATCGCCGCCAAGCGCGGCGCCGCCGGCGAGGCGCTGGTCCGTGCGGAAGTCAAGGACCAGATCCCCAATGTCAAGAAGCTGCTCCAGGACAAGGACATCAACGTGCGCTTCCGCGTCTGTATGGCCATGTTGACGGCCCAGGACAAGGACATCGTGCCCGTGATGATCGACTTGCTCGCCGATTTGACGCCGAACCAGCTTTGGCCGGTCGAGGACGCCCTCTCGCGATTGGCGGGCGACAAGGCGCCGAACGCGTCGCTCGGCATCGATGAGCCGTCCCGCAAAGCCTGCCGCGATGCCTGGGCCAAGTGGTACGCCGACAACGAAAAAGCCGTGGACATGACTCGCTTGACGCGCGAGAACCTCTTCCTCGGCTACACGTTGATCGTGCAGTACAACAACCGCATCGGCGCCGGCGTCAAGGTCAACACCGGCGAAGTCTACGAAATGGACACCAAGAAAAACATTCGCTGGAAGTTCGAAGTCAATACCTATCCCGTGGACGCGCAGATCATCCCCGGTAACCGCGTCGTCGTCGCCGAGTATAACGGCAACCGCGTCACCGAACGCGACATCAAGGGCGAGATCAAATGGGAATACAACTGCGGCGGCAACCCCTTCCAGGTGCAACGCCTGCCCAACGGCAACACCTTCATCGCCATGCAAGGCCGATTGATTGAAGTCGATCGCAACAAGACGGAAGTCTGGAGTTACCAGCGTCCGCAAAGCGACATCATCCGCGCCCGCAAGCTGCCGACCGGCGAGGTCTGCTTCATCACCAATCAAGGCGTCAACGGCACCTACACGCGCATGGACGCCAAGACGCAAAAGATCAACAAGTCATTCAACGTGACCGGCGTCCAGGTGCTGTTCGGCAACATGGAAGTCCTGCCCAACGGCAACATCATCGTGCCGCATTACCAGCAGCAACGCGTCGTCGAGTACGATAAGGACGGCGGCCAGGTTGCGACGTTCAACACCAACTGGCCGAACTCCGTCGTGCGGCTTCCCAATGGCAACACACTGGTCGCGAGCCAGAATTCCCGCTCGATTGTCGAATTCGATACGAATCGCAATCAGGTTTCGACCCACCAGACCGACGGCATGGTATTCGTCGCGCGTCGCCGTTAGGTTCGATATCGCTATTAACCCGTAGCCGCAAGCTGCCAGCTTGCGTGCTGAAGCGGGAGCAGACAAGTTGGCAGCTTGTTGCTACGGCGACAGCGGTTGCCAATTCGAGGAAACCCAATGCGTTGGTCCGTGCCCGCGTTTTCCCTGGTGATCGTCGCCGCACTGTGGGCGCAGCCGACCGTGGAGCAAGAGGACTTTACGGGCGATGAAGCCGTCTTGCGCGGCATGAATCTGCCGACCAAGGGCGCCGCATTGCTGCAGGTTTTCCGCGATCGCACGCCGAAATCCGACACCGTTCAGCAATTTCAAAAACACGTCGCCAAGCTCGGGGCGCCGACGTTTCCCGAACGCATGAAAGCCAACGACGATCTCGTCAAGATGGGCTCCGTGATTCGGCCGCTTTTGGAAAGCCTGATCGCCCAGGGAAATCTGGATCTGGAAACGAAGCGACGCGTCGAGCAGGTTCTCGAACAGTTTCCCGCCGACAAGGACATCATGGCTCTTTCGGCCGCGTCGCGTTTGTTGCAGCGCGACAAGCCGGCCGATCGCCTGCCGGTGCTTTTTGATTTCGTTCCCCATGCGACCAATGAGATCGTGCGGCAGGACGTGCAATTGGCGATCAATGGCGCCTCGCTCGAAAACAAGATGCCGGCGCCGCTCATCGTGGCGATGCTCAAGGACACGAACCCCGCCAAACGAGCTGCCGCCGCCGAGGCATTGGTGCGAGCCGTCGGCCCGGCCGCCGCCAAGGAGCAAATCGCGCCGCTCATGAAGGACGCGCATTCACTGGTTCGTTATCAGCTCGGCATGGCGTTAGTCGAAAAGCACGACAAGGCCGGATTGCCGCTGTTGATTCAAACGATCGCCGACGAAACGCCGGATCGCGTTGAATACGCGCTCGACGTGCTCTTCCGCGCCGCCGGCGAAACATCGCCGAGCGAGTATTACCAGGGCAAACGAAGTGCCGAGAAAGTCGCCGCCGCGTGGCGCAAATGGCATGAGAAAAACCAGGCTGGCATCGATCTGTCCAAGATGGACGTCCGCACGGACCACGGCTACACCGTGATCTCACAGAACGCCATCGGCGTGAAGGGCAAGACCAAAATCTTCGAACTCGGCCCACGGCCACAAGCGTCCTTACGTTGGGAATTTGAAGGCATGACCACGCCTTACGATTTTCAGATTCTCGGACCCAACCGCTTGCTCGTCGCGGAATACTCCGGCAGCCGCGTGACCGAGCGCGACTTCAAGGGCAGCATCCTCAAGCAGTTCCCGGCCAAATTTCCGACCGGCTGCCAGCGCTTGCCGGACGGAAACACGTTCATCGTAACACGGCAATTGTTGCAGATCGTGGACCCCGACGGCAAAGAGGTCTTTTCCTGGCAGCCCGCCGCCAAAGGCGTCATCATGTCGGCCCAGCGTTTGCGCAACGGGCAGATCGCCGTCATCACCGGCGTCAATATTTGCCAGCTCCTCGACGCCCAGGGCAAAGAACTCAAGCGCTTCAACACCGGCGGCAACACGTCGCTGGTCGGCGCCAATTTCGAAGTCTTGCCCAATGGCCGCGTGCTCGTGCCGCTCTACAGTCAACAAATGATCGCAGAATACGATTGGAACGGCACCAAGCTCTGGCAAGCGCAAGTCGCCCGGCCGCTGTCCGTGACGCGCCTTCAAAACGGCAACACGCTGGTGACGACGAGCATCGCCCCGTATCGCGTCGTGGAGATCGACCGCAACGGCCAGGAAGTGTGGAGCTATCAAACGGAAGGCCGCCCGATGCGTGCCCGCCGGCGTTGAGGATCGACGTGATGCGAGCATTCGGCTCATTGACCTGGGTAGCCATCTTCGCCGTCACGATGACGGTATTGATGAATTGGAACACCACTTCGGGCCAACCCAAAGAGCCTCCACAAATCGATCCGCCAAAGACGCCGGAGAAAAAAAACGACTCCAAGACGGACCCGCTCGACGAAGAGATTCTTCGCCGTGCCAATCTGAAAACCGACGGTCCGTCCCTCGTCGCCTTTTTCCAAAAACGCACATTGCCTGAAAAAGATCGGCCCGAAATCGAGCGCATGGTCCGCCGCCTCGGCTCGTCGGTCTACCTTGAGCGTGAGCGCGCTTCGCGCACCTTGATCGAACGCAGCGTCGCGTCCGTGGAAATGCTGCGAGCGGGCCTCGTCGCGTCGCCGACGCTGGAGCTGACACGGCGCATTGAGTACGTCATCAAGCATATTCAGGAGAAGGATGTTGCTGCGGAAGTGCCCGCCGCCGCCGTACGCGTGCTCGCCGAGCAAAAGACCGACAAGTTGATCGAATCGCTGCTCGGCTATACCCCCTTCGCCGATAACGACGTCGTCGTGGACGAGATTCGCCTGGCGTTGACGAAACACGCATTGAAAGATGGCAAGACCGATCCGATCCTCGTTGGCGCGTTGACGGATCGCGCCGCGCTTCGCCGCGCCACCGCCGCGGAGGCGCTCGGCCGCGCCGCGTTCGCCGACCACAAGGATACGCTCAAGAAATTGCTGACCGACGCCGACGCCGACGTTCGTTTCCGCGTCGCCCGCACGCTGGTGTTCGCCAAACAGCGCGACGCGATGCCGGTGTTGATCGACACGATCGCCGCGGTGCCGCCGGACGCCGCGTGGCAGGTCGAAGATTTTCTGCTGCAGGTCGCGTCGCAGTCGAACCCGCCGACGATCCCGCTCGGCAGCGACGCCGCTTCGCGCGCCAAGTGCCGCGACGCGTGGCGCGCCTGGTGGCAGCAGAACGAAGCCAAAATCGATCTCGCCAAGCTCGAAGAGACGCCGAAAATGCTGGGCCGCACGCTGCTGGTTCTTTTGGATCAAGGCCGCGTATTGGAATTAGGCCCAGACAACATGCCGCGCTTCGAGATCAAGAACGTCGTCTTCCCACTCGACGCCCAGATCCTGGACGAGGAACGCGTGCTCGTCGCCGAGTATCACGCCAATCGCGTCGCCGAGTACAACACGCGCGGCATGGTCGTCTGGCAACGCGCCGTCGGCACGCCGCTCGTCGCGCAACGCCTCGCCAACGGCAACACCTTCGTCGCCACGCCGTTCGCCTTGCTCGAGTTTGACAAAAACAATCAAGAAGTGCTCAACGTCACGCTCTCGACCGATCAACAATACATCATGAAGGCGATGAAGCTGCCCAACGGCGAAATCGCTTGCATGCTCGCCGACGCCCGCATCGTCCGCTTCAGCGCCGCGGGCAAGGAGTTGCACAGCTTTCCGATCCCGCTCGGCATGCGTCTCTTCGGCGGCCGCGTTCACATGTTGCCCAATGGCCGCGTCGTCGTGCCGCACCACGCCGAGGGCAAGGTCGTCGAATATGACGCGAAGGGCAAGGTCGTCTGGGAGGCGGAGTTCGAGCAGCCGATCGCCGCGACGCGGCTGGCGAACGGCAACACGATGATCACATCCATGAATCCGCAGATCGGCGCCGTCGAAGTCAATCGCGCCGGCCGACACCTCTGGAGCTACCAGCACGCCTCGAACACGCGCGTGACGCGAGCCATCAAACGGTAACGCCAACGAATGTTAAGATGGGCATGTTCCGCGCGGAACACTCCATCGGCTGCCGAACTGGCATCCGGTGCTTGGGGCTTTTACCCAACAACAATTGGGTAACGCAAAACGCAAAAAATACGGGCAATCCGGGCCAAATCGGCCCTGTTACCCACGTGCGTGCGCCTCAGGCTGCACGAGGCGAGACGAGACGAATGAAATCCACTTCGGTAATACAGGGATAGGGATTTTTGACAGCATCGCAACGAGCGGCGAAACGCGCCTGGCTTTCCAACGCGAATTCATTTCAACTCGCACCGGTCGCGCTGTCAAGGTCCGTTGAGGAACGCCGATGTATGACGAACCCGTCCCGTTCAATCGCGGCGCCGTTAAACCCATGCAGGCTTTGCGTGAAGGCTGGCAGTTGATCAAGGATCAATACTGGCTTTTCGTGGGCATCGCCTTCGTCGGGACACTCATTTCCGGCGCCGGCCCCATGGGCATCCTGGCCGGGCCGATGTTGTGCGGCATGTACCATTGCGTCTTTCAGCGCGCCAACGGCCGCGAAGCCAGCTTCAACATGCTCTTCAAGGGCTTCGATTACTTCGTCCCGTGCCTGGTGCCGGCGCTGGTGATGACCGGGACCGCCATGGTTTTGGTCGGGGTATTGTATGCGGTGTTCATGGTCGGCCTTTTCGCCATCATCGGCACGATGGCGCCGCGCGGGCAAGGGCAGCCGGAAACGGCGTTCGCGGTTGCCTTGATCGTGTTGTACGTGGTGTTCTTTTTGGTCTTGATGGTCATCATCCTGACCTTGCGAGCCGTGTTCCTGTTTGCGTTCCCCCTGGTCATGGATCGCGGCCTGTCGGGATGGGATGCCGTCAAGTTGAGCATGCGAGCGACGTGGGCGAATCTGGGCGGCGTCGTCGGCGTCCTGCTCTTGATTGAAGGATTGAGCCTGATCAGCTCGCTGTTGTGCTGCATCGGCCCGATCCTGGAGTTGCCCGTCAATGTCGCGATGCTGGCGGTCGCGTATCGCCAGGTGTTCCCGCAGCGCGACGCGCTGGCGGGCTTCGATCAATACGATGAGCGCGACGACGAGCCGGCGGGCGGCGGCGCCGTTTCGAAGGATACGGGGATTCAATCGGAGGAGGCGGAACGCAATCCGTGAGTGAGCCGAATCGTACGCTCGAGTTGTACTTTGGAGTGCGGCGCTTTGACGCCGCTTTCTTTTTTCCCTTCTTTCCTACATTGAGGAGTTCGAAAGAAAGAAAAAAAGAAAGCGGCGTTGAAGCGCCGCACTCCAAAAAAAGGACTGCCCTTGCATCCACTCGCCCGGAGCGTCATACTGAGCGCGAATCGGGTCCGGCAGGGAGGTCGCGACTTTGGTTTCGTGGGCGTTATTGGCTGAACATTTCGCGGCGCTGGCGATTTTGTGGGCATTCACGATGCTCGCAGGGTTCGCGCTGTTGCCTCTCTTGCGCGCTCGGCTGGGGCTTGCCGGCGTTCCCCTATTTGGCGTCGTTTACTGGACTTGCGCTCTTTACCTGTTGCCGTTTCAGGGCGGACTGGACATCGCCGCCGGCCTCGCGCTCGTGTTGGCGGGCGTGCAGACGGCGCGCTGGGTCCGCGAAGGGGCAGGGCGGCCGATCTGGACGCGGCCGTCGTGGTCCATGGCAATATTACTTGTTGGTAGTTTACCCTATACGACGACGCTCTTCTTCCATTACGTCCCTTTCGGCATGGACGGCTCGATGCACGCGACGGCGGCGGCGGCAATCGGCCGGGCCGGCGGCTTGCCGGATAGCCACGCGCCGTACCTGCCCGAACTTGCGCTGCCGCCGATGAATCTCGGTCTGCCCGCGGTCGCCGGCGTCGCGATGCGCTTTGGCGGCGAACCGGCGGCGGTCATGCTCGCGGCGCATCATTTGACGTTCACGCTTTTGATTCTCGCAACGTACTTGCTCCTGCGAACGTGGATCGGCCGAACGCCGGCGGCGCTGATCGCGGTCGCCTCGACGTGGATGGCGCGCGGCACGCAGGCAAGCCTCGGCTGGGGCGGCTTTCCGACCGTGATGAGCGTCGCCGTCGGCCTGCTCGCGGCACGCTTGCTCCTGGAGCAGAGCCGATCCGCCAACTGGAGAACCGCGCTGGTGACCGGCGCGTCGATTGCCGCGATTCCACTCATCCACGGCGTCGGCGGCGGCACGTGGCTTTACTGCGTCGCACCGTGGGTCGCGCTGGCGACTTTCTTGACGGCGCGAGATCGATGGGCGACGGTGCGCGGCTTTGCCCTCAGCGGCGCGACGGCGGCCTCGGTGCTGCTGGCGTATCGCGCCGCGGGAATGCCGGACGTGACCGCCGACGATCTGGAATGGACTCGCCAATGGCAACGGCAGGCGGCGCCGTTGGGCGAGAACGTCCTCGTCGGCGCGATCGATTTCATTCGCAAGGACTCCGGGAGCGTTATCGTGCTGGCCGGCTGGGCGGCGCTCGGCGTCCTGGCGCTGCGACGGCAATGGCTGGCGGCTGGCCTGCTCGCGGCGGCGTGGCTGACGCTGACGCTCGTTGTCGCCAATGGGCAGTGGTGGATCCTGCCGGCGTCGTTTCTGCTTTATCCGGAACGCGCCATCTACTGGGCGGCGCCAATGAGCGCGGTCGGCCTGGCGCTTGTTTGGCGTTCAATTTACGTGCCGTCCTCACCGCCGGCGTTTGGATTCGCCATTCCCGTAAGACGGACATTCCTGTCCGTCCGCGCGTGGACGGACAGGAATGTCCGTCCTACATCGCGCAAGGTTTTTTTTGCCGCGTGCGTCGTCGCTGTGTTGGGGTGCGCAGGTTACTTTCAGAATCAGTTCTACCAGAAAATCGTCCGCGAAGAGTTCGTCAACGTCGACGGCTGGCAAGCGCTCGTCTGGGCACGCGAACATCTGAATCCGAGCCATGATTTTGTGCAAGCCCCTTACAACTCGACCGGCTCGTTTCTGCCCGCGGTCGCGTCGATCGGCTGCACCGGGTCGCACCATCACCATTTCAACCTTCGACAAGCGCAGGCCGTCTATGCCGCGCGAACGGCGACGCACGTGCTGCTCGACCATCGGCTCGCGCCGCAAACCGAGACGCCGGCGGGGACCGTCGTGTTTCGCAATCCGTCGATCACGATCATTGAACTATCGAAGCATGGATCGAAAAGGGAAAACCCATGACTGCAATCTTGAAAATGAATCTGCCCAGCGACGCGCCGGCGATCGATTTGCTCCTCGAGCAAGCCGCGGCGAATCCGGAGAAGCGCGACGCGCTGTTGCGCCAGCTCCTGGGCGAGCAGGCGTGCCGGCTGCTTGGACTCTATCCGATCCCGGAGAGGTTCAAGGTGTCGGTCGTCATCCCCGTTTACAACGAACGCCAGTGGGTGCGCGAACTCGTGCAGCGCGTTCAAAACGTGCCGATTCCGAAGGAGATCATCCTCGTCGATGATTGCTCCACGGACGGCACGCGAGACATCTTGAAAGAGTTGGAAGCCGAGGGCTGCAAGGTCGTCTTGCAGCCGAAGAACCAGGGCAAGGGGGCGGCGCTTCGCACCGGCTTTGAGCACGCGACCGGCGACGTCATCATCGTGCAGGACGCGGACCTCGAGTACGATCCGGCGGAGTATCCCAAGTTGATTCAGCCGATCCTGGAAGGTAAGGCGGATGTCGTCTTCGGCTCCCGCTTCATCGGCGATCAGCATCGCGTCTTGTATTACTGGCACTCGATCGCCAACTGGGTGCTGACGACGGCGTCGAATGTGTTCACGAACCTGAATCTCACCGACATGGAGACGTGCTACAAGGTCTTTCGCCGCGAGGTGCTGAGCGGGATGGTCTTGAAGTCGAACCGTTTCGGCTTTGAGCCGGAATTCACCGCGAAGGTTGCTCGGAAGAAACTGCGCATCTACGAGATTCCGATCAGCTACGCGGGCCGGACGTACGAAGAGGGCAAGAAGATCGGCCTCAAAGACGCGTTTCAGGCGCTGTGGTGCATCTTCCGGTTTTGGCTGGCGGATTGACGCCTGGCGAGCCACGGGGTTTAACCCCGTGGAAGGGGTGTCCATACCACGGGGATAAACCCCGTGGCTCGCTGAACGAAGGAAAAAAGGACGATTCCCATGCGCAAATATTTGTTCCTCGCTGCATTGTTGCTCGCCTCGCCGGCCGTCGCGTCCGATCTGCGTCACGTCGAGGACGCGTCCTTGCGCTGCGTGTTCTTCATTGATCCGCAGGAAGGCTGGATCGTCGGCGATGAAGGCGTCATCCTCCACACGATCGACGGCGGCAAACGCTGGGAACGCCAGCCGACCGGCACGCGGGCGTCGCTGCGCTCGGTGCAATTCTTGACGCCATTCGTCGGCTGGGCGGTCGGCCGCGAAGAGTTGCCGTACGGCATGGGCTCGGTCGGCGTCCTCCTGTTCACGAGCGACGGCGGCCTCGAATGGAAGAAGCAGCTTCCCAACACGTTGCCGGGCCTCAATCAGGTGCGCTTCATCGATAGAGAGACCGGCTTCTTGTGCGGCGACGGCAGCGATCAATTCCCGTTCGGCGTCTTCAAGACGAGCGACTCCGGCAAAACGTGGGAACCGGTCAGCGGGCCGCGCACGACGTCGTGGCTGGCGGGCGATTTTTACACCAGCCATTCCGGCATCCTGGCGGGCGGATGGAGCCGACTGGGTCTGTTGCAATCGGATGGCCAGAAGATCAACAATCCGGGCATCGTCACCGGCGTCTGGCTGTCGCACATGCTGCTACCCAAGGACAAAACGGTGCTCGCCGAGCACGCAGATTGGCTCGCCGGACGCGACATCACGAGTCTGCAAATCCTCGGCAAGAAAACGATCGCGGTCGGGCAGGGGGGGCTAATCCTGTCAAGCGTCTCGGGCGGCAAGGCATGGGCGTTCGTCGATACGAAGCTGCCGACGAAAGTGCTCGCGAATCTCGATTTTCACGCGGTGCACAGCGTC
>DAIOGM010000161.1:0-4457 GCA_036745215.1 Gemmataceae bacterium
CCGGGGTAATCGAGGTGTCGGCCGGGGTCCTCAGACACCGCCTCGGCGCCGTGGGCATGGACGCGCCCGGGGGAGGCGCCGACGCCGCGACGGATGTCGAGAAACGGCACCCCCTCGAGTTCGCCAGGCGTTTGATGATGGTCGATGACGGCGTAGATATTGGCTTCGCCGTTGAAGGAATGCCGGCCCGTCTTCGGCTGGCTGTCCACCATGACGACGGCGAGATCGTCCGACCAGCGGATTTTCTCGATCGGCGTCAGATGCAGATCGAGCGTTTCCACCATGGCCCGATTTTCGGCCCGGCAAATCGGACCGTCCTGGGTGATCTGGGTGGGGATGCGGGCGCACGTCTCGATCAAATGAGACAGGCCCAACATGCTGCCCAGGCTGTCCGGGTCGGGGTGAACATGGGAAACGAGGACCGCGCCTCGAAATTCAGACAAGCCGAACAAAAACCGATCCGACCGGCGTGCGACAGGGGTCTTCGCCAGATCGGTCAGCGCTGCAGTGTCGCGAGACATATATTTGAACTCTCAGGCTCGGTTCCCTGGGAATCCCATTCCTTGGAATCAGTACAAACGTACATCCATGTTGGGGGTCCCAAGTTGAATCTCCCGTCCTGGGAAGAACCGATGCCATCCTAAAATTGCCCCTTCCTTGACGCCAACTATTGTAGCAAAAATCCGCCTGGTCAAGAAGCAATTACTTTTCATGGGTTGTCATGGCAAATCGTCTCCAGACGTTGCCACTGGGCGGCGCTCACGGGCATCACGGAAAGCCTGGAAATTCTCAGCAATTCCCAATCGGCGAGCAGGGCGTCCTCCTTGATTTGGGCGAGCGTGACCGGCGGATTCCACCGCTTTACCGGTTCCACTATTACGACGACTGACTTGGGGTCATCGCTCTTGGGATCTTGCATCGGCCCCGCTACGACCCGCATTTCTCCGACAATCGCCCGTTCTTTGCCGGTGTGGTAGTATAGCACCCGGTCGCCAACCTGGATTTTTCGCAGGTTTTGCCGCGCCAACGCGTTTTTGACCCCCGCCCAGACAACGGAGCCGTCTTTTTCAAGCTGAGCAAAATTGTAGCAACTCGGCTCCTCCTTGAAGAGCCATCGGCCCCGTTTTTCTGACTTTTTCTTCACGTTGATTTTTCCCGGATCCAGACCAGTGAGATGGTAACAAGCCGAGCGGCGATGTTCAAGAGGCTAAAGACACGCCAACAGAAGATTCTCATACGAACGTGCCGGACTTGAATCAGGGGCGAGATGGTGAATTAGCACAAGATCTCGTACCATCGCGAGATTGCGACGAAATCACGTTTTTTCCGGGCTTTGGCGCAACTTCGTGACACGCTCATACAGGAGTTGCCGGGCCTCGCCAAGAAAGTCCCGCACGCTTTCTTCGCGATAATCGGCATAGGTCCACGGCCAAATTTCGAAGGCGCCGTCTTGAAACCGAAGAGTCACCTCCGCGAAAATGTCGTTCTGAAGATGCACGCGATGGACCTGATCCTTGGTGGAGGCCAGGAGAAACTTTCCCAGCTGAATCAATCCCGGATCAAGGTTGAGCGGGCGAACCTCTGGAAATCGACTAGTGGCGGCCAAATCATGTTCCAAATTGATTGTGAAATGTTTCACATTTGGCAAGCAATCTGCCGAGACAATTGGCTCAAAAACCAAGAAACGTTTGATGAGGTCAGTTCCCATCGTCGAATTGTAATACTTCGTATGATGAAATGGAAAGTCAGGACTTTGAAGGGCGATCTTGCCGTATTTTGGGGTCAGCTGATTGGTGGCCCAGTTCAGGGCATCGGAATGGCGGCTGAAGCAAGCGACGACGAGAAGGGAATAAGTAGGCTCGCGTGGGACGCCCATGGTTCGACCCCAAGGAATCGCTGCGCTCATCCTGGGGCTTGCAGCTTATGCGTTGACCTTCTCAAGTGGCGCCGATTTTTCTTGCTTACGCCGTTCTCGTTCTTCCTTGAACAGGCCACGGACTTTCTTGCGGACGACGATGTCGGCGATCCACGGAAAGAATCGGCTCACCAGCACCATCATTTTGCCCTTCAGGGTGAGGCATGTTTCATTGTAGCCCTTTTCGATCGCCTTGATCGTGTGCGCGGCTACTTCTTCCGGCGTCATGCCGCGCATGTGATCGAGCTTGACGAGCGCCTTTTGTTCGATCATGTTTTGCGAGAAATTGGTCTGCGTCAGACCGGGGCAGACGACGATCACATCGACGCCGTCTTTCGCAAGTTCGGCACGAATCGCCTCGCTGAAGCCCTGCACGGCGAACTTGCTCGCCGAGTATTCGGAACGGGCCGGGATGCCGCGTTTGCCGGCGATGGAGGAAATGTTGACGATGGCGGGCTTGTTGCCTTTTTTGAGCATCGGCAAGAAGACGCGCGTCGTCTCGGTCAGTCCGAAGAAGTTGACTTCCATGATTTGCCGTAAGCGCTCCGCAGAACAATCGGCGAAGTGCCCGGTGGCGCCGATGCCGGCGTTATTGACGAGGATATCGAGGCCGCCGAACGCTTTCTCGGCCGTCTCGACCATTTTCTTGCGGTCGTCGGCCGAGGTGACGTCGGCCTGCACGATTTCGATGACGCCGCCCTTGGCGCGAATCTGCTGCGCGAGTTCTTGCAACAATTCGGCCTTCCGCGCGCAAACGAGGACCTTGGCGCCGCGCGCCGCTGCCAGTTCGGCGAGTGCTTTGCCGATGCCTTGCGACGCGCCGGTGATCAGGATGCGCGAGCCGGTGATGATGCGACGTTGACCCATGGGGTGTTCCCTTTGGCCGTGGAACACCATTCCAATGGTGTAACCTCGGGCGTTTACACGATTGGAATCGTATTCCACGGCCCACCAACATGATAGCGGCGCGGCGTCGCATTCTCGACGGCAGTTCCCATGGGACAATGCGAATTCCAGCGAAGATTTGCAGGCAGCGCCGGTGGTAGCGAATTTTCCAAGAAGGACAAGGAAGCCCCGGGGTGAGGTAATCCGAACCCCGGGGTTCGGAGTACCGGATTACCTCACCCCGGGGCTTGCTACAAAACACCGAAAACTTATTGAACTTCGAGCCTCAACTGCTATAGTCCTCTTTCAACGGTATTCACGAATCATTCGCATCCAAAAGGAGTTTTCTCATGTCGATGTACATCGGTGAAGCCCTCGTCGGCGAAGGCAACGAGATCGCGCACATTGATCTTCTGATCGGCTCCAAAGACGGCCCCGTCGGCGTGGCGTTCGCGAACGCGCTGGCGAATCAATCGCATGGCCACTCCAACCTGCTCGCCGTCATCGCGCCGAACCTCATCTGCAAGCCGGCCACGGTCATGATCACGAAGGTCACAATCAAGGGCGCCAAGCAGGCCGTGCAAATGTTCGGCCCGGCGCAATCCGCCGTCGCCCGTGCCGTCGCCGATTCGACCGCCGCCGGCGTCATCCCGCAGCACTTGGCCGACAACTTCGTCATCGTGTGCGGCGTGTTCATTCACTGGGATGCCAAGGATGACAATAAGATTTACCAGTACAACTACGAAGCCACGAAGATGGCGATCAAGTGCGCCATGACGGGCGAGCCGAAACTGGCGGACATCACCGCGAAGAAGGATACGGTCAAGCATCCATTCTCGCCGAAATAACTCGTTGAGCGAGCCACGGGGTTTATCCCCGTGGTAGGAATGTCCAAACCACGGGGATATACCCCGTGGCTCGCCATTGTCAGGAAGCCGATCCGTGGACAAGCGCAAGATCCTCATCCAACTCGACTCGGACGCGCAGGCGAGTGTCTTCGATCGCGTCGTCGCCGTTGACGGCGGCGCCGACGAGATCTTCAGCTACGCGGCGGTCAAACCAGAGCAGGTTCAGACCCTCGTTCATGGCGCCATCTTCACGCGCGGGCCCAACAGCTTGAAGTCCAGCGCGATTTTCGTCGGCGGCAGCGACGTCCTGGCCGGCGAAAAGCTAATGGCCGAAGCGCTCAAGCACATGTTGCCAAAGTTTGGACTGCGCGTGTCGATCATGCTCGACGCCAACGGGGCCAACACAACCGCCGCCGCCGCGGTCCGCGCCGCGGCGCGTCATTTGACGTTGAAAGATGTCACGGCAGTCGTCCTCGGCGGCACGGGCCCCGTCGGCCAACGTGTCGCGCGTTTGCTGGCGCGCGAAGGCGCCAACGTGCGCGTCGGTTCGCGCCAGGCGGCGCGGGCGGCAGCCGTGTGCGACGAAATCGCCAAGCGCGTCCCCGGTGCGAAATTGGAACCCGCCGCAACGGCTTCCAATGATGAACTCGTCGCCGCGGTCCAGGGCCGCGCACTCGTCATCGCTGCGGGCGCCGCCGGCGTCGTGCTGTTGCCGAAGGCGGCGCGGACGCCCGCGCTCAAGGTCGCGATCGATTTGAACGCGGTGCCGCCGCTCGGCGTCGAAGGGGTCGAGGTCCAGGATTCGGGGA
>DAIOGM010000161.1:4467-10538 GCA_036745215.1 Gemmataceae bacterium
ACGCCGCGCGCCGACGCGCTCCACGACTGGCGGCTCGCCAAGCGGTACGGGGACACGGAAGGCGCAGCGTCCGCGCGCCAGCGGCTGCGCGACCTCGGGGTCACGCTCGACGACCTCAGGGCGTCGATCAAGCGGGCGTCATTTGCTATGGCGCGATCGGCGTCGGTGATACGAAAATGAAGGTGCACAAGGCCGCCATCGCATCGCTCTTTGAATCGAACGACAAAGTGCTCGACGCAGAAGAGATTTATCAACTCGCGCAAAACACGTAATCCGAGCCTGAAGCGTAAGCGAAGAATGCATTTCAACTTCGCTTACGCTTCAGGCTCGGACGCTTCTCGCGCCCGTTGCGTGATGATTTCGCGAATCAATGGATGCCGACCGATCGGTTCCGCGAGCAACCATTCGACGGACGCAAACTTCGTCGCGAGCCGGTCGCGATGTTCCGTCAAATCGCGCCGCACGTGCACGCCGGCGGACAGAAAATACGGTACGAGCACCACGCGTTCGGCGCCCAATGACACGCAGCGATCGCCCGCCGTCTCGATCGTCGGCGTCGCCAATTCGAGGAACGCGGCTTCGACGATCGCATGTGCGCCGCGAATTTCCTCGGCGAGCGCAAACAAATCGTCGTTCGCCTCCGTCTGCCGGCTGCCGTGCGCGATGAGCAATAACGCGGTTCTCATGCCGACTCCGTTAACTCGCAAAACATGCCTACTTTTCATCGTATCGGAATCGAGAAGTTGGTACGATATCCGCAAGAGCACAGCGACGCAAGCAGGGCGAGCCAGGAGCGTAAGCGACTGGAGTACAAGGAATGATCGGCGATCGGCTCGGCAAATGGGTGATCTTCAAGGAACTCGGCCGCGGCGGCATGGGACGCGTCTATCTTGCGCAGGATGAACTCACCGGCATGAATGTGGCGCTCAAAATCCTGGCCGCCGAACTCGCCCAGGAAGTCGGCTTCCTGCATCGCTTCCAGCGCGAAATTGAAACGCTTTCCAAGCTCGATCATCCGAACATCGTCCGCTTCTTCGAATCGGGCTTCGAGAACGGTTTGTATTTCTACGCCATGGAGTACGTCGAAGGCCTGAGCCTGGAGCAACTCCTTGAAAAGCAAAGCCGATTTCCGTGGAAGGACGTGCTCAACGTCGCCATCCAGGTCGCGCCGGCGCTGCGGCACGTGCACGATCACGGCATCATTCATCGCGACATCAAGCCGTCGAATTTGATCCTCAACACCGCCGGCCAGATCAAGGTCACCGACTTCGGCATCGCCAAGGTCTTCGCGACCAATCATCTCACGTTGACGGGCGGCATCGTCGGCACCGCGGAGTTCATCTCGCCGGAGCAAGCCGCGGGCAAGGTCGTCGGCAAGCGCAGCGATCTCTATTGCCTCGGCTGCGTCCTGTACAAGCTGCTCACCGGCCGAGCGCCGTTCACGGGACAGAGCTACGTTGAACTGTTGCACAAGCATCGCTATGGGCAATTCGATCGGCCGATCAAGTTCGTGCCGGATTTGCCGCCCGAGATTGATGAGATGGTCTGCCAGCTTCTGGACAAGGATCCGGACAAGCGGCCGCGCGATGCTCTCGTTTTATTGAGGCAAGCCGAGGACATCGCCAACAAGCTCGATCAAGAGTCCGATTTGACGAGCGTCGAAAACCGCAGCAGCGTCACGAAAGCGGAAAATCGCACCGACAAGGTCGGCTCGCACCCGCTCCTGGGCAAATCGACGCCGATGAACGGCGCCGTGCGACCGGACACGGGGACGTACGAACGCGGCAGCGTCATCGGCCGGCTCTTCAATCGGCCGATGGTGCTCGTCTCGATCCTGGTTCTCTGCATCGGCACGATCGCGTACAACCTGTGGCCACTCAATCAGGATCAGCTCTTCCAGCGCGGCGCCGAATTGATGGAGAAGGGGACCGTATTTGACATGACGCGCGCCTGGAGCGATTACCTGGAGCCGTTGCAGTCGCGTTATCCCGATCATCCTTATCAAGAGAAGGTGGCGGAGTTCAAGAAACGCGTGGACGCCGCGCAATCGACCGCGCCGAGCGAGGCGCAGCGGTTCTTTCAACAAGCGGATTTGCTCGCCAAGCAAGGCAACCCGGCGGCAGCGCAGCAAATGTGGCGCAACGTCATTGACGTGTTCGGCGACGTGCCGGCGGAAAAGCAGTGGGTTGAACGCTCACGCAAATCGCTGGATGACTTGCAGAAAGCGGCGCAAAACGCGGACCGATTCAAGAGCGCCAAGGCCGCGCTGGCTCGCGCGGATGAATTGCGCCGCGACGGCAAGATCGGCGAGGCAGAGCGCATCTGGACCGGCCTCGAACAGCTTTACGGCGCCGATCCCGCGGCCGCGGAGATTGTTATCGAGGTGCAACGAGCGCGAAACAAATAACCATCTTCGTTAGCGCCCGGAAGGCGCCACGCGGGCACTATTGATGTTCAGTAATGCAATGCGCGTTGGAGTTCCGCCTTTAGGCGGTGATTCGCTCAAACCCGCCTAAAGGCGGAACTCCAACTCAAGCATTGGATACCTGAAGGTCAATAAACGAAGATGATGCCCATCAATTCCACTGCGCCACCGACGTGATCGCCGTGTTCAACAGGCCGCGAATCTTCTCGATATCGTCCGCGTCCTGAGCCACTTCGACGTAATGGCGCAGATGATTGATCGCCTTGCCCGGCTGCCCGATCTTCACATAACACGCGCCCAGATCGCGCCGCACCGCCGCTTCCTCGGGCCGCAACAAACGCAGCCGCTCCATGATGCGGATCGAGCGCGGCCAATCCTGCGCCTTGTAGTAAATCGCTTTGAGATTATTGAGCATGCGCAACAACATCGCGCCGAGCGGCAACGGCGCCAACGCTTCGCGCGACGCTTCGAACGGCACACCGGTCGCTTGCAGCACCAGGCTTTGGCAATCGACTTCGGAAAGCACTCGGCCGCCGTTGAAGGGGTCGATCAAGATCTCCTGTCGGGGATCGATTGCCTTGACGATGAAATGCCCCGGCAGTCCGACGGCGGCGATCGTCAGGCCCGCGCGAGCGCCGATCGCCATTGTCACCGCCGACAACGTGATCGGAATGCCGAGGCGGCGTTCCAGCACCAGGTTGAGATAGCTGTTGCGCGGATCGTAGTAATCGAGCGTGTTGCCGCGGAAGCCCATTTCGTGAAATAGATAGCGGCACAGTCCCTGAACCTGATGCGCCAGGTGGCCGCGCAGATAGGGCCGCACTTCATGGGCCATCGCGGTCATTTCGTTGAGCGTGGCTTCGACATCGAGATTGGGATATTCGTCCTTCGCCAGGAGAAGCGCGATCTCGGCCAGATCCAGCGGGGCGGCTGGATCGCGCGCGAGTCGTTCGAGCGCCGTGTCGAGCTGGAGCGGCATCAGTGACATTACCTATAGGGGTATTTTGTGTTCCGCCGCCAGAGCCTCCAGCTCCTTGCGCACGGTTTCCGCATTCTTGGGCCGATCCTGCGGCCGTTTCGCGAGGCAGCGGCGCAGCAGCTTATCCAGTGGCGCCGGCATTGGAGCGCTGGGCGAAGACATCGGCGGCGCGCCGTCGAGGCGAATTTTCTCGATTAGCTCTTCCACGGTCGCGCCTTGAAACGGCGGCTTTCCCGTTATCATCGCGAACAGGGTCGCCCCCAGGCTATAAACATCGGTGCGGGCGTCGATCTTCGCGCCCGCGCCGTCCGTCCGCTCCGGCGACATGAACGGCAACGAATCCGCCGGCAACCCCGCTGCCGAGATCGGCTTCGTCGGATCCTCCTCCGTCGCCTGCGCCAGCATCAAGTCCGTCAGCTTCGTATTCTGCGGCTTGCGGCCGATCAAGATGTTCTGCGGCGTCACGTTTTGATGAATCAGGTTTTTTTGATGCGCGAACTCCAGCGCCCGAGCCAGATAGATGCCGACGCGCACGACCGACTTCCAGTCAAGCTTGCCCGCCTTTTCGATGCGGCCAATGACCGCCGAAAGGCTGTCGCCGGGGACGTACTCCATCGCGACCCAGCAGTGGTTGCCCGTCTTGCCGGCGCCGTAAATCTTCAAGAGGTGCGGATGCAGCACGGGCATCGCCGCCTTAATGGCCTCGACGAAATGCTGCACTTTCTTGTCGTCCTGTCCGAAATCGGGCGGCAACACCTTGAGCGCCACCGCGGTTTCGGTGCGCGTATCGCGGGCATGAAACACGTAGCCCGTTTTGCTGCGCGCCAATGCGCCCGTGATCGCGTAGTGCGACAGCGTCGTGCCGATCAGCGCCTTGGCCCATTCAAGCGTCGTTTTCACGGGCGCCGCGGACTTCATGCTCGTTCCGTCGGCCTCTTCGACGTATTGAAGATGCGTGCCGCCGATGCGAACGAGATCGCCGGCCTTGAGCACGTGGCGCTCGGACTCTTTGCCGTTGACGAAGGTGCCGCTGGCGCTGTCGAAATCGACGAGGACGTGTTTGTCGCCCTCCGGCACGACCTGGCAATGCACGCGCGACACGTGAGGATCGGTCAGATGCGTCTCCGTCGCGCGGCTGCGGCCAAGAAGCAGCACTTCCGCGCCGAGCGTAAAGACCATGCCTTCATCCGGACCGGCCAGGACGATCAGTTTTCTTGCCATGTCATTGGTCTCGCTTGGGACGTGCGTACGCAATTATTCATATGGCAAAAGGGCCGCCTGGACGAGATGAATGTTCGCCGGCAATTCGCGACAATACGAACCGCCGGCGCGTCTCGTAGCCGCAAGCTGCCAGCTTGCGCGCTGTAGCGAAAGCAGACAAGCTGGCAGCTTGTCGCTACGAATTCAACCGGTTGGTCTGTGGTGACGCCTCACTGGTAATCGGCTGATTGGCGAGCGACGACGACGCCTCCTTGCGCGCGAGCCGTCGATGGTTGAGCGCGAGCGGCAACCCCGCCCCCATCGCGGCGGCGGCGTAAAAAAGGATCACGAACAAAACGCCGTTGCCCAGCGCGTCGGTTTCGGGAAACAATTGTGCTTTGATCAAGAGCGCCAGGTTCATGTTGCGCATGGTCGCCTCGATGCCGACCGCCAACCGATCGCGGCGTGGCCAGCGCAGAAAGTAGAACGGCAACATGTTGACCTGCTGGCCAATCACGCAAAACAGGATGATGCCGATCGGCACGCTCCAACCGTATTGGCCCGGCTGAATCCGACCGCTGCCGAGCGAGCCCACGATCATGACGATGACGACGACCAGCCCTGTGCGAATGCAAATCTTCGACAACAACAATCGATGTCTGTGCCACATTCTGCTTACAAACAACCCCATCGCCAGCGGCAACAACAAACAAAGCGCGAAGTCGATCATGATGTCCGCGATCGGCATGCTGAATTCATCTATGTGCTTGGCCGCCAGGAATTGCAGCATCAACGGCACCGTGACGAGGGACAATAACGTGCCGACGCCGGTGAGCGAAATCGACAGCGCCATGTTGCCGCGGCCGAAGTAGGCGAAGAATTTCGACAACGCCCCGCCCGGCATCGCGGCGACAAGGATCAAGCCGACAGCGATGCCTGGCTCGAAATCGCCGACGGCGTTGATGGCGACCGCGACAAACGGGATGACGCAGAGTTGCCCGATCAAGCCGGATGCGAACGAAACCGGCCGCCGCGCGATTTCGAGGAAATCGGCGATCGATAGCGTCATGCCCATGCCGAGCGTGAAGAGGACGAGTTGCGTACGCGCGAAGTGATATTCGTAGCCGGGGTACCAGTCGAACATGAGGATCATTAAATGGAAAATCGGCGCCAAGTTCAGCGTTGGCGCGGACGTTGCAACGGCGTCGTGCTGTTGCATGTGCCGCGCGAGCGCTAAACGAAGAATCCGTGGTCGAGGTGGGAGTCGAACCCACAAACAATCACCACCCTCTCAAGATGGCCGCTTTACCGAGTTTGCGTACTCGACCAATTGCCGTTCGCGGCTTCGCGTTCGCATGGCGCCGCGTGAACGCGAAGCCGCAAGCGCCAAGTAGCACGGGTGGGATTCGAACCCACACAATCCAAGGTTTGAGCTTGGCCGCTCTGCCGGTTGGCGTACCGTGCCGT
>DAIOGM010000161.1:10638-14522 GCA_036745215.1 Gemmataceae bacterium
CCACACAATCCAAGGTTTGAGCTTGGCCGCTCTGCCGGTTGGCGTACCGTGCCGTGAACCAAAGCGTCCCCGGCGGGATTTGAACCCGCGACCTTCTCCGTGACAGGGAGACGAGCACTCCGGGCTGCTCCACGGGGACGAATTGCTTTTGCCTGGAGTGGGATTCGAACCCACACACGCTCGGGTTTAAGCCGAGCCGCTCGGCCAGTTGGCGTATCCAGGCCAAGCTCCGGGGGCGGGAATCGAACCGGCGTTTCCTGGGTCAAAGCCAGGCGTGTTGCCACTACACCAACCCGGAAGGTAGTGGAGAGTGGTTAGTGGTGAGTGGTGAGTGGCAGATGACTCTCCACTCACCACTCACCACTAACCACTCTCCACTGCCCATTGGCCGGTGCAGGAATCGAACCTGCTAAGTCCGCAGACGACGGTTTTACAGACCGCCCCCTTATCCAATCGGGCAACCAGCCTTTTCACTCTGCACTCTCCACTCTCCTCTCACCACTACTCAATGGGGTCGGAGGGAGTCGAACCCTCACTCCCTGATTAAAAGTCAGGTCCGCTGCCGTTACGATCACAACCCCGCGCCGCGTGCCGATCGCGAAACCGCAAGCGGCGAATAGCTCGTACGGGAGTCGAACCCGTCTTTGCTGCTTGAAAAACAGCCGTCATCGACCGCTAGACCAACGAGCCAAATTCTCCCCTCGCCCCTGACCCCTCTCCCGCAAAGGGCGAGGGGAAAAAAGAAGGGGCCGAGCATCTTGGACAGACACTCGGCCCCTTCGCGGGATCGAACCATGATTCGTCGAGTGTCAACGCCTTAGCGGATAGGGTTTCTGCGCATCGAGCGGCTGTTCGAGCCGTTCTTGCAATCGTTCCAAAGCTAAGGCCAAGCGCATCATGGATTGGTTCCTGGTTGAATCCATCACAACGGATGGACGATGAATGGACGAGTCAATTGCGCGAAAGGTTCGCGGGATTCTAGAAAAAATGCTGGTTTACGTTTAGCGCTCGCGCGGCGCCACGCGAGCGCTAAACGCAAAACACGGATCACCCAACGTCGTCGAGCAAATGCCCTAACTTATCCTTCTTCGTCTTCAAATACCGCGCGTTATGCGGATTCGCGTCCACCTTGATCGGCAAACTTTCGACGATGCGCAATCCATAACCATCCAATCCAACGACCTTGCGCGGGTTGTTCGTCAGCAAACGAATGTCGCGCACGCCGAGGTCGAAGAGAATCTGAGCGCCGATACCGTATTGCCGCAGGTCCGGCGCGAAGCCGAGCGCCTTGTTCGCTTCGACGGTGTCCATCTTTTCTTCTTGCTGCAATTTGTACGCCTTCAATTTCGGCAACAGCCCGATGCCGCGGCCTTCCTGCCGCATATAGAGGACGACGCCCTTGCCGGCCTCGGCGACCTGCGCCATCGCTTGATGAAGTTGCGGCCCGCAATCGCAAAGCATGCTGCCGAGGATGTCGCCCGTCAAACACTGGCTGTGGATGCGCACGATGACCGACTCAGCTTGAATCGGGATGACGCCGTTGACTTCAATGCCGACGCCGCCCATGCACAGCGCCAGGTGCGGCTCCGGATCGACGACCGACGTGTACGGTATCAAATCGAAGTCGCCAAATTTGGTCGGCAGCTTCACCACGAGTTCGCGATGAATCAGGCGTTCGCGTTGCCGACGATACTTGATCAAATCTTCGATCGTGCACATCTTGACGCCATGTTGACTGCAAAACTCGCGCAAGTACGGCAAGCGCGCCATGGTCCCATCCGGATGGACGATCTCGCAAATGACGGCCGCCTCTTTGAAGCCCGCTAAACGAGCGAGATCGACGCTGCCTTCGGTGTGTCCGGCGCGTACGAGGACGCCGCCGTCCTTGGCACGCAGGCCGTCCACGTGCCCCTTGCCGCGCACCAAATCGCTCGGCGTCGATAGTTCGTCGATGGCGACGGCGACGGTGCGAGCGCGATCGAAGGCGCTCGTCCCCGTGGTGATGCCGAACCGCGCGTCGATTTTTTGCGTGAACGGCGTCGTCGGCCCTTCGACGTTCGCGCCCGCGGCGACCTCCAGGTGCAAGCGATCGCAGATCCGGCCCGACATCGCCAGGCACACGATGCCGCATGCGTTGCGCATCATGAAATTGATCGTCTCCGGCGTCGCGCACTCCGCGGCGATGACGACGTCGCCTTCGTTCTCGCGCTGCTCGTCATCCACGAGCACGACCATGCGGCCCGCGCGCATATCGGCGAGGGCGTCCTCGATACTTACGAAATCTTGTGAGTTCGGCATTGCAGTTGCCTTGTTTGAGGTATCGTTAGCCAACCGAGCTTATTTTATCGGCAAACTCCTGAGCCGTTGCGCGGTTTTGGCGGGATCGCGCGCTTGACCAATGGCGGGGAAGTTCGGAGAATTGATTATGACGTTCCTGACGGCCCCCCAGCCTGCCAGCACCGCTCCCTTATCCGCAACCCTCGTCTCGCATCGAGGGAAGATTGCTTCGGTTTGGTCAAAACCTGAGCAGACATGGTGAAAGAACTCTCAGATGACTCAGCGTCGCGTCGGTCTTTGGCTCATTGGCGCCCATGGCGGCGTCAGTTCTACCGCAGTGCTTGGCCTGTCCGCACTTTCCCGCAGATTGACGGACACGACGAGCCTCGTCACCGCGACGCCGATGTTCGACGGCCTCGATCTCGACGATTTCGATCAATTCATCATCGGCGGCCACGACATTCGCCGCAGCAATTTCAACGAAGCGGTGCGCGACCTCAATCAGCGTTCCAACGTCTTCCATGAAGCGCTGATGCAAGCATGCAAGCCTGACCTCGATCGTTGGTCCGCGAACGTGCGGCCCGGCACCGTGCTCGGCGCGGGGCCGACGATCGCGCGATTGGCGGACATGCCGGAGGTGCAGCGCGTCAGTTCGGCCAAGGAAGCGGTTGACCGAATTCAAGCGGACTTGCGCGATTTCCGCGAGCGGAACAAGCTCGATCAACTGGTCGTCGCGAACGTGTCTTCGACCGAGCCGCCCAAGGACCTCGATTCGCGATATGACACGATCGCGAACTTTCGCAAGGCGCTCGAATCAAAAGACGCGTCGATTCCCGCCAGCGCACTTTATGCCTGGGCCGCACTCGATCTGGGCGCGCCGTACATCAACTTCACGCCGTCGCTGGGGGCGTCGTTTCCCGCGGCGCTCGAAGTGGCGAACGAACGCAAGACCTCCGTCTGCGGCAAGGACGGCAAGACCGGCGAGACGCTCATGAAGACCGTCCTCGCCCCGATGTTCGCGCATCGCAACTTCAAAATCCTGAGCTGGGTCGGCCACAACATCTTCGGCAACCGCGACGGCGTCGTCCTCGACGATCCCGCCAACAAGGCGTCGAAGATTCAGACGAAGGATCAAGTCATCAGCTCCATCGTCGGCTACAAGCCGCAGACGCATGTGTCGATCGAGTACATCCAGTCGCTCGACGACTGGAAGACCGCGTGGGACCACATTCACTTCCAGGGATTTCTCGGCACCAAGATGATCCTGCAATTCCTTTGGCAAGGCTGCGATTCCCTCTTGGCAGCGCCGCTCCTGTTGGATATCGTGCGCTTGACGCTGTTGTCGCAACGCCGCGGCGAGGTCGGCATCCTCAAGCATCTGGCGTGCTTTTTCAAAAGCCCGATGGGTTGCGGGGAGCATGATTTCTTCAAGCAGATGGAGATGCTGGCGGAGTATGCCGAGAAGTCCAGGTAGCTGTCTTCGTTTAGCGCCCGCCGTGAGAACGTTTGATAGTGGCGCTTCAGTGCGGGCGCTAAACGAAGATCGGAAACACCAATGAAACTCGCCTTCAGCACCAACGCCTATCTCAATTTCTCCTTCACGGAAG
>DAIOGM010000162.1:0-10563 GCA_036745215.1 Gemmataceae bacterium
AGCGTTTCTTCGAGCGTATCGACTCGGCCGTCCCAGAATTGCCGGCGGTTGTAGACGGCGTTGAGCAAGCTCGGCGTGTTGTACCTGGCAGCGGGCGGATTGCTGGGGCTTTGCGCGAACCCGTACGATGGATCATGGCAGCCGGCACACGAATACGTCTTCGCGCCGACTTTGACGATCGGCATGAAAAAGAGCGCCTTGCCGAGTCGCCATTTGCCCAACGTCGGCGGATTGCCGGACGGAATGTGCGGCGTCGGATCGGGCAGCCCGCGCGGCACCTTGATCTTGACGATCGCGTGATGCTCGATAAGCGCCCACGTCGCCGCGATGCCGAGCGGCGCCAGGCCCAGATGCGCCGTCGGCAAACCGGCGGCAATCGGCGGCGCGTTCCAATAGGTCGGTAGCTTCGTCCACTCGTCGCTGTTTTGCGGCACAAACACGATTGGCGTGTCGCTCGTCGGCGTTGGCGGCATCCAGCGCATCTCGCGCCGCAATCGCTCGTCGCGACTTTCGATGGCGACTTCCTTGACTTCCGTTTTCTTGCCTAACGAAGGGTACTGACTGGCGCGCTGGCAAGAAGTGAGAACGCACAGCCCGAAGCCAATCACCATGAGAAGCCGTCGTCCAATCATGTTTGGCCTCGCGGAGAAGAATGTTGATGGGAGGAGTATAACGCGGGTCGCCGTGATCGACAATGAAAATGGCACGCATGCGCAATCTCGCACTCGATTATCGCCTCCTGTTAATATCCGGCAACCCTTTCGGTTTAATGGTTCATGTGCCAGAATGTAATGATCAAAACCGGCTCGCGGCTCCGAATACGAGACATCGAATCCATCCCCGTTTTCGATGAACGTTTGCTGAAAATCGCACGCACGCGGCGAGATGGCCATGTTGTAACTTTGTCGGTGATTTCCGGCTTGCTCTCGACGGTGCTGTTGTGGTCGGAAAGCTCGTTCACACTTTGGCTCGGACCTGGGATCGTGTTCGGCCTATTCGTGATGCTTCCCTGGTGTCTCTGGTGCCGGCTGCCCTGGCAACAGACCGTCGCCTCACTCGTGCTCGCGCCGGCCGGTTATATGGCAGCCGTTTACGTTGCCGTCGCCGAAGCGCCGATGCTGGCTGGCCTGGTCGGCAGCACGATCCTGTTTGCACCGTTGATCTTCTTCTGCCACGCGCGCATCCGCTCCGCGCTTTGTTCCGCCGGTGCGGCGGGCTGGCTCCTGGGGATTTTGTGCGCGATTCCGTATCTCGCCTACTTCGGCGGGATCGCGTGCTGGCAAATCGGCGTGGCGGTTTTCTTGAGTTCGGCGCTGCACGTCGATGACGCCTGAGGCGCCACAGCCCATCCTCTGGCTTCGCTAAGGCACAGACATATCATGCCCTGAGAGCATCGATTTGGTTGAGCTGAATGAGGAGAATGTCAACGTGCCATTGGTCGTGCAGAAATTCGGCGGCTCCAGCGTCGCGGACAAAGAACGCATCATGAACGCCGCCCGCAAGGCGATTCAAGCGAAAAAAGCGGGCAGTCAAGTCATCGTCGTCGTCAGCGCTCGCGGCGACACCACTGACGAACTCATCGAGCTGGCCAAGGAAATCAGCGAACATCCGCCGACGCGCGAAATGGACATGCTGCTCTCCACCGGCGAACAAATCTCCATCGCGCTCATGGCGATGGCGATTCAGGAACTCGGCGAAAAAGCAATCAGCTTCACCGGCGCCCAGGTCGGCATCGTCACCGATTCGAGCCATACCAAGGCGCGCATCAAGAGCATCTCGACCGACCGCCTGCGCGACGCGCTCGACGCCGGCCATGTCGTGATCGTCGCGGGATTTCAAGGCATCGACGGCGCCGGCAATATCACGACGCTCGGCCGCGGCGGGTCGGATACGACGGCGGTTGCGTTGGCGGCGGTGATGGGGCAAGGACGGGGAGACAAGGAGACAAGGAGACAAGGAGACAAGGAGGTCGCATGCGATATTTACACGGATGTCGATGGCATCTTCACCACCGATCCTCGGCTCGTTCCCGAGGCGCGCAAGCTCGATGTTGTTAGCTATGACGAAATGCTCGAACTGGCATCCGTTGGCGCGAACGTTCTTTCGTCGCGCTCCATCGAATTCGCCCGCAAGTTCGGCGTACCGCTGCAGAAACGTTCGTCGTTTAGCGATGTTGAAGGCACCTGGATCGTTCCCGAAGCGGAATGGATGAACAACGTCATCGTCTGCGGCGCGGCCCTTCAGAAGGACGAGGCCCGCATCGCCGTCATCGATGTGCCCGACCGGCCCGGCGTCAGCCATCAAATCTTCACCGCCATTGCCAACAAGAACATCGCCGTTGACATGATTGCGCAAAACGTCGGCGCCGGCGGCAAGGCGTCGATCGTCTTCACCGTCCCCGCGATCGAGCTGCACGCGACGATCAAGGCGCTCGGACCGGTCATTCAGGAAATGGGAGCGCGCGTCCAGGACGAAGAGGGTGTCAGCAAAGTCTCGATCGTCGGCACCGGCATGCGTTCGCACACCGGCGTCGCGCAGCGCATGTTCACCGCCCTCGCCGACGCGGGCATCAACATGAAGATGATCACGACCGGCGATATCAAAATCTCCGTCCTGGTAGACAAGAATGACGGCGTCAAGGCGCTGCGAGCCGTGCATAAAGCGTTCGATCTCGATCAGCCACGCCCCGGCTCCGGCCTGCCCATCGACGAAAAGGTGTCAGGAGCCTTTGTCAAGAAAAAGGCGCCTGACACCTTTAATGGCAAGAATGAGCAGGAGTTGCTTGCTCAACTGGCGAGCATGGAGGACATCGTCGTCAGCGACGTCGTTCTCGATGACGAGCAGGGCCGCATCACGATCGCCAGCGTGCCGGACCGGCCCGGCAACTGCTCGCGCATCTTTCAAGCCGTCGCCGACGCTGGCATCGTCGTCGATATGATCGTCGGCAACCCGTCGGAGAACGGCCTGGCGCAGCTTTCCTTCAGCGTACCGAGCACCGATTTGCAGCGCGCTCTTGAAGTGACGCAAAAAGTCGTGAAGTCGATCGATCCGAAAGCAGTCGCCGGCGCGGATTCGAACATCGCACGCCTCATCGTCAGCGGCATCGGCATGCGCACGCACACCGGCGTCGCCAAGCGCATGTTCGGCGCGTTGGCCGAGCGTGGCATCAATATCGCGATGATCAACACCAGCGAGATTCGCGTGAGCGTCGTCGTCGATAAGTCGAAGGGGCCGGAGGCGCTGGATGCGCTCAAAAATGCGTTCAATCTGACATGATCCGCGATACTCACCTCTGCAACAGGCCCTTTAGCCAGGTAAAAAAACCTTCCGGCGGCTCTTGCGAATACCCGGCGCGGCGGTGCATGCCGACGACGCGGTTTCCTTGATCGAAGTAAATTTCAAATCGATTGGCGTCGTCGCACCAGATGAGTTCGGTCCCGCCATGCGGAGCGCTGTAGCCTTCCATGGTCATCATGCCGCCGCCGGAATGACGCCCGAAGTTGCCCGGCGGGCCGCCAAGGAGTGCTTCGACTTCGGGTTGCGTCATGCCGTCTTTGATTTTCGGAAAGTTCTCGATCGCAAGTCGTATATTCGGACGTGTTGAAAGTGCGTCGTACACAAACCAAGCGCCGACAATTACGAGTAGCGCGACAAATCCGACACCAGCTACGATCAACCATTTCCGCATTTTCGATCCCCCGAATGCGAACGAGGCGGCCAATCGGCCGCCTCGATGATTCCTCGCACTTTCACCCCCGTGAATCGCTGCGCTCATCACGGGGCTTGAGATCTTCTCAATGCCGGAACAGGAACTCCTTCGAGTTGATCAGCGCCCAATGCACATCCTCCCACGCGCGACGGCGATCCGTCGAGATGCTGACATGGTTCAGCATGGCGCTTTCTTCCGTATCGTTCGGCAACCGTGACAGCGTCGTCAGGAACAAATCGGCGACGATTTCCTTGTCGGTCTTCTTCGCGGTCATCAATTTGCCGATGCGATTGGCGGCGTTGCGCAAACGATCGTTGACGGTCGGGCCGTTGATGAGTTGCAACGCCTGCGCGAGGTTGGAGTCGCCTTCGCGTTCGCATTCGCAGGCCAACTCGCGGGCGGGTTGGCCGAAGGTCTTCAGGAACGGATGATTGACCTCGCCGTCCGGCAACTGCACGGCGCGGGTGCCGGCAGGCATGCCGGCGAATTTTTCCGGCACGTCGGTCACCTGGCAGATCGCGTCGAGCAATTGCTCGGCGGTCAACAGCTTCGTGACGGCGTGCGAGAAGTACTTGTTGTCGTCCTTGTTGAACTCGTTCGTCTGGGCGCTCAATTGATAGGTGCGCGAATTCATGATCGTGCGGATCAATTGCTTGGCGTCGAACTTGTTCTTGACGAAATCCTTGGCCAAGGCGTCGAGCAGGTCGTCGTTCGCGGACGGATTGGAATCGCGGAAATCATCGACCGGATCGACGATGCCCTTACCCATCAGGTGGAACCAGATGCGATTGACGACCGACTTCGGCACGAACGGATTGTCGCCCGACGCCATCCATTTGCCGAGCGCCTCGCGGCGATCGCGGCCCGGAGCGATCTCGGGGATCGCGCCGCCCATGAACTTCGGCGCCATCGTCTTGCCGGTGCGCGGCTGCGTCAACTCGCCGGCGCGATCGACGTACACATATTCGGCGCCGTCCTTCTTCTTCGGATCGCCGCCGTCAATCGGATCGGAGCGAAGCTTCACGCGATTGAAGAACGCGGCCATGCTGTAGTAATCGTCCTGCGTCCAGCGCTCGAACGGGTGATTGTGGCACTTCGCACATTGCATGCGGATGCCGAAGAAAAGCTGGGCAGTCGTCTCGGCGAGCGTCGTCGGATCGCGCGACACACGGTAGTAATTCGCGGCCGGGTTGGAATAGGTGCTGCCGCCCGCGGTGATGACTTCGTACACCACTTGATCGAAGCCGGTGTTCTTGTCGATGTGGCTGTGCAGCCATTTCTGGAAGACGTGCGTCCCCTTGATCTGGATCGTCTTGCGGCTCGAACGGAACACATCGGACCACTTGAGCGTCCAGAAGTCGGCGTACTCGGGGCGATCGAGCAATTCGTCCACCAGCTTGGCACGCTTGTTGGCGTCCTTGCTCGACAGGAATTTCGTCACTTCCACCGGCGTCGGCAATATGCCGCACACGTCGAGATAGGCGCGGCGAACGAACTCTTGATCGGTGCACAAATCCGACGGCTGAATGTTGAGCATCTTCAGCTTGGCGAAGGTGTGCTTGTCAACGTAGTTGCTCTCCGGCGGATTGGACCACTTGAAGCCAAGCTTCGGCTCCAGGTACGTCAAGCGCACCGGCAAGAGTTCTTCAAGGTAACGGCAAAGGATCGCGACTTCGCCGGATTGCGCGAACTCGACGAAGCCCTTGGTGTCCACATTGGCGATGGCCGGGTCGCTCGACGTGAACACCGTGAGGCGCGTCACGTCACGGCTGGAGCCGTCGCTGAACTTGGCGATCACCGAAAGCTGTTGATAGCGGCTCGGCTCATTCAAGACGCGTGAGCCTGGCAGGACGTCAACCGATTTGACTTGCGGCAAAGTCGGCGCGTCGTCGGCGAGGCCTTCGCTCATCCAGGTCATGATCATTTGCGCCGGGATGCTCGACGCGGGGAAGCGAGCGCCGCCTTCGTGATTAGTCCGGCCGAGGCTCTTGAGCATGACGAGGCTCATCTCGGGATTCTGGCGATCGCAGCGGCGGCCCATGAGGTCGCGCGTCAGTTGCACGTAATCGGCCGCGGGATCGTAGCCGCGAAGGCTGAGCTTGAAGCCGTTCTTGCCGGTCGGCGTACCGTGGCAGGCGCCGGAGTTACAGCCGCCGACGTTGAGAGCGGCGATGACTTCGTTGCGGAAGCTGACCGGTTGCGGCTTGTCCATGTTTTGCACGGTGACCGGCACCTTGAGCGACTGGCCGCCGGCGCTGATCGTGAGCGTGGCGTTGCCGTTTTGCATGGCGGTGAGGAAGCGGTCCGCCGCAATCGTCGCGGCGGCGCCGTCGAGCTTGAGATCGGCCACATGCGTGAGATCTCGCACGGTGCCGTCCGCGTAGACGCCGGTGACGACCGGCTGCGCAGTGGAGCGCGGTCCGGACAGCGTCAACTTGTCAGGATGCACCAGGAGCTTGGTCGGCGTGCCGATGATCTTGGCTCGCGCGGCCGGGTCGGTCGGCACGTCGGCGCGCGTGGAAACGGCGGACGCGAGAAAAACGCTCAGGGCCAATGCCCAGGCCAAAATCGGCGGCGGCGTGGTGCGAATAACCATGGAACAATGCCTCCTGGAACGGGGCTTCTTTGGTATGGTCAAAAAGCGACAAAAACGGTAAGGATGGCGGAGCCCCCGCCTCAAGCCATCTTGGTCAGCCGTTTCCCGAATCCTCGCGCAAGCGCGGCGGTAAAACGCGTCCTACAAGAAAGTTCGGGAAAATCAGCAGGGTAGGAGCAATCAACCATCAGTGTAATGACTTTTCGCGGGCGATGCGACAGGAAAACGGGATTTTTTCTCGTTTTGCCGCTTGCGGCCTTGTGCTCGCGCGGCGCCATGCGAACGCGAAGCCGCAAGCGGCACTAATCGAAGTTTCATGAACGTTTCCTTCGATTCGTTCGTCGTATATAATAGCCAACCCCCGTTCGGGCGTCTTTTTGGAACAAAAGCTGCCCGTCGCGTTGTAAGAGGCCGCTGCCATGAATCCAACGATAGTCGATCGTCGTACCTTTTTGCAAAACTTGCGCGCCAGTAAATTGTTGACAAAAGAACAATATCGCGTTGTCACCGATCGAATGGCGGACGTGAACGATTCGCGCGAAATTGCGAAAGCACTGGCGTCGTGGAAGCTGCTCACCAAGTTCCAGGCCAAGATGTTGTTGGCGGGGCGCAACAGCGGCTTCTTCATCGGGCCCTATCGCATTCTCGATCAGCTCGGCCAGGGCGGCATGGGTCGCGTTTACAAGGCCGTTCATCAAACGATGAACCGTGTCGTTGCGCTCAAGGTGCTGTCGCCTCAGGTCGTCAGTAACGAACGCGCTCATCAATTGTTCCTCCATGAAGTGCAGCAGCCGCGCAGCTCACGCATCCCAATATCGTGATGGCATTCGATGCCAACGAACACGACGGCCGGCATTACCTGGCGATGGAATATGTGGACGGGCCGAACCTCGAGCGCTACGTCAAAAAGCACGGCACGCTGCCGATCGGACTGGCATGCGAAGCGATGTTCCAGGCAGCGAACGGTCTGCAATATGCTCACGAGAAGGGCATGGTGCATCGCGACATCAAGCCGGCCAACTTGCTTCTGCAACAGGAGCCCGGCAACGACAATATCCAGGTCAAGATTCTCGACTTCGGATTGGCTCGCTTGCAACACCCGGAGACGGGCATTACCAAGACGATCGTCGCCAAGGAGAACACGGTGATGGGAACGCCCGATTTCCTGTCGCCGGAACAATCGCGAAGCCTGCACGACGTCGATATCCGCTCGGACCTTTACAGTCTCGGCTGCACGTTCTATTTCCTTTTGTCCGGCGAGGTTCCCTATCCGGGGGGCGCGACGGTGGACAAGCTGATTCGTCACAACCGCGAAGCGGCGCGGGCGATCGAGGATCTTCGTCCGGACATTCCGCAAAAGATCGCCGACATTGTGCGCAAATTGATGGCAAAGAATCCCGCCGACCGCTATCAGACGCCGGACGAGTTGATGGACGCGCTGGCGCCGCACGCCGCGCCGACCGTGATGGATTGGCCCATCGCGCCGCCGCAAGCGCCGGCGACGGAACGCACAAGTCAAGAAGAGATCGCGCTCCCCGAAGAGCCGCAGGTGGACACCGAGCCCAAGGCACAATCGTCCACGCAAATCAGCGACGAGGAATCGATTCTCGAATGGGTCGGCACGCACAGCCGGCGGCAACGCCGATTCCGCCGCACGGTGATCATCTTGGCCGTCGCCCTGGCCGGTGTTGCGGCGCTCGCAACGGCGGCCGTCGCGGCATTGGTCATGTCAGGGCAGTAATGACGTCGTTCACCCACGCTTGCGGGTTTCGCGCGGCCTCGGCTTTCGAGCCGCGCGAAACCGCAAGCGAATGATTTCACGGCACGTCCGATTCCGCCTGCATCTTTTTTCGCCGCGCAAATTCGCTGATTGCATCCTCCTGCTCAACCGTTTCGATCGAGCCCGGCCGCAAGCGCCGCACGCGCGTCATCGCATCGCGAGCGGTCAATTCCTCGTGATGCACCAGCCAGCACGCCACAATTGTCCCCGTACGTCCGAGCCCCGCCGTGCAATGAACGCTGACGCCGAGTTTCTGGGCGAGCGCCTTGTCGATGCCGGCCATGCACTGGTCGATCTGCTCCTGCGTCGGCGGCATCATGTCTTCGATGGGAATGTGGATGGAAAACAATCCCGCGTCGTTGATCCACGCGCGGCGGGGCGGATCCTCCGTCAAGCAAAGAATGAGCTGGATGCCTTGTTCGCGCAGCCATTGATATTCCTCGGCCGAGGCAGGCTGCGCCATGGCGGCCAGGCGTGGACGATCGATCCAGGAAAAGCCGTCGGGATCAGGCATAAGTTGAGTATATGAGTTTGCTGAAATGGCCCGTTACGCGCCCGTCTCTATTCCGAAGCTCAGTACGCTTCTTTGAAGATGCCCTCGATCTCTTCGACCGTCACGCTGCGTGGATTGACGCGCAGAATGCGTTTGATGCCAAACGTCTTTTCCGCCAGGCCGCGCAATTGATCTTGCTTGATGCCGATGTCGCGCAAACGCTGCGGGATGCCGATGTCGTTGCGCAGCTTTTCGACGGCGGCGACGGCCATCTCGGCCGCGGCGCGTTCGCCGGCGCCGGTGACGTTCTCGCCGAGCATAGCGGCGATCTCCGCGAACGCTTTCGTCTTGGCGGACAGATTGAAGCGCATCACGTACGGCAACAACAGCCCATTGCCGGCGCCGTGCGAACAATGCACCGCGCCGCCGACGGGATACTCCATCGCGTGCACCAGGGCGACGCCGACGTTGGAAAACGCCATGCCGGCCAAGAGGGCGGCGAGCGCCATGCCTTCACGTGCTTCCAGGTCATTGCCGTCCTTCACGGCCCGGCGAAGGTATTTGCCGACGAGCGTGATGGCGCGTTCCGCGCAGACATCTCCCAATGGATGCTTGCCCTGATATACGGTTCGTTCCCCGGCGGGGAGCGGGAAGTCGGCGTTGTCGATCGCGGTGTACGCTTCGATGGCGTGCGTCAACGCGTCGATGCCGCTGTCGGCGGTGACCTTCGGCGGGCCGGACACGGTCATGAGCGGATCGACGACCGCCGCGCTGGGCCGCAGCCAGTTCGACAGGATGCCGACCTTGATGTGATTCTCGGTATCGGTGACGACCGAAGCGGCGGAAACTTCCGAACCGGTGCCCGCCGTCGTCGGCACACAGATCAACGGGAACACGGGGCCGGGAATCTTGTCGTCGCCGACGTAATCGCGCGGACCGCCGCCGTGCTTCAAAAGCGTGGCGGCGAGCTTGGCGAGATCCATGTTGCTGCCGCCGCCCAGGCCGACGAGGACGTCCGGGCCGAAGGTTTTTGCTTGCTCGAAACACGCGACGCCGGCGCGCATCGACGGCTCCGGTTCGCCGCCGGTGAACGCGGACACCCTGATGCCGGCGGCTTGCAGCGGTTCGCGCACGCGGTCGAGAAGCCCCGCTTTTTCGAGAATCGGATCGGTGACGATCAACGCTTTCTTCGAACGCAGACGCGTCGCGATCTCGCCGAGCTGGTTGACGGCGCCGCGGCCGAAGACGATTGATTGTGCGGTGTGAAAGCTCCAGACGGTGCGCATCATCGTTTCTCCTGCCGACGCCCGGGAATCGCTGCGCTCATCCTGGGGCTTGCTATGATGTACGTTATAGTTTTTCTCTCGGAGAGCACCATGAGCATACGCATCGGCATCGTCACGGTTTCCGATCGCGCCAGCCAGGGCGTTTACGAAGACAAGGGCGGCCCCGCCATCCAGGACGCGTTGCGTGAAATCCTCTCGTGCGAGTGGCAAGCCGTGCCGCGCCTGATTCCGGACGAACAGGTCACGATCGAGCAAACGTTGATGGAACTTTGCGATCAAGAGAAATGCTGCCTCGTCGTCACCACCGGCGGCACCGGCCCCGCCCGGCGCGACGTCACGCCCGAAGCGACCGAAGCTGTCTGCGACAAACTCCTCGACGGTTTCGGCGAACAGATGCGGGCCGTGTCGCTCAAAGTGGTGCCGACCGCGATCCTGTCGCGGCAGATCGCCGGCATTCGCGGCAAGTCGCTGATCGTCAATCTGCCGGGCAAGCCGAGCGCCATTCGCGATTGTCTGCTCGCGGTGTTCCCGGCGATTCCGTATTGCATCGATCTGATTGAAGGGCCGTATTTGACGACAAACGAAAACGTCGTGAAGGCATTTCGGCCGAAGAAGTGAAAATCCGCAAACTGTCGTAGGGACAAGCGGCTCGCTTGTCCTGTCGTAGGGACAAGCGGCTCGCTTGTCCTTGGGCTAAGG
>DAIOGM010000162.1:10573-14368 GCA_036745215.1 Gemmataceae bacterium
GTCATTTCTTCATTTCAGCTTGATCAGCCGCGCTTTGGCCCAGTTGACGTGAGCCTGCACATCGCCGAACGTGCCTAAATTGACGATGAGCGTCAACTCGCGGACGCCGCGAATGTCCTGGCGCACGATGAGCGGCGCATCCTTGGCGGTCAATTCCTTGCCGTCGTTCAGTTCGATCCTTTTGCCGTCGAGCTCGAGCGCGACCCTGGCCCGGCCGCGACGGGCGGCCTCGTCGATGCCGACCAGGGCGTCAAAGCGCTCAAACTTTCCGTCGATCTTGTAGGAGGCGCGACAGGGCGCATGCATGCCGAGGCCCTTCTCGTACGCGCTGCCTGCCAGACGCATCGCGTGGCCGGTGGCGGCAGAATCCCTGGCAAGCGGCCAGGCGGCGCCGAGGTAGGGCCGATGTTCATACTTCGCCGGCATCATTTCGGCGAGATTCGCCGCAAGATCTTGATGCATATCGATCGCCAGCAGATTTTCCTCGGGGAACTCCAGAGCCGCGCCGATGAGCGTCTTGCCGACAAAGCGGCGCGTCTTGGCGTCGAATCGAAGCTCCGGGAAACTAATGCGGTCGCCGCCGCTGAGGACCGCGCGGGCGTAGGCCTTTTTGGCGCGGGGGCGAACGGAACGCTCGGTGTTCCAGGCGATTCCGGAAATCTTCGACCACGGCGTCTCGACCCGTTTGCCGCCGCTATTCATCACGCTGCCGGTCTTGGCGGAAAGCGCGATCAGGCTTCCCTCGATGCGATCGCCGTTCTTCAGATACACGACATCGCGCTTGCGCGATTCGACTTGCAGGCGAGCGATGAACAACTCGGCGTCGTCCGTCCCCTCCGGCAGCGACCAGAACGCGGCGACGAGGTAGGGAACATAAACGTTGAGGCCGGCGGCATTGGCGTCGGGCAGAGACGACTTGACAGGCCAAACGGTGAGGCGATTGCCATCCAGATTGGCCGACGCGCCCGGATCAAGCGCGATGCGGTCGCCCGTCGTCAGTAAAAGAAAATCGCGCGTCAGGATCGGCGGCAACGGCCGGCCCTCTCGGCGCAGTTCGAGGAATCGTTCATATTTGAATTGAGCGTTGGCGTCGGTCCCGGAGATACCGGTTTCATCGAGAGTATGAAGCTCGCAACCGGTACGAATTCCATCTTGCGTTTCGATCGTGAATCGCGCCAATTTCGTGGGGCCGGCGTTGATTTGACTGCAAACAAGCCAAAGGATCGCGGTGAAAACTGCGCGCAGCATGATCGATTCAACTTCTGAAGTCGCGTTTCCGTAGCCGCAAGCTGCCAGCTTGCGTGCTAAAGCGAAAGCAGACAAGCTGGCAGCTTGTCGCTACGAACACCCCGCTCGTTGGCGACGCTAGCGCTGCAGGATCGGCAAGTAGTTGTTGGGCACCTGAAGTATAATCAGGGCCATCGCGGTGCAGTAATGCGAGCACATGAGGTTGCGCTGCCACGAGTGGTCGGCGCGGCGGCTGGCGAGCAGCTCGTCGCGGATGGCGGGGTACCACTGGCGCCAGTAGTTGCCGCCGGCGGTCCACATCGCTTGAACGGCGTAGTAGTGGCCGTAATCGTAGTGCATGGCCATTTCACCGCCGAAGACGCCGCCCCCCTGCCCTGGCCGAGAACGCATGAGGTAATCGAGCCCGCGTTTGACGGCCTCGCCCCCCTCTTCGCGCGTCGATTCGAGATAGACGCCCGCGCTATTGAGCGCGACGACGCCGGCGGCGGTGCGCGCGAAGCCGGGCCCGCCGCCAAAATGCGCCTGATACTTGAAGCCGCCGGAGTTTTGATCCTGGCAGCGTTTCACGTAATCGGTGCAGCGGTCGCGCGCCTGCCGCGGCACGGCGATGCCTGCGTTGCGCGCCGCCCGGAGCGCCATGATCTGGCAAACGGTCACCGACAGATCGGCGTCATTCGAATGCGGCGTATAGCGCCACGCGCCATCGCGATTACGCGTCTGCGCGTCGAGGATGCAGCGGACCGCCCGGCCCAGAACCGCCCGCAACTGCATGCGCAGATTCGGATCGTGGACCATGCCGTAGACTTCGGCCAAGAACAGCGTGGCGAAACCGTGACCGTACATCGGCCCGTGGAACGCCGCCTGCCGCGCGTTGAGAAACCCGGGCGTGTTTTGATCTTCGCAGCGCAAGATGTACTGGACCGCCTTGGTGACCACCTCGCCGTACTGGCCGCGGTTGGGTTGATGTCCGCCGGCCATGAAGGCGAGTCCAGCCAAGCTGGTGACGGCGACGTTGCCGGTATAATTGCCGGTGCCGAACGCGCCATCGTTTTGGCCGCCGCCGTGCTGCTGGCGCGACAGCCAGCGCAGGCTGTCGGTGATGGCCTGGTCGGCGGCGCGATTGATCATGCCGGCGCCCTGGTTGCCCTCCTGAGCGAGCGAGCGCAACAAGACGCCGCCGCCGGTAAGGCCGAGCACGGCGCCCGCGCCGCGCGTCAAGAAGGTGCGTCGATTCACGGCTGATACTCCTTGAAAGATTCTCGTTCGTGTCCCGGCAGCATGTCAATCGTCGCGTCGCGCGCTCTCCGCAAGCGAGCGATAATACTCGCGCAGCAACTCCTCATACCCTCGTGGAAATCGCTGGCGCATGATGGCGTCCATTTCCGGAAGAGCGCTCCGGCGTG
Organism: Gemmataceae bacterium; assembly: GCA_036745215.1. Classification (GTDB taxonomy): domain Bacteria; phylum Planctomycetota; class Planctomycetia; order Gemmatales; family Gemmataceae; genus SIAQ01. The sequence goes on from DAIOGM010000162.1 coordinate 13,225, forward strand.
GGTCCGGCCAGTAGCCCTTCATGTCGGGCCGCGCCTTTTGCAATTCTTCGAGCGTCCGCGGCGGCGATTCGCGCTGCTCACGCGTGGACGAATCCGTCGCCATGGGTTTCGGCTCCGGCGTGTTGTTTTGGCTACTTTTGGGTTGCGGCCGCGGCAATGGCGATGGCGTTTGATCGTTCGTCATCGGCTTGGGTTCTGGATTTGTCGGGTCGCTGGGCGGATTTATCGGCTTTGGAGAGTTGCTGTTGTTCGACGAACTCGGCGGCGGCGGCGGATCGTCGTTCTCCAGAAGCTTTTTGAGGTTGGCGAGGATGCGTTCCTGCCGGGCACGCGTCTGAGCGCCGGGATCGTTCTGATTCAGCTTGTCAACCGCGTCGTTGAAGTCGGAGCGAATTTCTTCGATGAGCTTGGCTCGGTTCTCCGGCGCCGGTCCGTTTTTCTTGGCATCGGGGCCGCCGCCAAAGCGATAAGGCGACGCGGCAACAAATGCCGGACACGCTATCACGAGCAACATCGTCGCGAGGGTCTTGAGACGCACGGCGCGGCCTCCGATTTCCTTGTTGGGAACCTCGCGCCGATGCATCGGCGCGAGCGCTAAACGGGCTGATCAATCGCCTTCCTTCTTTCGGCTATTCTCGCCGATCGTGCGATAATACTGGTCCAGAAGGTCCTGGTAACGCGGTACGAATCGTTCGCGGGAGAAGGCGTCCATTTCCTTGCGGCGACTGGGCGGAAGATGGCCCCAGACGTCGTTTTTCTGATCGGCGATGGTCTTGTCTTTCGATTTTTCGTCGTTGCCTTTGCCGGCGACGCCGGAGGCGCCTTTGCCGCCGCCCTTGTCGTCCTTGTTGGCGTCGCCCTTGCCGTCGCCGTCTTTTTTGTCGTCTTCTTTTTTGCCGAGGCGGTCCTTGTCGTCTTTTTTGTCCTTTTCTTTGTCCTTGCCCATGTCGTCCTTGCCGCCTTTGGCTTGATCGTCCTTCTTTTGATCATCCTTGCCGCCGCCCTTGCCCTGATCGTCTTTATCTTTGAGCCCCATGGGTTCTTTTTTCTTTTCGGCGCCGCCGCCACCGCCGCCGCCGCCTTTTTCAGCGCCGCCGCCACCGCCGGCATTTCCGCCGCCGCCGGCATTGCCACCACCGCCGCC
>DAIOGM010000163.1:0-14324 GCA_036745215.1 Gemmataceae bacterium
AGCTAAAATCCAAACTAATGGCAGCTGAAAGTACTGGTAAGGGGCCGGTTGAGTCGTGCCGGACGCTCAACCGGCCCCTTACGGGGCTCGGCTCGCCAGTCAAACGAAGATCGGAATGACGATGAAACAATCCTTGGTTGGCATTTTTCTATTCGCCGTCTGCACTTTCACACACGCACAAACCGGCAAGGACCCCAAGCCGGCGACGCCGAAGCTCACGCCCGCGGAATCGGCGAAGTCGTTCACCGTCGCCGAGGATCTACGCTTCGATCAAATCCTCGTGGAGCCGATCGTCAAGCAGCCATTGTCGATGAGCTTCGACGAACGTGGCCGATTGTGGCTCGTGCAGTACATTCAATATCCGCATCCAGAAGGCCTGAAGATTCTGAGCCGCGACATCTTCTGGCGCGTCGTTTACGATAAAGTGCCGCCGCCGCCGCCCAAACACATTCGCGGCAAGGACGTCATTTCCATCCATGAATCGACCAAAGCGGACGGCGATTACGACAAGCACACGGTGTTTCTAGACGGCATGAATATCGTCACGTCCGTCGCGCGCGGCCGCGGCGGGTTGTGGGTACTGAATCCTCCCTATCTGCTGTATTATCCCATGAAGGACGGCGTCGATGCCCCGGCCGGCGATCCGGTCGTCCATTTGCAAGGCTTCGGCCTCGAGGACACGCACTCCTGCGCCAGCAATCTGCGCTGGGGGCAGGACGGTTGGCTCTACGGGGCGCACGGCAGCACCGTGTCAGCACAAATCACGCGGCCGGGTTCGAAGGAAAAGCCGATTCAGATGATCGGGCAACATATCTGGCGCTATCACCCCGAAAAGAAACGCTTCGAAATCTACGCGGAAGGCGGCGGCAATGCGTTCGGCGTCGAGATCGACGCCCTGGGCCGCGTTTACTCCGGGCACAATGGCGGCGACACGCGCGGTTTTCACTACGTGCAAGGCGCGTCGTATCGCAAGGGTTTCGAGAAACACGGCGTCCTCGCGAATCCCTATTCCTTCGGCTTCTTTGAAGCGATGAAGGCGAATAAATCTCAACGCTTCAGCCACACATGGGTGCTCAACGAGGCGGACGGATTGCCGGCGAAGTATCGCGGCAAGATGTTCGCCGTCGAGCCGCTCCATTCGCGCGTCATGCTCACCGAGGTGACGCCGGATCGCTCGTCGTTTCAGACGAAGGACCTCGGCGGCGTCGCCGCGTCGAGCGACACGTGGTTTCGTCCCGTGGACATCAAGCCGGCGCCGGACGGGTCGCTCTTTGTCGCGGATTTCTACGAAGCCAAGATCGCGCACCTCGGGCACAACGACGGCGTCATCGATCGCGACAGCGGCCGCGTCTATCGGCTGAGCGCCAAGGACGCCAGGCCGATGAAGCCGTTTGACATGAGCAAGTTGACCTCGAAGGAGCTGGTCGATCGGCTTTCGAGCGATAAACGCTGGGAACGCGAGATGGCATTGCAGATCATCGGCGATCGCAAGGACGCGTCGCTGGCGCCGCTCCTCTTGAAGCGCGTCGTCAATCAAAAAAGTCGGCCGCAGGCTCTTGAGTATCTGTGGGCACTCAACTTGATCGGATTCTTCAACGAGAAGATGGCGGAGAACTTATTGAATCATCCCGAACCGCAGGTGCGCGCCTGGGCGGTGCGATTGCGAGCCGACGATAACAAGCTCGGCGAGCGATTGACGCCGAAGGTCGCCGACCTGGCCCGCCGCGAGCCGAGCGTTCACGTGCGCAGCCAGTTCGCCGCGAGCGCCAAGCGGTTAAACGCGGTTGAGGGATTGACGGTTGTGCAGAGTTTATTGACGCGTGACGAAGACGCGAACGACATCCACGTTCCGCTTTTGTTGTGGTGGGCGATTGAAGTCCATTGCGCCAAGGACCGCGACAAGGTGCTCGACATGATGCGCGAATCGTCGCTGTGGCGCGCCAAGATGGTCGAGGAGACAATACTGCCGCGGCTGATGAAGCGATTCGCGATGGCTGGTTCGCAGAAGGATTATCAAACGTGCGTTGAACTCTTCCGTTTGGCGCCCGAGAAAAAGCACGGCACGATCCTGTTGAAGGGTTTCGAGGAAGCATTCAAGGGCCGCTCCATTGCCGGTTTGCCGAATGAGCTGCTCGCGGAAATCGCCAAGCTCGGCGGCGGCTCGATCGCCTTTGGCGTCCGGCAAGGCAAGGACGATTCAATCAAGAAGGCACTGGCGATGATCGAGAATCCGAAGACGCCCGTGCCGGATCGCTTGGAATTGATCGACATTTTCGGCGAGGCGAAACAGCCGCGTTGCGTGACGCCGTTGCTCGACATCCTCGCTGGCAAGGAATCCGACGCGATCAAGAAGGCGACGCTGGGGGCATTGCAAGCATATAAGGACGACAAGATCGGCGTCGAGGTCGTCAAGCGGTTGCCGCGGTTGACGGGCGACGTTCGCGAAGTTGCGGAGTCACTCTTAGTAAGCCGGCGCGAATGGAGTCAACAGTTGGCCGTGGCGATCGCGGAGAAGCAGGTGCCCGCGACGTCGGTGCCGTTAACGACCGTGCGCAAGATGCTTCTGCATCGCGACGAGCGCATCGCTCTGCTGATCAAGGAGCACTGGGGCGAAGTCAAAGGCGCGACCACGGAACAAATGCGCAAGGAAGTCGATCGCCTCGCGTCGCTGGTCAACGTCGGCATGGGCGATCCGTATCCGGGCAAGAAGCTGTTCACTGCCAAGTGCGCCAATTGCCATGTGCTGCACGCGGTCGGCGGCATCGTCGGGCCGGATCTGACGCCGTTCAAGCGCGACGATGTGCCGAACATGCTGTTGCACATCGTCAATCCGAACGCGGAGATTCGCGAAGGCTACGAAAGTTCCGTCGTCATCACGGAGAGCGGCCGCACGCTTTCGGGCATCGTGGTTGAAAAAGATGCTCGCGTCGTCGTGCTGCGCAGCGCCGAGGGGCAGCGCGTCGTGCTTGCGAAGGACGAGATTGAATCGATGAATGTCACCGGGATTTCGCTGATGCCGGAGGGTTTGCTGCACGGCATGAGCGAACAGGAGGTGCGCGATCTGTTTGCGTACTTGCGCTCGGGGCAGCCACTCAATGAACGCAAATGATTGGATTCCTTCCGCCACAGACGTTGAGCAATCGCGTGGCGCTGCGCGGGCGCTACTGATCTTCAGGTTTCAAATGCGAGCGTTGAAGGGTGGGTCGAGCGCAGCGAGGCCCACCACGCCCTTGCAAGTGCTTGGTGGGCCTCGCTGCGCTCGACCCACCCTACAAACCGGCCAACGCTTTCTTAACCTGAAGGTCAAAAAACGAGTCCACAATTCTGTCATCTCGGAGAAAAAGTACATAAGCACTTGACAAACAACCACGGCGGAGGCGTATAATGCCGTAAGTTTGCATTCGCTAACTTCGTGACTCATTTCCCAGCATTTCTTGGGCAGGTGCGAACGTGGGCGAAACTCTCGTCGGCCTGTTGTGTTTCTTCATTTCCATGGCCGCCTTGCTGGCGGTCGTCGCCGTCGTTGGGCATGGGCTGTGGCTCATGGCTGCGGCTTTTTTTTCGAGGGGCGAACCCAGCCCGATTGAGAGGAACGAACGCAAACGGCCGCGCGTTTGCGTTGGTTGCGGCGAGGATTTTTTCGACGTCGATGGTCGCTGTGCAACGTGCGGCCTCGATCCACACAGCGACGCGGCGGACGAACTGAAGGACCTGATCGCCGCCGCACGAACGGTGCAAAAGCTGCGCGACCTGGGCCGCGTTACGACTGATGACAGCGAACAGATTTACAAGAGCATTGAAACACGGCAAGCGGAGTTGTTGCCGCGCCGCCACGCGACGGCCTGGGACAAAGACGAGCCGCAAACGGACGTGGAACTACTGGAGGCATGGTTCGGCGAAGACCTTGGTAAGGGAATGTCGGTCGAGGAAAAACGCAAGGCGATGGCGATGATCCGCTCGATGCCGGTGCGGGAGCTGCGCGAATTGTCCGGGCGGGCGCTGGCCGGTGCGGCGAAGTTGCAATTGTCAGTCGGCATGCTGAGCCGGGCGTGCGAGGTTTATGATGTTCTTTTCGATTGGCATCCGAAGTCGGCCATCACGCTCGCGTCCGCGGCCGATGCGCTGCGCGCGGCGCACAAGCTCGGCGATTGGGCGCGAGCGCGAGAATATGCCCGCGTTGTTTCAGCGATGCCGGGTTGGCTGGCGAGGCATCCAGAGGTCGAGACGCTGATTCGTGAAGCGGACAAGCGCGTCGGCGAGATTCCGAAGGCGCAGCCGGTTGCCGCGGCGCCGGTTATCGCCGAGCCGATCAAACCGCCTGTGAAACCAACCAGGACACTGCCGCCACCGGTGCCGGCGCCGTTGCATGTCGAGCCGGCGCCGGCCGTGCATGTCGAGCCGCCGCCTCCGCCCGCGCCGCGCCGCAGCTTCGCGGAGTGGATTGCCGTATTCATGGAAGAACGCAACATCATGTGGGGCGAAATCATCGGCGGCAGCTTGATCGTCGGCTGCTCGATCGCGCTGGTCATCAGTTTGTGGTCCACGTTGCAGGATCAGATTCCGATTTTTCCCTTCATCATTTTTGCCGTCATCACGACATCGCTGTTCGCGGCGGGGCTCTACACGCTGCATCACTGGAAGCTGGAATCGACGAGCCGCGGCCTGCTGGTGATCGGCACGCTCCTGGTTCCTCTCAATTTTTTGGTGCTGGCGGGCTTGTCGCTCGAGGTGCAGGCTGGAATTTGGGAGTATCTAACCGAATTCACAACGCTCGCCGTGTTCGGTTGGTGCCTGTATCGATCGTCCAAGGTACTGATGGAGGCGCCGCTCGATTTGCCGTCGCCGATTGCGCTGCCGGTGACGGCCGCGATGCTCGTCAGCGTGGGTTCGCTGCTCTTCGCGCCGCGCTGGCTGGCCGATGCGCAAACGGGGACGGCGTTCCATTACGTGCTTACCCTCTTGCCGGTGCTGGCGATGGCTGGCGCGATCGGCTGGATCCTGTTTCGCCTGGGCAAACTTGAGTCGCTTAACCCGAAGCGCGCGGTGACGCTGCTCGTCGCACTGGGCAGCTTGACGTTCGCGTGCGGGGTCAATCTGAGTTTTCCGCTGTGGCTGGCGAAACGGGACGCCGTTGACCTTACCGGCGTGCTCGTGCATTTGTCGCCCGCGCTCACGCTGCTCGGCGTGCCGATACTGATCGCCGGTACGTTGATTCACAAAAAGCTCGACGCCGAGTCCGAACATCGCGGGCTCTTGCTAACGCTCGGCACCGGCCTGGGGCTCCTTGGCCTCGTCGTCATGTTCGGCGGATTCGTCGTCGCGGTGGATTCGCTTGCACATCGCTGGCTATGCGGCCTGATCAATCTCGGCACGCTCGTGGCGACGGCGTGGGTGTTGCGCGTGCCGGTGCTGCAAATCGCGGCCCAGCTTTATCTCGCCGTGCTCGTCGTTTTTGGTTGGTCGGTTGACATCGACTGGATGGACCACTCCATCATGGCGGCGCGGCTCATCGGCTTGCTCGTATTCCAGACGCTCACGGCGGAAATGTGGATGCGTCTGGGACGCCGCACCGATGGAAAAATCTACGCGATCGGCGCCAGCGTCACCACGGCGCTTGCCTGCGTGCTCGCGTTGATCAACGCTCCGGATCATGGTGAAATTACCACGCAGGTTCTCGGCGTCGCGGCCTTGACGTGGCTGGCGACCAACCTGCGCTGGCGTATGGCCGAGATTACCTACGGCACGGCGGTCGCGTTCGCGGGGGCGATTTTCTTCGGCTATCAACACTACGCCGCCCTGTGGATGCCGTCGTTTCAAGAACAACTCCTCTGGAGCGTGCTGACGCATGCAACGATTTGCCTCGCCGGCAGCGTGGCATTGCGGCGCGTCTCGCTCGAATGGGTGGCGAAGAGCTATCGTGTGCCGCTGATGCTGGCGAGCCTGGCCGCGACGTTCGTGGTCGCGGGAACGTTGGCCGTCGAGCAGGCCCGCTTCGAACTGTCGTGGACGGTCGGCGCGATGGGCTGCGGCTGGCTGGCGGCGTTGTGGCTGACGCTCGCGGTACTCGAAGGTTGGCCCATTCTGTTCGGCGCGTTTCAAATTGCCTTGAGTTTCACGTGGTTCTTTGCGGCGAGCGAATGGCTGACCGCGAACGGCTGGGAATGGCTGGAGCCGTACAGCGTGTATGTTTACGCGATCGGCATCGCGGGGCAAAGTCTCGTCTGGGAATTGCTGCGCATTGGACTGCGTTCGCGTCCACAAGCCGCGGCGCTGTTGACTCCCGTGTTTGTGCCGATCGATCGCATCCTCTCGGAAGGTTTACTGGTCGGCCAGTACGTGCTGACGGTGCTGGCGATCCTGGGCAGCATCGGCGTCGAATTGAGCCAGACTCCGGATGCGTGGCGCGTCTTTCCCGCGAACTGGCACGATCGGGCATTTTCGCTGCCCGCGTGGATGTTGCTGGTGGTTCTGGCGGGCGTGCTGATCATCTGGATGCGCGAGTTCGATCTGCAATTGCCGGCGCTCGGCTTCACGTTGCTTTTGTTGACGGTTCCGCTGCTCGTCGCCGGGACATGGTTCGCGGAAGAAAAGGCGGCCGCGTCGGCGACGCGTTGGGGCCTGGCGATCGTCTATGGGCTCGCGGGGTTGTTCCTGTGGAACCGCAATCGATTGGGACTGGAGCGTGCCGGGCGCGTGCCGGCGATGGCGATGCGCGTCCTTTTGTTCGCCGGCGCCGTCGTGCCCGCGTTGTTGATCACGCTCAATGTCGCCGTGCAAAAACTCAACGGCGTCGACTTGCCCGGCCCAATCGCAGGGAGCATCTTTCACGCGATGAAGAGGCCGGTGTCGCTCCTGATTCCGCTCGCGCTATTCAGCGCTGCTTTTGCCGTACATGGCTTCCGCGAACGTCGCGCGTACTACCTCTCCGGTTCCGGTCTTTTGACGACGGCGGCCTGCGTCGGCGGTTTCTTCCTGGTCCTTCAGCGCATGGAGATTCCGTTCAGTGAACCCTGGGTTCCGGTCGATGCGCTCCTCGTCGCGGCGGCCACGGCGTCGCTCTGGTCGATCGCGTGGGCCTGGATCGCGGCCATGCTCGAAGATGGCGAATCGAAGCCGCTGCTCGATTCAGTCTTGCTCACGCTCAACAGTTGCCTCGGCGTGGCCTGTTACGGCATCGTTCTGGTCACGGCAATCACGACGATCGTCAGCACGCTGGACGGGCGCAGCCATCCCTGGGTGCTCGAAACCGGTTCGATCTGGAGCAGACTCGCATTCGGCGTCGTCGCGCTCGGCGCGGGTTACGTCATTTGGCAACGGCGCCAGTCGGTTCCATTGCACTTGCCCGGGCTCATCGGCATCGCGGCCGTCGGCTTGATCGCATGCATGGTCCAAAACGGCATGGAGGGACACGGCCATATCGCGCTCATGTTCGGCAGCGGCGTCTTTGCGTGTGCGTGGGTCGCGTTGATGTTTTGCTTCGATCCTCGCCAACTGCCGCGTTGGTTGACCAGCACGTCGCGGCTGTGGGAAGCGGTGATCTACTCGGCAGGCCCCGCAGCGTTCGCAGTCATGCTCGGCAGCGCGGCGCTCGTGAGCGGGCTGGAGCGAATCTGGTCGGCGGAAGCCGTCATTCTCGCGGCGGCTGCGTGCGGGCTGCTTGCCTATCAACGCAAAACGGACATCTGGGCGTCAATGGCGTCGCTAATCTTGATGCCGGCGAGCACGCTGCTCGTCGTCCATTTTTTCGACGGGGCCAATCCGGAGCTTTGGCTGCGCGTGATCCAGGTCGATCTCGCGGTGCTCGGCGGCGCGGCTCTGGCTCGGCTGGCGCTGCATCGCTATTTGTCAGCGACGCCTGAAGCATACCCGCTGGCATCGCAACTCGGCGCCCAGATTCTGATTGGCATGCTGGCCAACGTAGCGTTGCTTGGAATCGGCTCGCTCGCTCTGGTCTTCAGTCCCGACCAACCGGATCGGTGGCTGCAATTGCACGGCGACGCGTCCGGTTGGCTCGCCCTCGCTACCAATGCGATCGCCGCCGTCTGGTTTCTCGGCCGCGCTCGTCCGAACGCAGTGGTGCATGCAGTTGCCATTAGCGGCGTACTCTTCGGCATCACTCTGGCAGCGTCGGCGGACCTTGTTTTCAAGGGCGAAATCCCCTGGCTTGCACATCATGTATTGACGCTGACATGGACGCTCCTCGGCATGGCGCTCCTGATCGTTTCGTGGGGCAGCCATGCGAACGACGCGCTGGGCCCGCAATTCTGGCCGAGCGAGTATCGAATGCGGCTGGCCGACTTCCTGCGTCGTTGCTTCCCGCAGATGTCGGCGCGGGGCTGGGTCACCGTGATCGGCGTTTACGTCGTCATGCTCTCTCTGCGGGCGACGTGGGTTGAGCCGGAACGGCCGTTCTGGTCGGTGGGCAACACGCTCGCCGTCAGCGTCTTGCTCGGCGCCCTCGCGATCTGGGCACGCGCGCCGATCTTCGTCTACGGCTCCGGCCTGCTTTTCAATGTAATCGGCTTGATGCTCTTCACCGCCTGGGACGCAAATCGCGCCAATCTGCCGGGGCCGATCCTGGGCGAGGATGCACGAATCAGTTATTTCTTCCTCGCGCAAATCTTGAGTTTCGCGTTCGCGGCCCTCATCTGGTCGGTCATCGAACGCCGACTGCACGGCGGCGAAATGGATGTGATAAAAAGGAACGCCCTACCCTTCTCGCAGGTCGCGCTCGCTTTGGGCATTTACCTGATGGCGATAGGCGTCGTCCTGGCTAACGTGTTGCATCTCATCGGCGACGAAATGGAGGTTCGCACGGGGCTGGCGTGGGTGGCTCTCGTCGTCCTGGCGGCCGGCTCGATCCATGAATGGTGGCGGCCCGCGCTGCGCCGCTTCACGCGCTTCCACCTTTACACTTGTGGCCTGACCGCGCTTGGCACGCTTCTGTACGCCATGTCGCAAACGATCGTTGGCTGGAACATTTCCGACTGGTACCCCGTGGCGGCGGTGTTGCTCGCCGCGTACACGTTGCTGATCGTCGTATTGCGGCGCTTAATCGACGCACACGAAACCCTGCGCGAATGGCACGGTATCGGCGATGAAACCAGCGGGGCCTGGTTCTGGCAAATGCAACTTCTCAATCTGGGCCTCGTCGCCGCGGCGTCGATCTGGATCACCTTGACGTACCCCAAGCTGGAAGGGCGACTGGCGGCGACGCTTGCGAGCGGCCTGGTCGGCGTCTCGATGTTCCTGCTAGTCAAGCCGTGGCCGAAGTTGTTTGCGGACGACCAGGCGGCGACGGCGCCGAAGCCGCGCTACGCGGTGATGGCGCTCGGCTTCATCGTCGCGCTGGAGGCGGGTTGGGCGCTCCTTGGTCAGGACGTGCACGCGTTGTCGATGCACCGGATTTCGCTCGCGTTCACGCTGAGCGTCGCGGCACTCTTCGTGCTTCGCTTTGCGTGGCCGCGATTCCTGGGCGAGACGGCGTGGGCCGAGCCGGGGCGACGCATGGCGGCGGGCTTCGGCGTTGCGAGCGTCGTGTTGCTGCTGGCGATGCTGGGGTTGGAATTCGTCAACTATGACCTGACCTTGAAGCAAACGCCGCACCTGCTCGCGTTGTCCGTGCCGAGTTGTCTTGCACTCGTGGCGTTGACGGCACTGACCGCATACTCCGCGCTAGCGCGCTCGCATGATCTTTACGGCATCGAGGGCGAACGCCGGAGCCTTTATGTTTATTTCGCGGAAGTACTCGTTCTCGCGCTGGTGGCGCATCTTCGCCTGAACGTACCGAAACTCATGCCGGCGGCGATCGGACAATACTGGTATCTCACCGTGATGGTACTCGCGTTTGGCGGCCTGGCGCTCGGCGAATGGCTCACGCGAAAGGCGCTGCCAATCCTCGCCGTGCCGCTCAAGCGCAGCGCCATGTTGCTGGCGTTCGTGCCGGTGACGGCGTTCATGTTGGCGTACTTTGTGAAACCAGATGCGGAGAGTTTGGCCCCATTGCGGCAGAGCATTCCCGGCGTGGTTCCGTTTCTAGACTACATGAACGCCATGTGGCAAAACTATGCCATGCACGCGCTCTGCTGGCTTCTCTTGGGCATCTTCTTCGCCTGGCAGGCGCGGCTGCGTAGCTCCGCGAACTTCGGCGTCTTCGCGGCGCTGGCCGTCAACTTCGGCGTCTGGGTCATTCTCGGCCATCAAGATATGACGACCTTTCTGGAACGGCCGCAGCTTTGGCTCATTCCGCTGGGGCTGATCATTCTCGTCGCGGAATATGTCAATCGCGAACGGCTCGGCTTCTGGCCTAGCATGGGCGTGCGTTACGCGGGGTTGATGTGCATCTATCTGTCGTCCACGTTCGAAATGTTCAGAGAAGGCCTCGGCAACGTGGCGTTCGCTATCATTCTGGCGCTGCTCGCGGTCGTCGGCATGATGCTCGGCATCCTGCTGCGGGTGCGGGCCATCTTGCTGACGGGATTCATGGCGCTTTTGATGGTCATCTTCGCTCAAATCTGGAATGCCGCGGTCATCAACAATCATATGTGGGTCTGGTGGGCCAGCGGCATTGTGCTTGGATTGGTGATTCTCGTCCTGTTTGCTCTTTTCGAGAAGAAAAGGAACGACGTTATCAAGGTGATTGACAACATGAAGCGGTGGCACTGATTTTGGGCCGTTGGGCGAGCCGAGCCCCGTAAGGGGCCGGTTGAGTAGGCCCGGACGCTCAACCGGCCCCTTACGGGGCTCGGCTCGCCAGCCAAACGCTAAACGGTAAACAAATCGCCCTGGACCGTTGTGTCCGATTCGGTCGGCGTCAAACCATCGGCGTCCTTGTAACGGGCGTTGTTGATCTTCGGACTGATCATCACGCTCGTCATCTCCTCCGCGGGATACGGCACGAGCAGCGTGCGAAGCGCGTCAACGTCCGTGATCTCCGCGTCGAGCCATGGCGCGATGGCGTTATCTTGCAACACGACCGGCATGCGATTGTGGATGCGCGCGAACAGCGCGTTCGGCTCCGTCGTCAGGATGGCGCAGCTTTCATGCGACTCCTCGCCGATGCGCGTGCGATTCCACAGCCCCGCGAACGCGAACGGCCGATCCCCCTTGAGCGTGAACAGGTGCGGCAACTTCTTCTTGCCGAGCGTTTGCCATTCGATAATGCCGTCGGCGAGGATCAGGCAACGCCGTTTCTGCAGGGACGGCTTGAACATCTTCGATTCGTGCACCGTCTCGGAGCGGGCGTTGATAGTGCGCGTCTTGGTGTCCTTCGCCCAGACCGGCAGGAACCCCCAGACGATCTGGTAATGACGGCGCTGGCCCTCCTCGACGCGAACGACGTCCGCCAAATTCGTGGGGGCAATGTTGCACGAGGGGGGCGTCGGCAAATTCAGCAAGAAATCGAAGCGTTCCGCGAAAAGCGCCAACTCGCCCCGCCGTACATATCGCCCGCACATGGTCTGTACTCCGATGAACCATCGTCATTTTGCAGCAAGTGCTCGTAAAGATGAAACCAAGATTAAAACTCTGTGGCCGCTGGAATAACCATTGACTTCGATTCGTCGGCCAAATTAATATGAAGGCTCTGTTTCAGCAAACTTTCGCTAGATCAGCATCGTATTGAATATCGTAGCCAATTGTTCTGTTTTGCCCTTTTGTTAACCCAGCCCAGCCCAGCCCAGCCCGGAGTAGTGATGCCAATGGAAATCCAAGGATTTCGGTGGGCGATCGCGCTTTTGGCGCCGGCGTTGATCGTCCTCACGGGGTGCGGGCCGGACGAGTTGGAGTCGCCGGCGGCGAAGAAAATGAAAGGCATTGCCAACCAATATTTGGATTTCGCCGCCAATACCGCCGACAAAAGAGGCCCGGCCAACGAACAGGCTTTCAAGAGGCGATTAAGCAGCCATCCCGATTTTGTGCTAAACGACCAGGGGTTCGATCCGAAGAATATCGACGCCGCATTCGTCTCGGATCGAGACGGTGAACCCTTTGTGATCTTGTACGGGCTGACGATCGGCGGAATCAACGCCAAAGAGGCGCCGTTGGTGGCCCACGAAAAAAAGGGCAAGAACGGCCGATTTCTTGTCGGCCTGTTCAACGGCAAAGTACGCCTGGTCGATGAAGCGGGTTTGCAGGAGTTGAAGAATCCCAAAAAAGACTGATGCGTTTCTCGGTCGGAGGCTCTTTCTATCTCTCCCGTAATGAGGAGTCCTTGCCATGCGTCGCAATTTTCTTCGACATGGTTTCACGCTGATTGAATTGCTCGTCGTGATTGCGATCATTGCAATCTTGATCGCCCTCTTGGTGCCGGCGGTGCAAAAGGTGCGCGAGGCCGCCGCGCGGACTCAGTGCGTCAATCATCTCAAGCAAATGGGATTGGCGATTCACAGTTCCGCGGACGCGAACAAGTACCTGCCGACTCATGGCGAGGATGGCACGATTGTTCGAATCAACGGCGTCCCCGCCACGCCGATCAGCACGCCCCATCAACGTGCGGGCGTGTTTTTCCAGATTTTGCCCTACCTGGATCAGAATCAAGTCTACACCAACACAAGTGACGCGGCAGTCCGCTCTGCGGTCATAGCCATGTATTTCTGCCCGTCGCGACGCCCGCCGACGCTACGCACCAATGTCGCTGGCGGCAATATTCAATCGATGATCGATTACGCGGTTCCGGTTCACGGCTTCGATCCGGATGGCGGCGCGTGCTGGGGTCTCGCTTCGTCCAAGCCCGGAAGATATCTTTACAAGAATGGCGTGATCGTTCGCGGCGCCGAAGGCGCCACGGTCTATCAGCCCAACAAGATTGTTCACGTCACCGACGGCACATCCAACACGATCATGATTGCCGAGGGTTCATTGGCGACAACGCATTACGTTGCACCGCCTCAAGAAAACGACTTGAGACCTGCCTTCTGGGACGGAAGTACTTGCGGCGGCTGGGCTGCCAGCGGCGCCAGGATTGATTGGATGCTGGCGCCTTATACCGGCGGTTGGAACAACTGGGGTGTCACTCGCTGCACCATGAATGGTCCAGTGCGCGATGAGCCGCATCACCCGACCTGCCGAGCTCTTTGGCAACAGCTTGGCTCGGCTCACGCTCAGGGCATGAACGTGCTTTTCGCCGACGGCACCGTGAGAAACTACGCGTACAGCACACCGAATGCTATTTTGCAATTTCTGACGCGCAAAGACGATGGTGTAACCATCGATTTGTCTGGTTTTTGATAGGGAAATGGCACAAATTGAAGAACCCGGTCACCTATTGGCAATGGTGGCCGGTTTTTTTTTGGCATCCTATATGGGCGAAGGCGTAAACGGCGGCTCGATTGTACGGGAATCCCTGATTTTTTTAATAATATGATTAAATCGGATGACCACATCCATTGTTGGCACGCCTTTTCGATACTGACGGGTCAGGATATGGCAAAAAAATTGGTGGCAAAAATATAAGATTGGGAAAGGAAGCAGCCAATTCACTCTGTCTTATTTTTTTGCCAACAATCTTTTTGCCATTCATATCTATTCAACCGCCGTCCGCAGGAAGCTTCCACGTCAAATATTCCGCCGCGCTGGCGTTATTGGTGCTCACACTCAACGTTCGACCATCGCTGGCGAACACGACGGCGCCGGGTTCGAGGCGGCATGCGTGCAACGCGTAAAGCAATTGAAAAGTCGGCACGTTCCAAAGTTTGACGGTCCCATCGGCGTTGGTGCTCACCAACAAATTGCTATTGGGCGAGAATTCCAGGCCGCTGACCGGCTTGACGTAGCCGGACAACGTGGCTCGCATGACGCCGGCGTGCAAATCCCAGATTTGCAGGCCGCGCTGCCCGACGCCGGCGGCGAGATGTTTGCCGTCGCGACTGACGGCGAGGGCGTGCACCGTGTTTTGGCCGTGGCGCAGCGACGTCCGCATTTTGCCGCTCGCGACGTCCCAGATCTCAATTTCCGCGCCTTCCGTTAACGCGGCGAAAAGCGTCTTGCCGTCGGCCGAGAACAAGAGTTTGTAACTCTTGTCGGCCGGCTTGGCATCGCCGTCGCGGAACATTTTGACGAGCGCTCCGGTGCGCGTGTTCCAGATGCGCAGCGCCCCGGTGCTTTCGCCGGTCGCTAGCAGTTGCTCATCGGACGACAGCGCAAGCGAATTGACGTTGCCCTTGCAGTCCACCGGCCGCAATTTCGCCGGCATGGCGGACAAATCCCAGAGTCGGACATTGCCGTGGTTGGAGACGTTCGCCAGCAGCCGGCCGGAAGGCGTCCACGCCGGCGCGACGCGGAATTCGCGCGCCTCCGACAACGTGCCGACGTGTTCGCCGGTGGTA
>DAIOGM010000164.1:0-10061 GCA_036745215.1 Gemmataceae bacterium
TGTTCGTACCAGCCGGAATGGCTCTGAATGCCGTGAATGAAGACGACGATGCCGCGCGTCTCGCCCGCGCCGGGGTATTTGCGATACTTCCAGCGATAGCCGTCGCTCGCAAGATGTTCCGCCGTCGTGAATGGGCTGCGATCGGTCATTGAATGCTGGGAAGTAGCTGCGTTCGTTTCATCCAAGCAGCACCTCCTTGCGCACCGCGACGCGCTCGAGTGCGCGCGGATCGATTTCAACGCCGAGCCCCGGCCCTACGAGCGCCGGCGCCCAGCCGCCCCAACCGAAGGTGATGTCTTGCGTCCCGAGCGCCTCGCGCACCAGGTGCTTGTCGTAGGAGCCTTCGACGTAGCGAATGTCCTTGACGCTCGCCGCGAAATGCCGGCCCGCCGCCGACAGGATCGCCGTCTCGCCGACCTGGCAGCCCAGTTGATAACCGAGGCCGTGCCGTTTCGCGAACTGCGCAAGCCGCAACGTCGCGAGGAACCCGCCGCACTTGGAGAGCCGCAAGTTGAACAGATCGCACGTCTCGCCGTCAAAGGCGCGTTCGGCGTCGATCATGCTGCACAACGATTCGTCCAGCATGATCGCCACGCCGACGTCTTTGCGCACGTCGCGCAACGCCGCGGACTCCGCGTGCGGCAACGGTTGCTCGACCGACGTGACATGGAATGGCTTGAGTTCCCGAATCTTCGCGCCGACGTTCGCGGGCGTCCATGCTTCGTTGGCATCGACGCGCAAATCCGTGCGCTTGCCGACGCGCCAGCGCACCGCGCCGATGCGATCGACGTCGTCCTGTCCATCGATGCCGACCTTGATCTTGATTTGCTTGAACGCGTAAACCCAAAACTTCCACGCCGTGAATCGAATCTTGCGCCCTTCCGCCGACGTGATCGCGCCGCTGTAGCGCACATGTTCCTTGGGTTCAAACAGATCGTCATGCGCGAGCAACTTGGTCACATCGGAAAGCGCATGACAATGATGCTTGCCGAACGCGTCGAGGAGCGCGAGTTCGATAGCGCAGTGAGCGGCGTTGCCCTGACAGCCGCGTTCGTCGCCGTCGATCGGCGCGAGCCGCAGCCGTTCCGCCAGGGCGAGCGCCGACTTGAAGCTCGTGCATTCCTCCATCTGTTCGGGAAGCTGACTTCGCTTCAAGAGCGCGAGCGCCGAGTCGATCGTCTCACCGGTGACGTATTCGCGCGGCACGCCTTCGCCGAAGCCCTGCGTGCCGTCGTCGAGCGTCACGCGGATGACGAGATTGTCCGTCTCCGAGCGCGTGTGCGACGCATGCTGGATCGGCTTCTTGAGCGGAATCCGCACCTGCCAAGCGATGATTTCCTTGACGCGCATGCGGATGTTATAGGCTGGTGGGTCGTGAGTGGTGAGTGGTGAGTGGTGAGTGATGAGTGATGAGTGATGAGTGATGAGTGATGAGTGATGAGTGGTGAGTTGGGATTATTTCCCGTGCACGCCTTCGTAGCACAACCAAAGGCCCATGAGCGTCACGAGAATCGCGCTGACCATCGGCAACGCTCGCAACAGTCGGCCACTGCCAAAGCGCGATTCGACCAGGCGCGGCACTTGAACGACAAGAATGCCGATCACGACCAGCACGAGCGCCAGGCCGGCGCTGAACGACAGGATCGCCGGCAAGACGAGCCAGAATCGGCTCGTGCCGACCGTGTAGATGAAAATCACAATCGCATCGACGCACGGCACCATGCCGCCGGTGACGCCCAGCACAATCAGGCCCCACCAGCTCAGGTTGCGGGCCGCCGGCTCATCGTGATGATGATGTCCGCCGCCGACGTGAACGTGATCGGCACGCCCGGTGGCGCGTTGCAGCAGCAACCAGAAGCCCATGCACGTCACCAGCAGGCCCATGACCAACCCCAGGCCATTGACGATCCAGGCCATGAAGGTTTGCTGCAAGCGTTCGGGCAACAGCGAGACAATCACCGCGAGAATCATGATGCTGCCGGTGTGCGTGAGCGTCGTGACCAGACCGAGGAAAAGCGCGTGCCAGATCGTGCCGCGCTCGCCGACGAGATACGCCGCAACCAGCGTCTTGCCGTGTCCCGGCGTCAATGCGTGGGCGGCGCCAAAGACGAACGCCAACAGCAGGATCAGAAAAAGTCCGTAGTCGGTCTGCAACAAGAGCCAGCGCAGGCTGAATGACTCGTCGTGCGATTCGCGTTTCTCGACGGCCGGCGTCGGCGTCGCGGTAACCGGCGCCGGCGTCGCCGTGCTGACGAGGAGCGCGCGGATTTCCCGCAGCCGATCGTCGTCGCCCGGCTCGGCTCGCTCCATTGCCCGTTTGCGGAACGCGTCGTCCGCGATCGTCAATTTTTCGATGTCAAGGCCCGATTCGTTGACCAAACTCAAGATGATCTGGCCGGCTTCGAGAAAGTAGTTTTGCTCGCGAAAAAAGAACGCCGCCTTTTCGCCTGGCTCCACTTCGAAGAAGCTCTCAAAGACGAAGTCGCAGCGCAAATGTCCGAGCGGCTCGCCGTTCTCGTCAATGAGCCGCTCCGAACGCGAGACGCTGCGAGGCTCGGCAAGCTCCGTTTTGTTGACGCGCATGATCAGGTGGGCCGCATACACCGGGGCGTATCGCTTCGAGAATTCCGCATAGTACTTGAGCGGCTCCTTGCGGTAGTCGAACGGATCAACCTCATCCTTGAACGGCTTCATGTCGTTGAGCAGCACGGTCGTTTCATCGACTTCGAGTCGATATTCGACGCGAACGCGAAATCGATTCGGCGTTTCCGTTTTCTGAAGCCGCACGATGATGGTGCGATCGTGGCTGTCTTTCGGCACCGGGTGGGCGCGAACAAACGCCCCAACGAAGCTGAATGCCAGCAATGCGAGCAAGGTTAGCCGAACGAATGACATGCGAACATTATACTCTGGCAGCCGACGCTTACGCTTCAAGAATGCCCCGCAATCCTTGATCGTAATCCGGATAGCGCAATTCGACGCGCAGCTCTTCCTTCATGCGCCGATTGTTGATGCGACGATGCGCCTTTTCGTGCGGCGGCGTCGGCTGATCGGCCGGCGGCGCAACGAACGTTGGCGCCGGCGCATTCAAGCGGTGCGCGAGCGTCGAATAGAAATAACGCCGGCGCACCGGATGATCGTCGCACACGTTGAAAACGCGGCCAGCTTGCGCAAGTTTTTCCGCCGCGACGATGGCGCGGACGCCATCGTCAACGTGAATCAGGTTGAGCCATTTGTCCGCATCGCCGACGATCGGCTCGCCCTGTTCAATCGTCTGTCGCCGCAACAATCGCCCCGGGCCATAAATGCCGGCAAAGCGCAAAACGATCGCGTCGGGCCGTTTCGCCCGCAGCACGGCCTCCGCGTCCAGAACGATGCGGCCCGATTCCTCTTGCGGCGCCGTCGGCGATGTTTCATCCGCCCAGCCGCCGTCGGTTTGGCCATACACACTGGAACTGCTGACGTAAATGAAACGCCCCGGCGTCGGCAAATGCGCCAGCACGTTCGCGAGACCATCGACATAGACGGCGCGCATCGACGCGCCCGACGTGCGGTCAAAGCCGATCGCGTAGAGCACCGTATCGACTCGCGGTAACGCGGTTAACGTGGATGCTTGCAGAACATCACAAACGATCGGCTCAACCCCAGCCAATTGTCGTTTTGCATCGCGCGTGGCGGCGAAAACGTGTCGGCCTTGGTCCAGCCAATGGCGCGCGACGCGGCTGCCGAGATAGCCGCAGCCAAATATTAGACATTGGGACGCCATTCCATCCTCCGTGGTGCGGGCGGCTCGCCTGCACGCTCGCTCCGATGTGCAGGCGAGCCGCCCGCACTACGATCACTCAACTGCTCGCGCTACGGTAACGCCGCAGTGACGCCTTGAAAATACGGCGGCTGATCCACGCGACCACGACGGCCGAGCCGAGCGCGTACCACGTCAGCCACCACGGCTCAAGTGATTTGATCATCACATTGGCCGGCACGTTCGTCACGAGCATGATCGGCACAACGAAAGAAAAGAACAGGCCCGTCGGCGTCGCCCATGGCCCGTTGAAAATCTCGCGCGGATAGCGCATCAGCATGGAGAAAAGCCACCACATCTCGAACAGGCTCTGATTCCGCATCAGCCAAACCGACGCCGACGTCAATATCAGCAAAAACCCGTAGGCGAGCACGGCCCCGCTCGTGAACAGGACGCAAAAGCCAAACACCTTCAAACCATCGAACGGCCAATCGCTGACCCAGAGCGCGTAGATCATGACGCAGACGCCCAAAAGAAAATTCGGCGCGCACGACCAGTCGATGTGCTTACAACTCACCAAGAATTGTTCGTCGATGGGCCGCAACAGAAAGAAATCGAGATCGCCCGAGCGAACCAGGTCGGCGAATTGATTGCAATTGTCAAGGAACAGCGTTTCGATCAGCCCGCCCATCGCGAAGTAGCAGCCGATGAAAAAGAGATACTGGTTGACGTTCCAGTCGGCGATGTTGGTCGTTTGTTGAAAGACGGTGAAGTTGAACAAGAGCAGGATGCCGAGCCAGAGCAATTCGACGACGACCTTGACGAGGAAGTTGCCGCGAAACGCCATCTCGCCGAGCAAGCTGAACTTGGCGAGCGAGAGCCAAAGTTTGGTGTAGCGCACCACGGAGGTCATGATCATCAGCCTCCAAAGGCGCTGTAATGTTTCAAGCCGAGCCGATACATCCATCGGCTCAACAGAAAGAGGGCAATCGCCCAGCACGCCTCGACGCCAAGGCCGAACAGCAAATCGACGCCCTGCTTCTTTTCCAGGAAAACCATGGCCGGGAAGTAGGCGAGGTACTGGAAAGGCAAATAATCCAGTACCGTCGTCACATAGGGATATTGCTCTAACAACTCGAGTGGAAACATTTGGCCGGAGACGAAGAAGGTGAAGATGTTGATGATGTACATCAGCGACGTCACCTCCATGAACCAGAAACCGGCGATGCCGATGCACGCCTCGAAAAAGAAGCCGATCAGGAAGGCGAGCAGGAGCGAGGCGAAATATGCGAGCAAGGTCAACGGTCCGGGAAAGCCGTCGAATACGTTGTGGAAGAGAAGGAAGAGCAGCGCGTACGGCAGCGCGGTTGTTGCGATGTACGCGATCTTGTGTGCGCCGCGGAAAGCGATCAGATAGGTCAACATGTCGATTGGTTGCAGCAAATATTTCTTGAGATTGCCGTCGCGAATCTCGCGGGCGATGCCGGTGGACAGGCCCGGCATCGACGAGAACATGCGGCTGATCTGCACGAGCAACAGATACGCGATCATCTTGTCCTTCGTGAACGTGGCGATCTCGAAATCCGCCTGATCGTCCTTGTTCGCGCCGGCGTAGATGGCCTCCCAGAGCAGGAACGTCGTGATCAGCGGCAAGAAGCGGAAGAACGTCGTGAGAAAAAAGTCCGCGCGATAAACGAGCCGCTCGACCAGCGAGATGCGCAAAATCTTGAAGTATTTTCGAACGCTGTCCATTCGAACAACTCACTCCCATTCGCTTGCGGTTTAGCGTTCGCTTGACGCCGTGATTCGCGTGTCCTCGGCCAGCGGCGCCTCCACGCGCCCTTCCTCAAACACCTTCGCAATCATCTGATCCAGCGGCGGATCATGGATGCTCACATCGAGCACCGTGTACCGTTCCAAGATCGCCGCCAGCACGTCGGCGACGCGATTGCGATCCACTTTGACCGTCGCGATCGGCCCCTCGCGGCTCGCCACTTCGCCGTACTGATGCAAATCATCCGGCGTGTCGCTGCCATCAAATTGCAGCTTCACCAGTTTCTCGTTGCCAAAACGCTCGGCGATGCCCGTGAGTTGGCCGTCGTAGACAAGTTTGCCGTGCGTGATGACGAGCACGCGTTTGCACAGCGCTTCGACATCGCGCATGTAATGGCTCGTCAGCAGGATGGTCACGCCCCGAATCTGATTGTACTCGCGCAAGCATTTTTGAATCGTCACCTGCGCAACCACATCGAGGCCAATGGTCGGCTCATCCAGCAACAAGAGCCGCGGCTGATGCAGGAGCGACGCGATCAGCTCCATTTTCATGCGTTCGCCGAGCGACAGTTCGCGCACCGGCTGGCGCGTGAGTTCCTTGACGCCGAAAAGCTCGGTCAACTCGCCGAGCGTTTGATTGAATTGCTCCGTCGGCAGCGAATAGATTTCGCGATGCAATTGAAAGCTGTCGGCGGCAGGCAGGTCCCACCAGAGTTGATTCTTTTGCCCCATGACGAGGGCGAAGCGCCGTCGAAATTCGTCCTCGCGTTGCCAGGGAATATGACCTAATACAGTCGCGTCACCCTTGGTGGGATAGATGAGGCCGGAGAGCATCTTGAGCGTGGTCGTCTTGCCGGCGCCGTTGGGTCCGAGGAAGCCGACGATCTCGCCCGGTTCGATCGTGAAGGTGACGTTTTCGACGGCGTGAACTTCCTTGTACTCGCGATGGAACAAACCACGCAGCGCGCCGAGCAGGCCTTCTTTTTTTTGATAGACGCGATAGGTCTTCGATAGCCCGCTCGCCTCAATGATCGGCATGGGTTCCCTCCGGCTTGCGTTTAGCGCTCGCAGGGCCGAGCGAGCGCTAAACGTAAACACCGGTTACTTGATCGCCGAGTAATCGGTCGGATTCAGATACACCGATTCCACTTTCAAGACGATCTTGCCGTCCTTCTCCGACGCGTCGCGCGCCTTGATCCAATCGGGATCCGCACGAAACGCCGCCCAGCTCTTGTCGGCCGCCGCCTTGCTCGGATACGCGAGGATGTAGACCATCTTTTCCTCCGCCTGCTTTTCGTCGGTCGGGCTCCAGAAGCCGATGAGCGTCATGCCGTGTTTTTCGAATAGCTTGCAGGTGTGATTGCGAAAGCGTTCGTGCAGGGCTTTCATACGACCCGGATGAGCGTAATAGGTTCGCATTTCGAAGACGCGCGTTTCCACTTTCTTTTCTCCCTGGGCATCGCAGACAGTGAAGCCGGCCCATGCGGTTACCAATAGACTCAAGGCGACGATGGCGATTTTGGCGAGTTTCATTTTGACTTCCTCCTGTCAAATTGGAATGGATCCCAGCCTGAACGAAAACGAACGACGAAATTGCTTTCTTTCTGCGGATTGTTTTACTAACCTAGAGTCGGCGCATCCAATCCAGTTGCCAAGGGACGAATCATGATCACTCGACGATTGCTAATGATTGCGATTACCTTGCTATTCGCGACTGACTTGCGAGCCGAAGTCGTCGCACTCAAGATTCTCAAACGTGAACCATTCGCGGCCGGCCGATCGTTCGGCGACGTCGGGCCCTACGATCAAATCACGGCGATCGCGACGTTCGCGATCGATCCGAAGCACGCGCGCAATCGCGACATCGTCGATATCGATCTCGCGCCGCGCGGTGCGGACAGCATGGTCACTTTTCTCTCCGATGTCGTCATCCTCGTGCCGAAGGACATCGCGAAAGGCAACGGCGCCATCTTTTATGACGTCAACAATCGCGGCAACAAGCTCGCGCTCGGCATGTTCAATCGTCCGCCCGGCGGCCCGGCGCCGGACGCCAAGAATCCCGCGGGGGACGGCTTCCTCATGCGAAAGGGCTACACCGTCGTCTGGTCCGGCTGGGACGGCGAAATCGTGCCGGGCGAGGGACGACTGCTCCTTCAACCGCCGCAAGCGCGCTTGAACGGCGAACTCGTGCGCGGCATGGTGCGCCAGGAGACGAGCAGCGATTCGCGCGTGTCATCGATGCCTTTGTCGCGTCGGCCGAATCACGGCTCCTATCCGCCGACGAAGGATGGCCTGGAAAAGGCCGTGCTCACGAAGCGGCCGACCGAGACGGGCAAGCGCGAAGTGGTGCCGCGCGAGAAATGGAAGCTCGACGTCAAGGGCATCATCGATCTCAATGTCGGCGTGTCGCAAACGTTGCCGCAGATCATGCTCGAAATCGAGGATGGCTTCGAGCCCGGCGCGCTGTATGAACTCGTCTACGAAGGCGAAGGCTCGCTCGTGCAAGGGACGGGCTTCGCCGGCGTTCGCGATCTGATTTCGTTCCTGCGCCATGATGCGTCCGACAAGAACCCGCTTCGCAAGGCCGACGGCAAGCCCGCGATCAATCGCGCGTTCTGTTTCGGAGTCTCGCAAAGCGGGCGGTTCCAGCGGCACTTGCTCTACCAGGGCTTCAACGAGGACGTCGAGGGACGCATTGTTTTCGATGGATTGATTCCGCACGTCGCCGGCGGCGGTTTGGGATTCTTCAATCATCGTTTCGCACAACCCAATCGGCACAACGGGCAGCACGAGGATCATCTTTATCCCGCGGACGTGTTTCCGTTTACCTATGGCCCCTCGACCGATCCCTACCTGAAAAAAACCGACAGCATCCTTGGCCGATATGCGAAGAGCAAGACGCAGCCGAAGATCATGCACACGCAAAGCGCGGCGGAATACTGGCATCGCGCCGGCTCGATCGTGCACACCGATCCGCTCGGCACGACCGACGCGGACATCCCCGAGAACGTGCGGATCTACGCGTTCGGCGGCACGCAACATGGGCCGGCCGCGTTTCCGCCGACGAAGGGCGTCAGCGACAACTACACGAACTTCGGCGACTATCGCCCCTTCCTGCGCGGCCTCTTGATCGCGCTCGACGACTGGGTGCGCGACGGCAAGGCGCCGCCGCCGAGCGTCTACCCGCGTTTCAGCGATCGCTCCCTGGTTGGCTGGACGCAGGAAGCGACCGGCTTCCCGAAGATTCCCGGCGTGCGATTTCCGAAGGTGATCCAGCAGCCTTCTTACAATGACTTCGGGCCGGACTTCTTGACCAAGAAGATCATTTCGATCGAGCCGCCCAAGGTGATCGCCGACTACAAGGTGCTCGTGCCGCGCAGCGACGCGGACGGCAACGATGTCGGCACGCTCTTGCCAGTGGAGGTCGCGGTGCCGCTGGGCACGTACACCGGCTGGAACCTGCGCCGCAAGGAAGCGGGGGCGGACGGCATGTTGACGAGTTTGCAAGGCTCGTTCATTCCGTTCCCGGTCATGGCGAAGAAAGATGATCCGCGTACGCCGATTTCAAAACGATATGACGACGTGAAATCATATCGCATGCACCTGGACGATGTGGCGGCCAATATGGTCAAGGAACGGTACATTCTCGAAGAGGATCGGCCGCGTTATCAGGCGTACGGTGAGGCGATCTGGAAGTTTGTCGTGAAGTGAGCGAACAAGCCCCGGGATGAGCGCAGCGATTCCCGGGGATCGACCCCCGGGAATCGCTGCGCTCATCCCGGGGCTTGAGAACATCATTGAAACTCTTTGCAACGTGCGCCCGCGGTCTCGAGAAAACGCTCGCGGATGAACTGCGCGGCCTGCGAGCCGAAACCGTCGAACCCGGCCGCGGCGGCGTGCAATTCCACGGCGACCTCGCACTTCTTTATCGCGCCAATCTTCATGTGCGCACCGCGGTGCGCGTCTTGATGCCGATTCTTGAAGTTCCCGTGCATTCGACCGACGATCTTTACGGCGCCGTCCAATCGATTGACTGGTCGCGGCTGATGACGCCGGAGCATACGCTCGCCGTCGATTGCAACGTGCGCGACTCGGCGATCACGCACTCCAAGTACGCCGCGCTACGCGTCAAGGACGCCATTTGCGATCAGTTCTTGGCGAAGCGCGGCAAGCGGCCGAGCGTCGATGTTGAAACGCCGATGATCGGGCTAAACCTCCACATCCATCTAGATCAAGCTGTGCTGAGCCTCGACAGCTCCGGCGAATCGCTGCACAAGCGCGGCTATCGGCCGATCTTGACGAAGGCCCCGCTCAACGAGGCGCTCGCCGCGGGATTGATTCAACTCACGGGCTGGCGCGGCGACGTCCCATTGATCGATCCGCTGTGCGGCTCCGGCACGTTCTGCATCGAGGCGGCGTGGCTTGCCCTGAAGCGGCCGCCGGGGTTGACGCGGCGGCGCTTCGGCTTTATGGGCTGGATGGATTACGACGTCGCCTTGTGGACCGCAGTCCGCGACGAAGCGAGGCGTGGCGTACTCAAAGAACT
>DAIOGM010000164.1:10071-14308 GCA_036745215.1 Gemmataceae bacterium
GGGATTCGACGTGCGCGGCGATGCGATGCACTTTTCGCAGACGAACGCCAAGGCCGCGGGCATTGGGCATCTATTGACTTTTGCAAAGCGCGACGTCGCCGACTTCGAGCCGCCGCCGGGGCCAGCGGGTTTCATCATTTGTAATCCTCCCTATGGCGAGCGCATCGGCGAGGAGAAGGACCTGGTTGGCTTGTATAAGACAATTGGCAAAGTGTTTCGCGAACGCTGTCACGGCTGGAAGCTGTTTGTGTTCACGGGCAATGCGTTTCTGGCGCGGCAGATGGGTTTGAAGCCGGCGCGCGTTTTCGACCTGTTCAACGGCAAGATTCCGTGCCGGCTGTTGTGTTATGAATGACCGGTTTCATCTACGCCGATTTCGCTTTCAACCGTGCGTTTGTATTTTCCTCCCCGCAAACAAACGGATCGGGATCGGGAACGACTCGTGCGAATGCCTCCCACAACGGGCCGCCGTTATTGCGATGGTCGCGGTATACCGAAATGATCAAGTTGACCAAATCCCCTATCGTTCCTGGAACTTCAAAAGTGCATTGCCCTCGTCCAGGAAAAACCGCTCGCCAGTTTTGCCCTTCGTCCAGCAAGAACGTCGCGTCATTGGAGACCGAAATCCCATCACGTGCCTCGATGGCACTGGCGGCGATCGCCCAAGTCGTGGCATTGCGTGCTGTCACATGAAGTCCCTGCGATTTCAAGCGGGCAACCGCATCGTTAATTCCGAACATGATCGATCTCCTATTTCTCAAAAACGGCGTGAAGGTTCGGTTGCCATCGACGTAAAAACTCGTCCATGAAAATCGTTGCACTCGTTCCACATCCCGAACCTGGGCCTGTCATTCCCCACGGGTCCAGAAGGTGAATGATGTCGCGTTCGATCCGAATCACGATTACGGAATGCATTCCAGGCAGATGCAGGTTTGCAATCCAAGGTCCGGTGCTCGTCAAAGAAAGAACCAGGCCATCGAGTGTTTGATTCGCCTGGGGATTGACACACCCGCCAAGATACTTTCGGTTCGGATGAAACAAATCCAGAGCGCCAGCTAAATCAAACGGATCTATTCCAAAGGCCGGATGAAAGTTTGCCGCATTTCTGATTTCCGACTCGGGCTTGTCCACGCTTGCGTTCAAAAGGAGTTTTCTTGGGCACGCCGCGCTGCAAGACATTGACTCTTCCTGATTCGGCATTTCCGCGCAAGGAGACTCCGTCACATAGGGATTGTCGAATCGTGAACCTGCCATGGCGAATGCCCAAATCTGACGACACCGTTGATTTCATCATACCACGGCTAATCCCCGCAACCCCTTGACCCACTCCACGCTCGGCAACGCGTACGGCCGAAACTTCTCGATCTTGCCCTGGTCCTCCGTGTAATAAATCGCCCGCTGCGGGCCGAGCTTGGCGGCGACCGGATTGTCCATCAACGTGCTCGAATCTGCGGCGCTCATCTGCATGATGACGCGCTGATCGAACTCGCGCATCGTCGGGCGATCGATCGAGCGCTGCAAATTGACAAGCGTGTCGCACCAGAGCATCGTGAAGACGCCGACCTGCGGGCCCTCTTTGAGCACGTGCATGAACTGGCGGAACGGCGTTTTGTCTTCGCCCTTTTTGGAAAAGCCGAAGTCGTCGTCCGGCCGGCGCAGATCGCGCAGGCGCTGCAAGCCGTAAAGAAACAAAAACTGCGGCGGCGCTCCGAGCTGGCCGCGCCGCTCGATCTCTTCGGCCATTTGGTTGAGCAACACGCCCAGGTCGCGCTGCGGCCAAACGCGGATCGGCAGCGTTTCGCTCAGCGCATTGACAAGCGCTTCGCTGACCGGATCGAGCGCCTGGCCGAGTACCAGATGAATCGACGGATCCGCAAGCGCCGGATCGACGGCGGCGCTCAAGCTGATCAAGCTCGACACGGTGAGGCCGATGGCGATCTCTTCTTGCTGGCCGAGCACGAAAACATTGGCGCCGGATTGTTTCTTGAACACCGCGGCCGTCGGGTCCTTGATGGCGACGGGATCGCCTAACCACGCGTGCCAGCTCGTTGCGGTTTTGAGCGGCTCATTGCGAAGCTTGTGCAGGAGCGGATTCAACGTCAGGTCCGCTGGCGTGCCGCCTTCGAAGACGATCGGCGGTCCGAAGCCTGAGCTTTTCCCGTTCATCTGGTGCATCTGCTTCAGAAGTTCGTCGCGCTTGTTTTCATTGAGCCAAACGACCTGAAACATGTGATTGCCTTCGAGCATGCCGTGCATCGCGTTGTAAATGCCCTCGCCGGGCCGCGAAAGCAGGCGGGCCTCGGTGTTGTCGCGGCTCAGGATCAAATGGGCGTCGGCTTCGCTGCACTGAAGCGCGATGCGCACCGCCATCTGATCGATCGTGCTGCGCGCCAGACTGTAGGCGCCGCCGATCGTCTGCGAACCCAGCAAGACGTGCATGCCGAGCGCGCGGCCCTGTCGCACCAGGCGATCCAGGAGCAGCGACGACTCGCCGGCGAGCTTGTCGTCCTCGATGAAGAACTCCTGGAACTCATCGACGATCAACATCACGCGCGGCAAGTGCGGCTGGTTGGGATGCTTCTTGGCGTATTCACGATAGCCGGCCAGATCGTTGACGCCGGCGGTGCGATAGATCTCGCCGCGTTTGCTCAGCTCGAGGTCGAGCCGCTGCAACACGCTCAACCCAAACTCGCGTTCGCTTTCGATGGCGATGACGCGGGCATGCGGCAATGAAAGATTGGCGTAGCTCTTGAATTCGACGCCTTTCTTGAAATCGACGAGGTAAAGTTCGACTTCCTCGGGGCTGTAGAACATGGCGAGCTGCGAAATCAGCACGTGAATCAGCGTCGATTTGCCCGAGCCGGTCTTGCCCGCGACGAGAACGTGCTGCGAGGTGCCCTGCCCCAGTTCGAGCCATTGCTTGCCTTGAGCGCCGAATCGGCCGATCGGCACGCGCAGCCCGCTCGCACTGTCCGCCTTCCACCACTCGGGCCGCGGCGGCATAATCCATTCGAACGGAACCTCGACCTTGCTGGAACGCACAGCTTCGTCGCCGACATATTGAAGCAATTCCGTCGCCCGCTCCGGCGCCGGCAATTTTTCAAGCTCGAGGGGGAACATGCCGAAGTCAGTGTCTTGCCATTCGAAGCGGCCGTTTTTCCAGTACAGACAGGTGCAAACATTCTCCAGGTCGGTGAGATTGAAACCGTGCGGCATCGGCTGTTTCGTATCGACCATGACAAACGTGTAGATGCCGCAACGGGCGCCGGCGCTGGCGAGACTGACGAGCCGGCGAGCGGCGTCCTCGCTGAAGTTGACCGGGAAGTGCGCGACGACGAGAAAATGAAACGGTTCCGCGACTTCGCCGGCTTGCACGTTGTATTCAGCCAGCGTTTCAAATTGATTGCGAAGGTATTTTTGCAGCACGTTCTCCATGTGCAGCGTGAGATTGGTGAGCCGTTCGTCGATTTGCGCCGTCTCGGTCCAGATGCGGTAGTCCACCAGCTTTTCGTCGTGATCGGCCAGGTGCATGAAGGCGGCAAAGTTTTCGCCGCGGCCGACCGCGTCGATGATCGTCGTCCGCACCTTGCCGGCCGGCAAGGCGGTCCAGGCGCGCAAGAGCAGCCCTTGCAGCGTATCGATGGCGATCGGCTTGGCTTCTTCCTGAGCGCGGAAGAGCAACGACGCGCGCTCGGGAAACGCCAGCAGCGCGGGATAGGTCAATTTGCTTAGCTCGGGAATCGGCAACTGCGAATCGGTGGGCGTGCCGTCGGGGAACATGTCGAGCGACCAGTGCATCGAACCGATGGGCAAGCCGCCCGGCAACATCTTCGGCAATGTGAGCGGCCTTGACCATGGCGGAAACCATTGCTCCGCGTCGCGAGAAACGGCGCGGCAGGTGGCGACGAATTGATCGCTCGCCTGTTTCCAGTCGCGCAAGAGCGTGGTCCATTCCTGTGTGTGCCAGTGGTGGTTCTCTTCACGCATGCGCACGTATTCCATTTCGACGGCGCGCTTTTCGGCTTCATATTGTTCCTTGGCCTGTTGCTGCTCGCGGACGAACGTCTCATCCACAGTGCGCATTTCCTTGGCGGCTTCCAGAGCGTGCTGCTTGGTGCGCTTTTTGTAGACCTCATCGTTTTTCGCGAGGTCGGCGTCGCGTTCCTCGCGCAGCTCGTTCAACTTCGTGCGCGCCTGCTGGACTATGGAGTTGAGCAACTCGCGGTTGCGCTTGAAG
>DAIOGM010000165.1:0-14305 GCA_036745215.1 Gemmataceae bacterium
CGTCCCGATGTTGACGTAGGCCGTGTCGGGGCGCGGCGCACCGAACGCGTACACGACCGCTGACTGATCGCCCGTGCAGATTCGCAGCGGAATCTCGCGTGACTCCGCGGCGAGGCGACCGAAGGCGTATGCCGTCGGCACGCACTCAGGCAATGCGGCTGCGGGAATGCCGAAGGCATCGAGCAACGTCTGCGACCATTCGCGGCGCGCCGGATCGAAGAGCAGCGTGCGCGAGGCGTTGGCGGGGTCGGCGACCGCGGGTTTCTCGATCAGGAGCTGGTGCAACAGGAATGTCGAGAGCGGTCCGGCGCAGAGATGACCGAGACGCTGCACGGCTTGCACCTGCGGCAATTCATCGAGACACCAGCGCAACTTGCTCGCGCCGTAGTGCGCGGACAGCACGAGCCCGGTCTGGCGCCTGAGTTTCGCCTGCTTGAATGCTTGTCGCCCCACGGCAATGTCGTCTTCACAACGCGCGAGTTCGTGGGCGACATGGAGTTGCCACAAACGGTGCACCTCGTTGGGCCCTCAACCCCGCCCGGCCCGCGCGGCGATGAGCCGGCTTTTCCCTGGGAGAAACTCCGCAAGGACGGACCGATCGTCTACGCGGCCTTTGGCAGCGTTCACACCAAAGAGGGCCTTGATGACATCATCATCCCACTCCGAGAGGCGACTCGGCGGCTCGGCGCCCAGCTGGTCGTGAGTTCGGAAGCCCTGGCTGCACGGAATTCCGTTCTCGCCGGCGACGACGATTCCATCGTATTGCCATATATGCCACAGCGCCAACTTCTGGAACGCGTGGACGCTTTCCTCACCCACGGCGGGGCCAATTCCGTCATGGAAGCACTGTTTGCCGGAACCCCGCTCCTCATCGTGCCTCTGTCGAACGATCAACCCTGGCAGGCCCATCTGGTAACGCGGCGCGGCGTTGGCCTTCACCTCGAGCGCAAGGCGTTCGACGTGGCGAGCTGCACGGACGCGCTGACTCTTGCCTAAACAATCCAAGTTTCGGGACAACCTGGCCCAGGTCCGCGCGAGTTATCGCCAGCACAATGGGGCCGAAGAGGCGGCTCGAATCCTTTTGCGTCTTGCCGACACACGTTGACCAACGGACGTCACTTCCCATGGATGCAAAATCGTGGTCCGATCGAATTGGCGCGCGGATGATTCGAACGGACGAGGCCACGATTCGCCGTTACACGGCCAACGTCTCGGGACTCGAACGGTCGATCCTCGCAGTCCTTTATCCGGAAAACAGCGCGGACGTGCAGGCGCTCGTAAAGATCGCGAACGAGGTCCGCCTTCCCCTGTACCCGTTCAGCACCGGTTGCAACTGGGGGCTGGGGTCCAAGCTTCCCGTCCGCGACGGCGCTGCTCTCGTGGACCTGAGTCGAATGGACCAGATCGTCGAGGTTAACGAAACGCACGGCTACGCGATCATTGAGCCAGGAGTCACGCAGCGAATGCTCCACGAACGCTTGAAGGACGCGCCGTATTATCTCAGCGTGACCGGCTCCGGCGCGGACACCTCCATTCTCGGCAACGCGCTGGACCGGGGCATCGCTCACCATGGCCCGCGTGCTGAGCAGATCTCTGGATTGGAAGTGGTTCTTGGAACCGGGGAGCTGATTCAGACAGGCAGCGCGCATTATCCGCAATCGCAAACGAAATACCTCTATCGCCACGGCATTGGCCCGAGCCTTGACGGTCTTTTCTGCCAGTCCAATTTCGGTATCGTGACCCGCGCGGCAATTCAATTGAGGCGGCGAACGCCCGCTCATGGAGTGCTTGGCTGCACGATCGCCGGCGAAGAAGAGCTGGCGGCGCTCGTCGATTGCGCGGCCGGTTTGATCCGGGACGGCATCCTTGGGCCCTGGATTCATATTTCCAATCGCGCCCGCACGCAGTCCGTGGCAGGCGGAGCGTTGGCGCAACGTTTTGCGGTAGATGAGGTGCGGAACATCCTCGACACGGAGCTGCGCGGCGCCTGGAATCTCTCCTGCCCGTTGTCAGGAACCGCGGCGCAAGTGAGACTGACGTATCGCGAGGCCGTCGCCGTACTACAGAAGTTCGGACCAGTCCACTTGACAACGGACCGGTCATTCCAGGTCCGGCCTCGCTCGCGCCGTCGCGCCGCACTTCTCGATGCGATGGAAGCATTCTACAACCATAGCAAAGGAGTGCCGTCGGACGCCGCCCTCGCCAGCCTACCCTGGTGCCTCGGTGAAGGCGAGCATGGCTACGCATCCGGCGTCGACCTTGACGCGACGCAATGCGGCGCTCTCTTCGTCTTGCCGATCCTGCCGCTGGACGGGCGCCCCGTTCGCGAAGCGATGCAATTGGCGCACAAGATAACAGCCAAGCACAGCTTCATTCCCTATGTGACGTTGAACTCCGCCTCTCCGGAATCCTTGGAAGCGGTCATCAACATCGTGTTCTCGAGGAATGACTGCAAACAGGTCGAACAGGCGCACCAGTGCGTGGACGAGCTGGTGACGCGTTTCATGGAAAAAGGATTCATTCTCTACCGTGCCGGCATTCAATCCATGTGCAGCATCGTCAACGAGTCTTCCCTGTATTGGCAACGGATCGCGCGGCTGAAGGACGTGTTCGATCCAAATCGCATCATTGCACCCGGTCGATACAACGTGGCCTGATCGGGTGAGACGCCGACCTTTTGCAAGCAGCACGGACATCGACAAGAACACGCGTTTGCAAAACGGACTCTTTTCACGTTGGTCAAGGTAAATCCGGAGATCGCCACCGGCCAGGGATGGAGTATCTTCGCACGGAACGTGGAGAGACTCAAGAGGTTCTGCTCGTGATTTCTTTTGCCACCTACAATATGGTTCGTGTCACAAGGCGCCATCCAATCGCCACCGACACGAGCTTGCGCGTGGCCCGAACCGGAGACGAACATGAAACGGATGCCCCGTTTTGAGATCGTGACGCTCTTATGCAGTGTCGTGTTTCTAATTGATCCTCGCGCCGCGAACGCCCAGGAGCCGAAACGCGATGCGTCCGTGGCGAAGGCCTGGTACACGCCTGCTGAGTTATTGACGGAACTGGCGCAGCGCGACGGCATCCGCTGGGCATTTCCCGAGACGTTATCGGGCCGTGCGCTGGTAGGCGACGCCGCCACGACGGATGCGCTGCTCGACGATGCCTGTCGGCGCTGGGGCCTGGCCTGGACGCGCAGTAATGGCGTCATCGTCGTGCATCGCACCGAGGGTGATCGGCTCAAGAATTTGACGGCGGCGCTCGCAGGGGGCGACCGCGCCGCGGCCTGGGAGCTTGGTTGGCTGCGCGACGGCCGCGCCTTGCCGGTGCTGGCCGAGGCACTGACAGGTAAAGATGTCGCGCTGTCCCTAGCGGCGGCACAGGGCATCGAGGTGCTCGACACGATGGTGCCGCTCGGCCGCGATGAACGCGTCGATGCCGTGCCCGCGGGCCGCGTCAGTCTCGCCGCCGCGTTTCCGCCCAAGGCGAACCTTGCGCCGCTGCTCGATTCGCCTTATCCCTCGATACGTGCGGCCGCGCTGCGACTTATACTGGGGCAAGACGGCAAGGCCGCGGACGACGCGAAAACGCGCACGGCCGACGATCGCAGCGACGCCGTTCGGCGTGTGCGGCAGCAGGTTTTTCCCACGTTGCCCGAAACGAAAAGCAAGAATCCGCCGCTGCCGGCGCCCAAGGATTCTGCGGCGATCAAGGGTGCTTGCGTCAAGATGCTTGCCGAGATTCCCGACCTGGCCAAACGCAGTGAATGGGAACAGATGCGCTGGCGTGTGCGCACCATGGCCGCGTGGTCGCGCGCCAATCATCCGGAAGCCGCCGAAGCTCTACTGGAGTTGTCCAACACCAAGATCCAACTGGGTTGGTTTCCCGCTTACGTGCACATGCATCTGGCGACGAACGGCAGCCCGGAGGTCGTCGCCAAGCTCAAGCAACTATTCCCCAAGGTCGAACGCGGCACCATGTCGCGCGGCCTCGAGCAGAGCATGTACGGCACGACGCTCCTGGCATTTACCAAGCCGTACTTGAACGAACAAACGCTCTGCTATGTGACGACGCGAAAAGCCGGCCGGGAAGCGCACGATGAACTGCTCGCATGGGCAGGCCGCGGCAACATCGCGGCGATCGATGCGCTTGGCGTCATCGGCGGCCCGGAAGCGGTCGTCACGCTCGCCGCCCAGATGGCAAAAGACGATGACGCCACCACGATCTTCCGCAGCGCGAAAGCGCTGGCGCGCATCAGCAGCAACGAGGCGGCGGGCGCGCTGCTGACGGCGACTCAGAGCCATGTCCGCGTACGCCGTCACGCTGCGACGCTCTTCCTCGGCCAGATCGGCGGACCGAAAGCCAGCGCACGCCTGCGCGACTTGCTCGACAAGGACGCCGATCGCCTCGTGCGTGCCGCAGCAGCGGACGGCCTGGAACAAATCGGCGCCAAGGACAGCCGAGCCGTCGTCGCCGCGTTTCGCCAGGCCGACGCCGGCCTTCCCGTGATGACGCATCCGCCGCGCAATCCGCGCTTCGGCCCCGACTTCCCGGTCAATCAGTGGGTCAATTTGAAGATCCGCATCAAGACCGATTCCGCGTTCGGCGAGATGGGCTGGAACTACGACGCCGCCAATCGTCTCTTCCTCCGCTACGGCGGTTGCAGCGGTTATCACAACGAGCTGACGGTGTTCGACCTCGGCACCGAAGAGTTGAACCAGCGTCGCCCCAACGAGAAGATGGCCGGCTGGGGCGATCGCCGGCTAATCAACGGCTGCACCGCGGGCCGTTGCTGGGACCCCATCAGCAAAGTGATGTGGCTCGGGCCGGCGATCGGCTCCACTGAACCGAGCCTGGCCGTCTACGACTACTACAACAAGGACGGCGCCTTCCGCTTCTGCAGTTACGACCTCGCCACCGATCGCTTCCGCGCCGTGCCGAAGGCCACCTACGCCACGCGATATGCTTTCGACTGGAAGAACGGCCTACTCCTGCCCGTCAAATTCACGCACATCAATCACAAGACGAAGGACTTTTGGGCCTTCGACGTCAAGACGAACACCTGGCTCGACAAGAAAACCGCCGGCGATTATCCGCGCGATCAGGACCACACCACCGCCGCCGTCGATCAGGACACGGGCCTGCTGGTTCTGTACGTGACGCCGCGCCCGGACCGCCCGGCCGAGACGTGGACTTACGACGCCGCCCGCAACCTCTGGAAGAACATGCACCCCAAGACACAACCCGCGGGAGTCCCGGGCGGCGGTTTCGTGTACGATCCGTTCCACAAGCTCTTGTTGCTCCAGAGCGGCAAGAAGGCGACGCAATACGGCGGCGGCGACGATTCCATCACATGGACCTACGACGTCCGCACCAACACCTGGACCGACCTGAAGGTCAAGACCGGCCCCGGCAATCCCTGGGTCGGCGCGATGGATTACGACCCGGAGCACAACGTCTTCGTCCTCTTCAACCACCAGGACAAACAGGTGTGGGCCTTCCGCTACAAGACGAGGTGAACCACGGGGAACACGGGGGTCACAGGGAAAAGCCAACAAAGATTCTAACCGAGGTGGTGCCTTCGATTTCTGTCACTGCCTGGGTGGGATTCCCCCGTGCTCCCCGTGCCCCCCGTGGTTCAATCAATTGGAGGATGTTATGCGTCGTGCATCTGCCGCCAGCCTTTTCGTGGTGATTCTGATGACGGGTGCTGTTGCGCCGATGCGACAGGCTCGCGCTCAGGAAAAACCGTCGCTTGCGCGTCCGGCTAACGAAGGATGGGACTACGTCGCCCCAATGAGGAAGGTCGCCGCCAAGTTTCGCGGCAATGAAGGCGTCGTCCTTCACGTCGGCGGATCGATGACGATCGCCAATCCGTACGGCACCTGGGCACGCAGCGGCAAGGGCAAGACGACCGACGACGTTGCCATCCTCAAATGGATGCACACCGAGACCAAGGACAAGCGCGACGGCTGGTGGCTGTGCCGCACGGAACTCGTCAACTACCGCGCCTACACCGCGGAGAGCGGCCTCAAGTCGGCGATGCTGCTCACCGGCGGTAAGCGAGGCTTGCCCACGCTCGAGAAGATGCTCGACGACTATCAGCCGCGCATGGTCACGATCGAGTGCGGCATCTACGACGTCGAGGACGGCGTCGCGGAGGGCGACTATCGCAAGAACATGGCCAAGGCGCTCGATCTCATCCTGGGCCGCGGCGCCATTCCCGTGCTCAACACGATCCCGCCCTTCAAAGCCCAGCTCGAACGCACCAGGCAATTCAACGAAGCCCTGCGCGCCCTGGCGAAGGAGCGCGGCACGCCCGTCATCGACCTGGAGCGCGAAATCCTTAACCGCCGGCCGGACGATTGGTTCGGCAACCTCATGGATCGCATTCACCTGACTGCGAGCCAAAAAGGCGGTAATCCCGCCGCGGAACCGACCGCCGAGAATCTAAACAAGAGCGGCTACCAGTTGCGCGGCTGGCTGACGGTGCGCAAGATCGCGGAGATCAAACGCAGCGTGCTGGATTAGGGCGTTCCCGCAGGCAAATCAGCGTCCCACTCGCGACGCAGCCACCAGCGGAACTTGCCGCACTCGGAAATCTCGGCCGACTTTGCATCCCTTTTCATCTTTGCTCCACCAATACCGCCGGATCACCCTTGCGAGCGACGTAACCGAATTCGCGCATCGCCCGCAGCGTGGGTCGCGCCCGCAACCCAAATCGAATCACGAAAGCACGAAAGAATGAAATGACGAAACAGCATCAACAATGGTTTGGAACGCGCTTCGTTGCCTATTTCGTGATTTCGATCATTCGTGCTTTCGTGATTCTGTTTTTGCACCGATATTCTCTTGGGTCTCGAGGATTTTATTGGGATATCAATGCAGCGGCCGGATCGCGCGCAACAACAGGAACCGGATCCGGATTGGCGGCCACCGTCGCTGGCGCCGCCGCCGGCGGCGGGGTCGTTGTGCGGATGTCGCCGTGCGTGCGGCGAGTCAAAACTGGCGTGATTTCGTTAGCAATCTCAGGGCCGCGCTCGCTCACCGTGATGGTCACCTCGGTCGCATCGGATGCGTTGAGACCATTCGTGGCTCGGTACGTAAAGCGATCGCTGCCATTGAAATCACGATGAGGCGTGTAGCAAAAGGAACCGTCGGCATTCAGCGTCAAGTTGCCGTGAGCGGGGCCGGTGACCAGCTCGGCGGACAACGGTCGCCCGGCCGGGTCGCGGTCCTTCGTGGTGGGCGTGGCGGCGAAGCGGTTTTTCCATGCGCGGACGAGTGCTGACAGCGTCATGAGAGCATCTCCATTAAAGAAGGAAGCCTGGCGCAACCCGCGCGGGGCGGATCACGCAGAGAAGAGAACACGTCAATTGAAGCAAATGGGCAATGATTGAATGGGACGATCGAATCGTATCCGCTCACTTTTCCATTGGGCGATCGAATCGTATCCGCTCGCTTTTCTAACGCAACAAGAAAATGACATCGCGCGGCGGCCGGCCCGGTCTCGTGCAACGCTACGACATGCGATGCAACTCAATCCTCAACTCCCAAAGGATGGGCAAGGTCGGCGGGGTTGCAATGACAGGTGCAACTTCACGACGATGCCAGCTTATTATGTCGCGCGGGAGGCGTCGCCGCTCGTCGCAGGCGTTGGATTTGGATTGGGCGAAACCAGCCGGGGCGCGTTTCGCTTGCGCACCCACCACCCGATCGGCACGGCGCAACAACCCAAGCACATCGGCACGCCAATCGACCAGTAGCGCGAAGGACGCCCCGGCAAATCCCAGCACGAGATGTTCTCGGCGTGCTCGTCCGCAAAGGACGTGAGCAGAACCCTGCCGTCGTCAGAAAGGTTCGCGTCCGTCGGCATTTGGCGATCTTCCACACGGATTTGGATTTTGCCGGTGTCGATCTCCGAAACAACGATACAGCTCGAGGATTTCGGCAACGGCAACCACCTGGCGAGCCATTCTTCGCCGAACCACGGCTTGCGTTCCGAGTAATCCCATTGCGACAACATCCACCGGCCATCGGGCGTGAAGCTGGGTCCCCACATGGGGCGGATCTTTGCGCCGACGGACACACTGCTCTGCACGTTGCCCGTGGCTGGGTCGAGGATGTCGATCGAGTCGGCTTTTCGCGCCACCAAAAAACGATGGTCCGGCGTAAACGTTCGCGAACGATCTATCCCCCCTGTCCATTCAAACACTTCGATCACGCCTGCGTCCCCTCGGTTCGCGGGAACAGGCTCCTGAATTGTGGGCGGCCAAAGCGGTCTGCACGTCTCGAGACTCCACGCCGAAAGATGGGGCTCCGTGTGCGTGATGGCACACACGACGCGGGAATCGGCCGAGATGACCAATTCCAAGGAAGGAAACGCCCTCATCATGCCAACGTCAATTCGACCTCGTTGCTTGCCGGCAACCACGTCCCAGATTTCCATTTCACTGTCACTCATTCGCCGCACGAGCGACCGGCTGTCGGGCGAGAACATCAACGCGTATTTGAGCTTGCTATCGAATAACGGCCGACGACGCCCGGAGCGCAGGTCCAGCAAATCCACGCCGCCCGCGTCATTATTGGCCGGAAGCGTCTTGCCGTTGGGCGCCAGTTCATTCAACTCAGCGACATCGACGTTCTTGAACGTGCGTGCGACTTTTCGTTCTCGAGTGTCCCAAACGGTGAGCACCGGCTTGGCCTGGTCGTTCGTGAAAAAGTAAAGCAACTGGTCATCCGGTGTACATCCGAAAAAACCGAGCGCGGCCGTGTGAACGGGCAAGGTGGCGGCGACTTGCCCGGTTGCGCACTCGACGACATGGAGCTTGTTTTCGTCATTGACTCGTTCCCCCAGAATCAACAACGATCCGCGCGGCGAGAACACCGGCGGCCAGACTTCACGCATGTGCGCAATCTTCCGCGTCGTGATCTCGATGAAACTGCGGCGAATGAGCAACTCCGCGTTTCCGTCAGCGATCTGCGACAGCATTAGCCGCAGTGCCAGATGGGCGTTCATTTTCACCGGCACGGGCGGCAAGCAAACTTCGTCCTCGAATGGATCGGGCACGGACTGGGCTTTGTCTGAAATGAATGCCGCCCGATCCACCAGGATTGGCAATTTGTCGCCCAGCGCGTCCTGCAAAAGCAGAAGTGCGTCCTTCAGCTTCATTTTTTCTTGCAGCTTCGTCGTGTCGATCGTTTGTTGCAAAAGCCGATAGAGGTGAGCCGATTCGCGGCCGGCGAATTCCACAACCTTCAGCTTGATGACGGTCGGCCACTCTCGACCTTGCTGAAAGTCCGCGAGCGCCAGCCCCTCGCGATGAAGCATGGCACAATAACGCCGATCGCGCGAATACTTCAGATACGGCATCCGGAAGCCGCGTTCGTCGGGATCGCTCGGCAATCCCAGGACTCCGCCCGCGTCGGAGATTTCGCCGGCGCCGACGAGACCGCGAAAGAACTCGCCGCGCGGCGCGCCATCGAATGCGTCCCACGTTTTCAGGGAAACGCACGCGCCCTCTCCCGTGGCGTCACGAACCATGGTGCCCGTGACGAGGATTTCGCCGTCCGCCGACAGGACGCCCGGCGCGATTCCTTCCGCATCGTCGCCACGCAAGACGAAACGCGGCTGCGGCGGCAAGAACGCGTCCAGCGCAAACCCGAGCGCCGTCAGTAATGCCAGACCGATGACGCTGGACAACCAAGTTCGGAAGTGGCGTCGAAACAACATCGACTCCAATGCACATGAGTGGCCCGTCGCCAGGCAGACCGATTGCCGCCACGAAACATTCTCACTTGCTGCCCGCTTCCTGTCAACGAGCGAACGTCCTGCGCGCCGGCGATTCGGCGGTGGGATGACGCATACCGCCTACAATAGCATCGCTCCTTCCGTCCCGCAAACCGCCCCGAGTCATTCAATGGAAAACACGCCATCATCCCGAGTGCGGGTCGCCGTTATTCAGGCTGCGCCCGTGATGTTCGATACTCAGCGGTCCCTTCAGAAACTCGCCGACTTTACCGCGGACGCCGCCAAACAGGGCGCCGGACTCGTTGTTTTCCCCGAAGCGTTCATCGCTGGTTATCCGAAGGGACACGACTTCGGCGTCAGCGTTGGCATTCGCTCGACGCCAGGACGTGATGAATACCGCCGTCTATTCGAGAGCGCCATTGAAGTGCCAGGAGCCTCCACGGAATTCATAGGCGCCGTTGCCAAAGACAACGCCGTCCATCTGGTCGTTGGCGTGATTGAAAGAGACGGTGGCACGCTCTTTTGCACGGCCCTGATCTATGCGCCCGATGGCCGATTGCTCGCCAAACATCGGAAGCTGATGCCCACAGCGATGGAGCGTGTGATCTGGAGTACAGGCGACGGGTCCACCTTACCGGTGATCTCCACGAATCTCGGCAAGATCGGCACGGTCATCTGCTGGGAGAATTACATGCCGCTTTTGCGCACGGCGATGTATGCGAAAGGGATCGAGCTATACTGTGCCATCACGGTCGATGATCGAGACACCTGGATTCCTACCGTGA
Source organism: Gemmataceae bacterium (assembly GCA_036745215.1). Taxonomy (GTDB): domain Bacteria; phylum Planctomycetota; class Planctomycetia; order Gemmatales; family Gemmataceae; genus SIAQ01. The sequence continues at coordinate 10,537 of DAIOGM010000165.1, forward strand.
CGCATATCGCCCTCGAAGGCCGTTGTTTCGTATTGTCGTCTTGTCAGGTGCTTCGGCGCAACGACCTGCCGAGGGATTATCCAACGGATCGGTTCCCGGCCACGCAGCAAACGCTCATCCGAGGCGGAAGTTGCATCATCGGGCCGTTGGGACAGTTGTTGGCTGGGCCGATATACGGCGAGGAGTGCATCGTGAGCGCCGAACTCGACCTGGCCGATCTGGCCCGGGCGAAATTCGACTTCGATGTCGTCGGCCACTACGCCCGTCCCGATGTGTTCCACCTGGAGGTCAACGAGCAACCGATGAAGTCGGTGTCATTCCGGTAGACCGTTAATGCTGCATTGGACCGACGTGAGATTTGAAGAACATCGATCAGATGTCGCCTTTCGGCGCGGCGACATTTTCTGGCTGGATATGTGGACCCGAAAAATGTGCGGTCAACATCGCGTCACTGACTGCTGTATTGGATGTGCTTTTTTTCTTTGGTTCCGAGTCGTCCAAAATCAAAAGCATTTCTTGTTCCGCGCATCGGGCACAAAGGCCGTTCCGATCGGCGTGCCGATCGCAATACGGTTCGTGCACTCCCATGAGCGTGCCGCATGCTCTACACCAGAGAACCATAACGCACCTTCAAAATCGGGCCCCGTTGTACCCTATCACCAAAAGCGGCGCCCTGATGGCAACATCGCAAAATTGGCGTCGAAATCGGGGCATCCCTGATAATTGAGATTCTGAAAAACCTGAGTTTCCTTGCATACTGCAGGCAATAAGTTTCGATTGCGAAGATCGAGTGCATTACTCCTTCTTCGCCCAGAACTCGCGCCACCGCTTCGAATCCGGCCTTTCCGGGTCGTACCCCACTCCCGCGCGATCGCCCGACAGGCCGCGTAGAGCGTAGTCGGCCATCACGCGAGTGTACCAGTCCGGATCGTCGAGGGCGGCGAGCGCCGTGGGAAGGGCGGCCATGAGCTTCCGGCTGCCGGCTCGCAGTAGGGCGAACGCTCGCAATCGATCGTTCGGCCGAGCGGCCAAGTCAAGGAGCAACTGGTCGGCCGCCTTCATGTCGGCGAAGCGGAGCACCGCATCGACGGCCGCATAACGAGCGTTCTGATCGATGGCCGAATCGCGAGCGATCTTCTCGAAGGCCGGCAAGGAGTCTTTATCGCCAAGCTTCGCCAGGGAAGTCACACTCGCCCACTGCATTTCCCAGTTCGCCGATGTCAAGAGCGGCCGAAGCAGCGGGCCGTCCTTCTTCAAATCGCCGGACGCGCCGAAGGCCGCGACCGCATCGCGGTGGATTTCCTTGCGAATCTTTGGCCGCATCACGATCTGCCGCGACAGCCCTGCCCCATCCTTCCCCCAGGCGGCGGCGGCTTCTTGCACGGCGTAGTGCAGGTCGTCCACGTCCCCGTCGAGCAGTTCGAGAAACCATTTGTCCGCGTCGGGATGATGGCCGATTTTCCCGATCAAGCGCACGCATTCGGCGCCATTCGTTCCGTTCTTCTTGTCCTTTGCGAAGCGAACCAGGTCCGGAACGGTCGCGCGGCCGAGGCGAACGAGCGTGGCGCCGGCCTCGGTGCGGATCGGATACACCGGATAGGGATCACCCGGTCCGAAGACATACTCCTCATAGCGGTCGGTGAGCCGTTCCAGTAATGCTGCGACTACCTCCTTGGTCGCCTCGGGCGCGACACTCCGCACGGCGCGCATGCGGACCCCCGGACTTTTGTGGCCCAAATCCGCGCGCAGCTTCGCTGTTTCCTCCGGCGTCAACTTCCGATCTTGCGGCGCCGTGACGGCGCCCACTTGCGCGACGTGGATGGCCCAGTACTCTTCGGTGAACTTGGACTTCTTCCGGATGCGTTCCTGCGATGCTTCGTCCAATCCGGCGACATGCAACCAGAAGTGATTGGCGTCGCCGCCAAAACCTTGTGGGGCATCGAGTTCGCGCTTCGGGTCGGCGGCTTCCTTGGCGGCATTCGCCGGACGAACGACGAACTTGAGCGAGTTGGAACGCAACGTACCGGGCAGCGTAATCGGATTGGTCGGCTCGTTCGCGTTGGTGACGGTGGCGGTCAACAGGTAGGCGCCGGGCTTCCAGTGCCAGCCGATCGCGTGCGGTTTCGTCGGCGTCAGGCGAAACCAGATGAACTCACCGGTAACGCCGCTGCTGCTGCCGCGCCACTCCATCGCGAAGGGGACGGGCTTGCTGGCGTCGTCGTTCAATTCCAGTCTCACGTTGGGCGAATGATCGAGACGAGGATGAACGTAGGGCCCCTTTGACGTGGCGGGCATCGCAAACAACTCCACGATCATCGGCTGGCCGAAATGCAGTTCCGTCCGCCCGCTGAACAGCCCGACGAACGCCTTCTCCACGATCGGCCCATGCGGACGTAGCTGGCCGAACAGGTCCTTCGGCGACCGACCATCGGGATCGGCCGTGGAGGCAGACACGAATATTGCGAGCGTCAAAATCGAGATCAGTATACGTCGCATCGGGAGTACCTCTCTAGTGCTCTGTCACAGCTTAATTTTCGGATGGCCGGGAGGGCGAGGCTCCCGCCGAGCCGTGAACATTCAGCGGCTTCGCGGCTCGGCGGGAGCCTCGCCCTCCCGACATTTTAGCACTAGCCGCAATGGTCTTGTTCTGCTGGAGCCCTATAAAGTCCACCACTCTACCAACTCATACATCCCCCCTCCGGCTTTCTTGAGCTTCCCCTGCTTGACCAGTTCGTCCCAGACGGCTTTCCCGAACTCGTTCGGCGGCACAATGGCCACGATCGCCGAGGACCCGCCGCTCGTGGTCGGCCGGCGGGTCAGTTGTGAGTCCTCGTCCAGCTGGGTGATCTTGAGGCGTTTCTTGAAAGCCTTGAAGGCATTTTTCAATTCCTTGGCGGTCGGCGGCGTGGGATCAGTCATAGGTGTTTCCTCCCGAAGCAGAACCAACCATAGTGGCACAAGCGTCCTGTTGACAGTTTAATCAAACTACGACCCCTGAACCACCGTCGATGCTTCTGCTGGCGGCTCCGTATCCGACTCAAGCCGGGTGGCGCGGGGACTGGCGGACCTGGAGGAGTTGGCCGTTCCTCGATCGGCGCCGCGCGGACAAACGATCTGGTGCGCCGCTAATTCTGGATGGCCGCCCTCAGCGCCGTCGTCAACCAGTAACCACTGACGACGCGGTTGAGTTGGTCTTTGAGATTCGGAACGTTCATGGCCCCAGGTTAATGCTGGCGGGCGGGGAAAGCAAGGACGGGCAGCGCCGCCCCCAACGTCCCACCGGCCACCATCGTTATTGCGGACGAGAACGGTATTCGGATAACCCGCCGGGCTAACGCCAGACCGCCCAGTGGCTCCGTGGGGATACAATGAGCCAATCGCCCAATACTCTTTCGCATCACAAGTCCACAGGCGCAACCGCGACCGCTTCAACGGAGGACAACCATGAAAATTGGCGCACGCAATCGGCTGGAAGGGGAAGTCACGGAAATCAAGCGGGGCACGATCATGTGCCAGGTCAAAGTGAAGATCGCAGGCGGCGCACAAATCGAATCGGTGATGACGCTCGACTCCCTCGATGAATTGGGCATCAAGGAAGGAGACAAAGTCCGAGTCGCCGTCAAGGCGGTCAACGTCCTGCTCATCAAGGATTAGGCAGCCGATGAACGGGCGGATCTACCAACGGCGGGATTCCCAGATCGTGACTACTTTTGTCATTGACGCAAACGGCTCGTTGCTGATTGCAGATCGCCGGTCAGAGCATGTAGCC
>DAIOGM010000166.1:0-11251 GCA_036745215.1 Gemmataceae bacterium
GAGGCTCGACGCATGGTCGGCGAATATTTCATGACGCAGAAGGACATCATGATCGACCGAGTCAAATCTGATTCGATCGGCCTCGGCTCGTACAACACCGACTCGCATCATGTGCAACGCGTTGTCGGCCCAGATGGCTTCGTCGTCAACGAAGGCGACTTCCAGGTCGGCGTGCAGCCGTACGCGATACCGTATCGCAGCTTGATTCCGAAGGCGAAGGAGTGCGAGAACCTGCTCGTCGTCGTGTGCATGTCCGCGTCGCACGTCGCTTACGGCACGATCCGCATGGAGCCAGTGTACATGATCATGGGTCAGGCCACGGGCGTCGCGGCGGCGCAGGCGATCGACGAAAACACGAGCGTGCAGAAGATTGCCGTCGAAAAGCTGACGGCCAGGCTCAAGGCGCAGAAAGCGGTCCTGTCCCCCGAGGGTATTTCGAAGGGCGCCGCCGCGGCGCTCAGCCTTGATCCCGCTAAGCTCGGCGGCATCGTCGTCGATGACGACAAGGCGGAAACGACCGGCGCCTGGACGCGTTCCGCCTCGGCTGGCCCCTTTGTCGCGGACGGCTACCTGCACGACAACAACGAGGAGCAGGGCAAACGCAAGGTCCGCTTCACACCAGATATTCTGAAGGCCGGGCAATACGAGGTGCGTTTGTTCTACGCGCCGCACACCAATCGCGCCAATAATGCGCTCATCGTCATCAAGAGCGCCGACGGCGAGAAGTCGGTGCGCGTCAATCAGAGGGCCGGCCACGACGGCAAGGGCCTGCGCCTCGGCGTGTTCCAGTTCGACGCGGGCAGAGCCGGACATGTCGAAGTGCGCAACGACGGCGCCAACGGCTACGTCATCGCAGACGCCGTGCAGTGGCTTCCCAGCCGGCCGTAGTGCAAGCGTCTCGCTTGCACTTTGATGTGAATTGGTGCAAGCGGGACGCTTGCACGACGGGACCAAGCCAATGTTCTTCATCACCAGCTTTCGCATCGTCTATCGGGCCTGCGTCAAGTGGAGCGAGAACGGCGGCGCGCGTCTTGGTGCGGCGCTCGCGTATTACACGATCTTCTCTGTCCCTCCCTTGATGCTCATCGCCATTCACACCTCCGGCGCGATCTTCGGCGAAGACGCGGCCGAACAACGAGTGCACAAGTCGGTCGAGCAAATCACCGGGCCGACGGTGGCAAAATTCGTCGAAAAGCTCGTCGAAACCGCGGCCCAGCCGACCGAGACCGCGTGGACGCCGACCTTGAGCATCGCCATTCTGGTGGTCACGGCGCTCGGCGCGTTTCTGCACATGCGCAATTCGTTGTGCATGATCTGGAAACTCGAACCGCCGCACGACAATTCCTGGCTCGGCATGCTGTGGGATTACACGCTGGCGGTGATTATGGTGTTCGTCTTCGCAATCTTGATCATGTGCACTCTGGCAGCCAGTCTCGCCGTGCCGGTCCTGTTGCGGTTCATGCAAGAAGCGGAGGTCCCCGAAGAAGTGGGGCTGCAATGGATTGAAATGGGTATGTCCTTTGTGTTCTTGACGGTGCTGTTCGCCACGGTCTATCGAATTTTGTCCGGCGGCCGAGTTGGATGGGGCTACGTGATTTATGGCTCGCTGATCGCGGCGGTGCTGTTCACGCTGGGCAAGTTGGTGTTGAGCTATTACATCGTGTATTCCGGAACGGAGTCGATGTACGGCGCCGCGGGGTCGATTGTCGTGTTCATGATGTGGGTTTATTACTCGTCGCAAATCCTCTTCTTCGGCGCGGAATTGATTCAAGCGCGGCGAACGCGGCATGAGTGGATGAATATTGACAAGAAACCGCAAGCGTGAGGCGATCCCAAGGGTTCGCTTCTCTTACCCTTGGGCTTGTTTGGTCACTTCTTGCCGATGCAATAGAGCGAATTCAATGTGCGAATAAACAACTGACCTTGCGACACCGCCGGCGACGCATAGCATTCGTCCTTCAAATCGTTGCGGCTCACGACATTGAACTGACCGTCGCCTTTGAGCACGTACGTGACGCCGAAGTCGTCGCTAAGATAGACGTGACCGTCCGCGTAAACCGGCGACGCGCTGTGGTGATTGCCGAGCTTTTCAATGAACGTACGCTCGCCCGTCTTGGCGTGGAAGCACGACAGATAACCCTTGTCGGAGATCATGTAGAAGAACTTGCCGACCGCGATCGGCGACGGCACGTAGGATGCATTGATCGCCTTGGTTTTGCTTTCGTGCCAGACGATGTGCGAATTGGTGATGTCGCCTTTGCCGTCGGGGCGAATCGCGAGGTTGTGGAAATCGGGGAAGCCGGCGGTCATGAAGAAGAGGCCGTCGCCGTAAACGAGCGACGCGACGTACTGCTCGGTGGGACCCTTGATGTTCCAGATGGGCGAGCCGTCGTCGGGGTTGTAGCTGTGAATGCCGAGGTTGCCGGTGAGCACCATCTGTGTTTTACCGCCGGCGTCGGCAATCAGCGGCACGCAATAGGAGCGCATGCAACCGGGGCGGCCGATCCGCCATTTTTCGGCGCCGGTCGTCTTGTCGAGCGCGACGATGTAAGCGAGGGCGTCCTGGTCGCCGTTGATGATGACCTTGTCCTTGTAGAGAATCGGCGAGCTGCAATAGCCGTGCTGCGAATAGAATCGGCCCGGCGTCTTTTCCCAGACCTTGTCGCCATTGAAATCGTAAGCGGCGACGACCATCTCTGGAATCCACTCCGGCTTGATCGGGCTCTTGACGCGCGGCATAATCGGCGGGCCGTCGTCGGGCGTCTTGTCGCGCAGGCGAAGGAACGTCACATACACGTATTTGCCATCGGTCGCGGGCGTCGAACTCGAATGGCTGTTGAGGGGATGTTTCTTTTCCAGCGGCGAGAAGGCGACCTCGCGCTCCCAGAGCAGTTTGCCGTCCTTGCGATCCAGGCACATTAACATGCGTTTTTGATCTTTGAGCTGGCACGTCGTCACGAAGACGCGATCGCCGCAAACGATCGGCGACGAATGGCCGACGCCGGGAATCGCGGCCTTCCACGCGACGTTTTCGGTGTCGCTCCATTTCGTCGGCAGGTTTTTCTCAATTGAACTGCCGTCGAGGCGCGGACCGCGCCAGGCGGGCCAATCTTCGGCGTGAACGGCAGTCGTAAAAACGAGGAATGCGAGAACGGCGAAGCCACGAATCATCGATGCAATCTCCACGGCGGGATCGAACACGGCAAGATAGCAGGCAGGATGAGTATTTTACCTAATCAGGCGGAAAACGCCAGCGCGATTTTCGTGGGATAGGATTCCGATCCTGTCGATCAATGCGACAGGATCGGAATCCTATCCCACGAAATCAGAGCCAGCGTTTCCACCAGAAGAACGCCACGGACACCAGTCCGCTTGCGAGCATCATCCCCATCGCGATGAAAAAGCCCGCGTCATTTTTCGTGTCGGGGACCAGCCAATCGAAGTTCATGCCGTACACGCCGGCGACGAGCGTCATCGGCAAAACGATGGTCGAGATCATCGTCAACACTTTCATGATCTGATTGAGATGGTTCGCCTGCGCGGACAGGAACGTCTGCATCAGATCGCTGACCATTTCGCGCGAACTCTCGATCAGCTCCGTGAAGCGCACCAGGTGGTCGTAAACGTTTCGATAATAGACGGTCTCGCGCGGATCGACGAGCGAGAACTCGCCGCGGGCCAGGCGGACGAGCACTTCGCGTTCCGCAATCAGAGTTTTGCGCAGGACAATGATCACGCGCTTGAGGCGAAGCAGCCGCAGATACACGGGTTGGCGCGGGTGCTTGATGATCGCGGTTTCGAGACCATCGAGCGTTTCCTCGAGCGCATCGAGGACGGGCACGAACTCATCGACGGTGTGATCCAGGATGAGGTGAAAGATGAAGTCCGGGCCGCGCTCGACCTGGGCCGCATGTCGATTGATGTACGCCTGCGCAAAATCGATGCAGCCAAGGGGAGTGTAGTGATGCGTAATCAGCAGATTGTGCGTCATCACGGCGCTGAGCTGCGTCAACGCGGGGCCGGCGCTGTTGCGCTCGCCGAGATGGCGCTGGATTTCTGGTGTCAATGGATTGACGACGACAAAGAGATAATCGGGAAACTCTTCCACCTTGGGCAAGTGCGGCAGCGCGTGCGGCTCGCGGCGCAGGCGCGTGATGTCTTCCAGCGAAAGAGCGTGGATGGAAAAGAACTGCTGCAGGACGAGTTGTTCCTCCGCCTCGGTCGGATTGCACAGGTCGATCCAAGCAATGTTGTTTTCTGCGATCAAGTCGTGCTTGTGGCGCAGCAACTCCTCCGCGTTGACGGCGGTGAGCGTCTTGCTCGCGGCGTTCCAGGTGTGGATGGTGATCATGATTCGAGCGCCTTGCGCAATTGCTCCATATCACTCTTGAGCGTGCGGCTATAAACTGCGACATCGGACGCGTGCATGACGAGATTGCCGCCGGCCTTGGACCAGGCGATTTCCTGGTCGAGGCCGAGCCAATAGTGGATGCCGGCGCCGACCTGGTGCTCGCGGGCGGTGCGAAAGATGGTGCGGACGGCTTCATCAAAACGCGGATGGGCGTATTGCTCGGGAATGCCGAGGCTGCACGACAGATCGTGCGGGCCGATCAAGACCGCGTCGAGGCCGGGGACGGAGCAGATGTCGTGCAGATTCTGGATGGCCGGCACGCTTTCGATGTTGATGATCAGAATCTTGTCGCCGTTGCGCTTTTCGAGATAATCGCGCAGCTCCGGCTCCAGCGTCTTCACGTCGCGAAGCGCCTCGTCGAGCCGGCGGCCCTTGAGCGGACGCCATTTGACGGCGCCGACCAGGCCGCGAACTTGTTCCGCCGACTCGACGTACGGACCGATGACGCCGCCGGCGCCCGCGTCGAGCGCCTTGCAGGCTTCGAACGGATCGTTGCATGGCAGGCGCACGACCGGCGGCAGGCTCATCGCCTGATACGTCTGGCAAATCCAGGCCAGCGTGTCGCGGTCGATCGGCGTGTGCTCGGTATCGACGAACACGAAATCGAGACCCGCTTGCTTGACCAAATTGGGCCACAGCGGCGACGTGTTCACCACGGCCGAGCTGAAGACGCGGCGGCCTTCGTGCAGGTTCTTGATAATGTCGCGGCCGGTCATGGAGTTTCCTTCTCGTTCCTTGGACGCGGATGAGGGATGCACGTGCAAAGCTTAAGCGGTTGACATTGCTGCGTCAATCGTTCAGGTCATCATTTCATCGTCTCATCGTCTCATGCACCCCCCTGTCTTCGTGAAACGAACGCCCGTTTTGTGAAACGAACCCCTGTTTGGTGAAATGCATGCAAGGTTGGTCGTGAAACGATGGCCTGTTTTCCCGAAATGATGGGCCGTTTTGCTGAAATCCAAGGCGTGTTTCGTGAAACGAACCGGTCCTTTTTTGAAAAGAACGAGCGCCATTTTGAAAAGAACGGCTCTGATTTTGAAAACAACCGAGTATTTTTTGAAAAGCATGCCTCGAATTTTGAAACGCACACGGTTGGTTTTGAAACGAACAATGGGTACGATTGATGTGCGATGCTCAAGTCGCCTGCCAAATCGGCGGCGGTTTCACGTGTTTTCGCGTTACTATTCATTATAGACCAAGGTGCTCCCCATGGAGAACCCGGAAACCATCATCGCCCAGGCGCGCATCGGCGGAGACGCTGCGCTCGGAGCGTTGCTCGAAGTCTATCGAAACTACTTGCGGCTATTGGCCCGCATCGAGATCGGCCGCCGGCTGCAAGGCAAGGTGGACCCGTCCGACCTCGTGCAGGAAACCTTCCTGGAGGCCCATCGCCATTTCGCGCGTTTCCAGGGCAACGATGAGCCGCAATTCGCTTACTGGTTGCGGCAAATCCTGGCGGCGCGCGTCGCCAATCTCGTGCGGCACTATTTCGGCACGCAAGGACGCAACGTTCGCCTCGAGCAAGAACTGGCCGCCGAGCTGGACAACTCCTCGCGCATGCTGGGCCAGGAGCTGGCGGCGTCGCTGGCGTCGCCGAGCGAACAAGCGGTCCATCGCGAGCAAGCGGTGTTATTAGCAGACGCGCTGCAGAAGTTGCCGGAAGATTATCGTGACGTGATCTTCCTGCGGCATCTGGAAGGCTTGACGTTTCCCGAAGTGGCGCGGCGCATGGGCAAGACGCAGGATAGCGTCGAGAAACTTTGGCTGCGCGGGTTGGCCAAGTTGAAGCAAGTTTTCGGAGAGCCGGCATGAACGCGAACGACGATCGACACGCGACCGACACGGCGGCCTTCCGTCGCCCCGAAGTGCTGGACGATCCGCGTGTCATGGAGGCGGCCAAGGAATATCAGGCGCAACTGGAAGCCGGCCGGCAGCCCGATCGGCGCGAACTCTTGCGCCGCTATCCGGATTTGGCCGATGCGCTTGCCCAATGTCTGGACGGTCTGGATTTGCTGCACCGGGGCACGGCGCGTCCGGCGACGGCGCCGAGCGAAGAAGCGCTTGACGCGAATCCGCTCGGCGATTTCAAGATCGTGCGCGAGATCGGCCGCGGCGGCATGGGTGTCGTCTATGAGGCAATCCAGCTCTCGCTCGGCCGACGCGTCGCCTTGAAGGTGTTGCCGTTCGCCGTGACGCTCGATGCCAAGAATCTCCAGCGCTTTCAAAACGAAGCCCGCGCTGCGGCGCTGTTGCATCACACCAATATCGTGCCCGTCTACGCCGTCGGCTGCGAGCGCGGCGTCCATTACTACGCGATGCAGCTCATCGAAGGGCAAACGTTGGCGGAACTGATCCGGCAATTGCAGGACAAGGCGCAAGCGGTCAGGAGTCAGCGGTCAGGAGTCAGTGCTCAGGACCTGGCAGGCGTCATTGAGGACGAATCGTTGGAGTTGTCGCGAGACAGCACGCCATCGCCGTTCGCGGATTCGCTCGCGACGCAACGGTCCACGAGGCGGGGCGATTTCTTTTGCTCGGCGGCGCGGCTCATCAAGCAGGCGGCGGACGGCCTCGAGCATGCGCATCAATACGGCATCGTGCATCGCGACATCAAGCCGGCCAACCTGCTCGCGGACGCGCAAGGCCGGCTCTGGATCACCGACTTCGGCCTCGCCCAGTTTCACGCCGACGCGAGTCTTACCAAGACCGGCGACGTCCTCGGCACCTTGCGTTACATGAGTCCCGAGCAGGCGTCCGGCCAGCGCGTGATCCTCGATCATCGCACCGACGTGTATTCGCTCGGCGCGACGCTGTATGAATTGGCGACCACGCAGCCCATCTTCATCGGACAGAATCAACAGGAACTGTTGCGCCAGATCTTGCACGATGAACCGCGGGCGCCGCGCGCCGTCGAGCCCGCGATTCCGATCGAGCTGGAGACGATCATCCTCAAGGCGGTCAGCAAGAACCCGGCGGATCGCTATGCGTCGGCCAAGGAGATGGCGGACGATCTGCAACGATTTCTCGATGACAAGCCGATTCACGCGAAACGGCCTGGCGCGATCGAACGCGTCCGCAAGTGGTCGCGGCGGCATCCGTCCGTTGTGGCGGCCACACTGGTCGTGCTCTTCTTCGGCGCCGTCGGGTTCGCCGCCAGCACCGTCGTGGTCGCGCGCAGCCTCGAACGCGAAACCAAGCGGGCGGAGGAAGCGGAACAGCGCTTCAAGCTGGCGCGGCGTTCCGCGGATCAGATGATTGAACTTGCGGAAGTCGAGATGGCCGACAACCCGGCCCTGATGAATCTGCGCCGCCAGGTCCTGGAGTCGGCGCTCGCTTATTATCAGGAGCTGATCGAGCTGCGCCAGGGCGATCCGGATGCGCAGGCCGATTTGACGGGCACGCGCGATCACGTCAAACGCATTCTCAATGACCTGGCCGTGATCCAGGGCGCTGGCCATCTCTACCTGTTGAAAAACCACGACGTGCTGGACGACCTCAAGCTGCACGGCGACGAACGCTCCCAGCTGGTGCAGCGCGTGCAGGCGCTTGAAAAACAGCATCAAGAGTCGTCGCGCGCGTTTCACAGGCTCGCCGGCGACGAACGTCAAAAGCACTTCGTCGAAATGGCGCGCGCGAATGAGTCCGCCATCGCCGAATTGCTGACGGAGATCCAGATCGTCCGGCTGCGGCAGATCGCGCTGCAATGCCAGGGACCTGGCGCGTTCCACGATTCGCGCGTCATCGCCGCCCTGAAGCTGACCGTCGATCAACGCAAACAGATTCGCGGCTTCGAAGGCAGCCTTTATCTTGAGAAGCGCGAGCTTGATCGAAGCCCTGGAGCGCCCAAGGGATTTTCGTGGAAGGCGTTCGAAGAACGCCGCGCCAACTTGATGAAGCAAATCACCGACGTTCTGACGATCGAACAAGCCAGGCAATGGCGCGAGATGACGGGCGAACCGTTCTTAAGCAGAACGCCGATCTTCTTGCACAGCTCGCCCGGTCCAAGTCCGGGCTTCGGACCGCCGCCGCCCAAGGACGCCGTTCTACCGGCGCCCAAAACGCGCGGGCCGTGATCGTCGTTTCCCGCATTAGCCGTTTTCTAGATTGATACGATCAATATCAGTCATAGAATAAACACACATCAAAATGTTGCATGCCCTCAAAAAATGGCTTCTTGAGTTCGTTTTAGAAGGATATTCACCTGGTTTTGCAGCGGATATACGCGATTCATTGTTGTCTCACGAGCCGCTTTGATACGTCCCGTGACCCGTTCCATTCATCGATGAGGTAGCGACGATGGGTAATTCGGCGTTCTCACCCGTTGAGCGCCAAGAAGCCGCCGTGGTTTCGGCGCATCGCTTCCTCATGGTGTTGGCTGGTTTGTTGCTGATTGCCTCCGGCCGCGCGAAAGCCGGCGACGATTATTATTTCGACTTTCGCGGCACACCTCCGCCGAAGGAACTGGAGTTGGCGGGCAAGGAAGCGGACCAATTCGTCAAATCGGAAGCGGCGGGATTTCGCATCACGCTGCCCAAAGATCGAAAGAGCCTTACGCCGGTCACCCTTCGAACCAAGTTCGGCTTGCAGGGCGATTTTGAAATCACGACGACGGTGGAAATTCTTCAGGCGGAATCGCCCGCGTCGGCCGGCAGCATTGGCGTCGGCGTGACCTTGTATGTGGAAAAGGTCGATCCGCCGGGCGAGGGAACGAATGTCGGTCGCTTGATGCGGGCCGAGGGCAAAGACCTGATCATGTGGGACCGCAAATTCGTGATTGCCGGCGGCGAACCGAGGTACGATGGCGGAGACCAGCGATGTACGGAAAAATTCGTAAGGCTTCGTCTCGTGCGGAAAGGAAGCCAATTGTTCTACCTGTGGGCGCCGGGCGCCGACGGCGATTTTCAGAAAATCCACGAGGGTGAGTTTGGGACCGCGGATCTCAAGGATATCACCGTCAAAGTCACCACGGGCAGTGAGCCGCGCCTGGTCGATGTTCGTGTCCTCGATTTGCGAATCACCAGTGGCGAACCGACCGAGACGGAAGGATGGCCGGCGATCGGTTTGTTCGTGGGGGTGGCGGTACTGGTGTTGGCGATCGCCGCGGGACTTTGCCTTCGTTTCTTGATTCGCCACGGCAGCAGGCCGGACGTCAATAACGAGGCGCCGACGCCGACACCGATGCATTCGTTTCCATGTGCCGAGTGCGGGAAAAAACTCAAAGTGAATGTGGAATTGATTGGAAAAAAGATCAAATGCCCTCATTGCGCCAAGGCCGTTCTCGTTCCCGAAAGTCACGAAAAGGCAATGTAGTCATCACGCTCCGCGTGATGGCGTTCGGCTTGCTCGCAGACGAATGTAGTCGTCCGTGAATTTTGCCCAACTTCATCACGCGGAGCGTGATGACTACTTTGTCGCCGACAAAAAATCACATGCTCTTCGTATGATGGCGTTCGCTTCGAACAGGAGCAACCAACGGATGGATGATGTCATTGTCATCGGCGAAGAAGATCGGCCGGCGAGCATCGAAGAAAAGGCGATTGGCCTCGTTGGGTCCAATTGGTTTCTTCTCGTCATCGCGGCCCTGCTTCTTTTGCCGCTGGTTTGGTCCGAGGATCCAGAAACGCATCGTTTCAAGCTCGCCTTGCCGAGTGTCACGTCCGGGGATGAGCCGCATTACTTGATCCTGCTCAACAGCGTCATCAACGACGGCGACCTGGATTTGCGGAACAACTATGAATCGTCGCACGCGGGTTCCGATCAAGCGGGCCGGCGCCATTCGCGTCGCCCGCTCGATCACCATTCGGTGTTCTACGTCGGCGGAAAAAAGCACAAGTGGTCCGATCTTTATTTTCGCTCGACGGACAAGTGGCGATGGAACGAGCGAAATGTCCTTGTTCCCGGGCGTCAGTCCAGCGACGTCGATCTTGGCGACGCTCCGGAATACAGCGCTCACCCGCCGGGCCTGGCGTTCTTACTGGCGCCGTTCGTGATCGCGTTTCGAGGGACCGCGTGGGTTGAGCCGATCGCGCTGCTTTGCTCCGGAATGGCAACCGTGTTGGCGATGTTCCTGTTCAATGTTTTTTTGAAGTCGCTGGGAACATCCAACCTTCATGCGAACATCGCGACCATGCTCGCCTTCCTCGGCACGCCGGCGTGGCATTATGGTCGAAGCTTGTTCACGGAGCCGTACTTGCTGTTGTTTGGCGTCGCCGCATGTTATTTCGCCATCGCAAAAAGCCGCTACTTCCTCGCGGGCGTTTTTATCGGCATTGGCCTGCTCCTCAAGGGACCGATTCTCTTGCTGATGATTCCGCTGGCGATTTACGGTCTCGTCCATGCGGGCGTGCTGAGAACATCTCTCCTCTTGCTGCCGGCCGGTTTGGCAATCGGTGTTCAATTGCTGGTGAATCGGTCCATGTCGGGAGAATCGAGCCAGATGGCCATGCCCTTCACCTCAGGCAGCATCCTGGCGGGGAGTGTGGGCTTGTTGTGTTCGCCCTACAAGGGAGTGATCTTTTTCGCACCGGTGGTTCTCCTGTCGTTGGCCACTTTTCGCTTGAGTGCCGTGAACTCAAAAGAACTTCCTGTATATGTTGGTTTCTGTTTCTATTTCCTGGTCATCGCCTTGTGGCCGGAGTGGCACGGCGGCCACTGTTTCGGGCCGCGCTTGATCGTGCCTGCGTTGCCGTTGCTCCTGGTCGGCCTGCGACGAATCGGCGATTTGTGGCATGAAGAACGCTACCTGGGTCGATTGGCGATCGTGTTGATTTGCTGCTTTTCGTTATTCACGAATGCAATCTGAGCGTTCCAGCCTGCGAATTACGGCTTCAATCACCCCTTTTT
>DAIOGM010000166.1:11261-14292 GCA_036745215.1 Gemmataceae bacterium
CCATCAGTTCAAATAACTTCGAGGGCAGAACCTTGGTGAAAATCGGGAGACGGCGTAGCGGCACAAGTCCAACATTACTCGCGCGATAGAAGCTCAGTAGCTCGTCACGTGGTTGCTCATTGAGAAAAGTAACATTGCGCAGCGAACGGTCCTTCGCGATTCGTTCCAGGCGCTGCTTCTCAGCCCCTTCACCCACAAATAAAAAGTGGATTTCGGGAATCTGCTCAAGCAGAGCGGCGGCGCATGATGATTGGCGGCGCGCGCTCTCAAATGCCGTCCGCGACAATGGGCGGCAATGGCTCGTGTTCTTCGATTTCGACGCCGAGCGAAGTTCGGATGAACCGAAGATATCGCTCCTTGAGTGGGGCCGCGTCCAGTTCAACCAATTCGCGATAAGGCAGCCCCAACGAGTCGAACAACGAAAATCGGCCGTAGGTGGAGTTGAGCCCGAACCACTGCCGCGGCTTGTGCAGGCAAACCGGCGTGCCGAATGCGATGCACGGGATCGCGACGTGCAGACGGCTCGTATACACTCGCTCGGCCGTCCGATACGCGGCAAGGTACTCAACGGCGCGCCGCCATTGTTCCGGCCAGGTCATTCCCCGGGGCGTGCGATGGGTCAATGAAACGAAACCCTTGTCGGGCAATGGGTCGGGGAAATCGACCGCGTACACGCCGCGACGAGGCCCGCGATAGCGCCCAAGGGTAAGGGTCGCGCAGCCCACGATATCCGCGGCGACTCCCCGTCGTTTGAGCCGGCCGAGCGTGACCGGATCGCGGGCGCCGACCATGGGAAATCGCGTGGCGCCGAGCCATGAGAGCAAACCAAAATAATGCCAACCCCACGGCACGTAGACGCCAGCAAACAGACAGTCTGGCCGTTCGGCCGGCGGCCCTGTTTCGAGGTAGCCATTGATCACTGCCGTCGGTCCGCTCGCCAGTTTGTTCAAGCTGTCGCGGTACACACCGGCGGTTTGCGGCAAAAGCCGGCACAACGCGTACGTCTGAATTGCATCGCCGAGGTTTCCATACGCGCGAAAGCGGTACACCAACACTCGATAATTGGGCGTTGACATCGCGTGCTCCTCCATCAACGCCGGCTCCCAAATGAGCCACGCTGGAACGCCGCTAAGCGAGGCCACCACGTCCTGCCGGCAACGACCGCGAAGTAACCGAAAACAAGAACCGCTGCGGTAATGCTGATCCACTTGCCATAGGAGTAAATTCGAGGTTCAAATACAAACTCGAGTCGCAGATCGCCCGCCGGAATGAGCCCGGCTTGAAAGAGGGTATTGGCGCGCCAAACAGGCAACTCGTTGCCGTCCGCGGTCCAGCACCGCCATCCAGGGTACCAAACCTCCGAAAGTACGAGATAGCCTGGTTGATCCCGCGTCACTTCGACAACGCGTCGATTGGGCTCGCGGCTTACGATTTTCGCCTCTTGAAATGCCGGACCTCCGAAGGAATCGATTTGAGCCGCCGTATCGTTTTCAAGCCACGTTTTCGGCGCATCAAGAAACACGAGCTGATAAAGGTCGGCCTGCTTTAGTTCGGTCAGCGTCCTTTCCGCAGACGGCAATGCTTTTGCTTGGGACACGACAAATGCGCGAGGCAGGTTGCGCCTTCGCTGATAGATGGCCGTCTTCTTGTCGTCAAAGTCACTCACGAATCGCCAATGCCGTTCAAAATCCAACGAGCTCGGGTGCATGCCAGGCTGGCACGTGATGTAGGCCACGCAAAGCAGGTCCAGGAGCGGCTGGTTCGCGATGACGTCAATCCTCGCAAACTCGGACATGGTCGGCGGCGCAGGGACGTCCGCCACATAGTTGAGGTACTGCTTATAGACGACGAGATCGGTCGTGTTGTACCCGCGAACCGACTCGAGATCGTATAGGTAAAAAGGCGAATGCCGATTGTCGCCGGAGACAAGCCAGTTTGAGTCCAATATACGCGTGCCCTTGTTTTCAATCAAGAACTCGATCGCCTCTGTTCGCGGATAGAGCTCCGCAACCGGCCGAGTTTCCAGAAAACGCCAGTGGATGCCCCACAGGTCAGCCATCAACAACAGCACCCAGGCGCCGAAGAGCAGTTTTCGCGCTTGCGGGTACACGTCCAAGACCACGAGAACCACCATCAAACTGGGCCCAAGTACCGAACTCAAGTACCAATACGGTTGCTCATCACGCCAAAGAAGATAACTTCCAATTAGAAAACCCTCGACAACCAACAGGAATGCTCCATAAGCAAGGTAACTTTTGCGCTTCTCGGTGCTCGAATCTCCGAACAGCGCCTCCGTGCAATGACCGGCCAACATTCCCAGCGGAAAACCGGCAAATAGCAGAATGCGCGAAGGAATCCGAAAGAGCGACAGCCCGGGAATCCATTGTTGCAAGAACGGATAAAACGGCGTTCCCGATCCGAGCGCGAAGAGGACCATTCCAATCAAGACGAACCAATAATACTTGACCATCCGGTTCGAAGATACGACCAATGCCAGGATCGCCACGGCCGTCCATGAAACGCCGAAGACGCCTACGCCTTCCCAGGCGTTGCCGGCGTAATGCTGCGTGCCGATCATCGATAATAACGTTTGCAGAGTTTCCACCAGGCTGGAACATTTGAGTTCATAGTGTCGGCCAAAATCGTACGCCATTGTTTGATGGACTCTGGAACTGTAAGAAGCCATTTCCAGGGCGGGCAGCACCTGGATGGCGCTCAACAGGATGGTGAGCACAAGCACCGACGCCAAGACGAAGCCGCTTTGCACCATGCGCCATAGCGAGCCCGGGATCGTTGTTTGATGATCCTCAAGTTGCGGCGGGCCAAAGCTGTCTCTCAGGATTATCGGCGCCAGGGTTATAAGACCCATCAACGCAGTGAATAACGTGATCTGCGGTTGAGATCCAAGCAAGATCAAGGAAGCGACCACGCTCGCCAAGAGAACGTGGCGAGGTTTTTTCTGCGCCACGGCGTATTCGAGCAAAAGGATGAGCAAGGGAAACCAACAAATCGGCACAAAGACATAATGACC
>DAIOGM010000167.1:0-6268 GCA_036745215.1 Gemmataceae bacterium
CGACTTCTTGCTGGAAGTATTTGCTGGGCCAACGCTTTAGTGTGCGCTGGCCCTAACTTCTGGTGCCCGCCGTACAAAAGGTCCGCGAGGCGGCTGCGCGTACCCAGTGTGTGAACAACATGAAGCAGCTCGGCCTTGCCCTCCACAATTATCACGACAGCAAAAAAGAGCTACCGCCGGGCGCGTCCGCAGATATGTTCCCCTGGAAAACCGGCACCGGCGCGGACCAACCTTGGGGCAGTTCCTGGATGGTCTACATTCTCCCATTCATCGATCAGGCGAACGTCGGCACCAAGTGGGAGCACCGATTGGAAAGCGGCTGGCACAATCCCACCAACAACGCCATGATCAAAGGTTTGATCATCCAAAGTTACCGATGTCCTTCGACGAGCCTTCCGCTCATGAATCCGTACACCACCGCTACCCCGGGCGGCCCCTCGGGCGGCATGTTCATGTACGCCACTTACGTTGGTATCGCCGGTTCCATCAATGACGTCGGCGTGATCACCATCGGCGGCGGCAATCGTCTTAGCAGTCAAGGTAGCTTGTACCACAACAGTCGAATGAAACTGGTGAATATCACGGACGGCACAAGCAACACGATCATGGTCGGCGAGCAAAGCAACCACCTCCGCGATGCGCAGAACAATCCAGTGTTTGGTACGAGCTGGGGTGGCTCCGGCCCCGTTTCCATCACGTGCCAGGGACCGGATGGTTGGATTCAGGGTTGCGAAATGAACGTCCACGGCGGCAACTGGGGCATTTACAACGCCACGACCATCCGTTACGCCATCAATCAAATCGGCTTCACCAACAACGCCGGCGCCGGCACCAAAGACAACGTCGGCGTCAATATCCCCCTCAGTTCGATGCATCCGGGCGGCGTCAACTTGCTGTTTGGAGACGGCACGGTTCGTTTCTGGCCCAACGGCACCACCTTGCCCGTTCTGTTTGCCGCCGCCTGCCGGAATGAAGGAACGTCTTATTCAGAGCCCTGAAAGCCCCGCCATGAGCGCAGCGATTGGCGGGGGGTCCGCACTTCAACGATCACGATTATCACGCTCGTGCAATGGGAGCATTGATGTTTCGATCCTTCCTCGCAACCGGTTCCCTTTTCACGTTCGTCCTTTGCATGGGCTGCACCCAACCGCCGAAGGGCGCCGCGCCCGCCGTCCAGGTTACCGGGACCGTCAAGATGGACGGCAAAGCGGTCCCCACTGGCGAGATTAACTTCACCGTGGACGGCTTTCCACCCAGAATCCTGGAAATCAAAGACGGAGCTTTTGCGGGAGAGGCGGGCATCGGCAAGAATCAGGTCGAAGTTTTCATTTTCGTCGAAAGCGCGCCCATGCCGAAATACGGCGGCCAACGCCTCAAGACGAACACGACTTCAGAGAAGTATTGGGGACCGAACACCATTCTTGACGCCAAGGTCGAGGCCGGCGCCGCCAATGAATTCAAGTTCGACCTCGTTTCCAAATGAAAGCACTCACCACCATCTCGGCCACCAGCCCCACATCCAGTCCGTGAACACGAACACGATGATCGCCGCGCCGCCGATGCCCCAGTACCAGCGCACCATCGTTTCGCCGCCGATGATATTGATGAGGTGCGACTCAACGTCGTAGAACCAGATGTCCCAGTTGAACACCGCCGCCGCGATCATGAAGAGACCCAGGGCGATGAAGAGCGCGTAGATGATGATCATGGGGCCACCAGCGTTCCTGGAGCGAGCCAGGGAGTTTATCCCCGTAGTAGGGATTTCCATTCCGCGGGGATCAACCCCGCGGCTCACTTCGATTGGGCACACGCCTGGATCGCCATCACGGCGAACGCGGAGCCGATGTGCGTCAGGTAGTGCGTCTCGTCCTTGACGAGCGAGCGCGTGAACCAGCGGCCGCTCTCGCGCTGATTGGCTTTGAGCCACGCGATGCCCTTGACGAGCGCCGGATCGCTGGCAGGAACGCCGGCGCGGCGCAGCACATAAATCGAGAAGCCGGCGCCGTAGCCATCGGCGCTCGCGCGGTCCTGCTCGGATTGGTCGGCGCGCGGCCAATCGCCGAGACTCGACGCGGACCAGCCGCCGCTCGAAAGTTGTTTGCCGCGAACCTCCTGGATCACGCCTTTTTGCTCTTCGGCGCTCAGAAAATCGCCGAGGTAGGTGGAAACCCATAAGAGCATCAACTTATGATGAAGATTCTGGGGCGGATTCGCCTTGAGCCAGCGGCGTAAACCATCGAGCCCTTGCTTGGCCTGATCGGTGTCGGCGTAGCGCTCGGGGGCGACGCCAACGGCGAGGGCGGCGAGCGTGACGCCGTAGTGATCGTCCCATTCCATCGGCGGCAAGCTGAGCTTGAGCCAGCGGAAGCCGCCGTCTTTTTGTTGCACGGTCCACATGCGATCGAGTGCGGCTTTCGTCAATGGATGAAGTTTCTTCGTCGTGTGCGCGTCATTGTGCGCCAGCGCCGCCGCCGCGGTGACAACTTCCGCATCCCAGCGCGGCTTGCCTGTGACCCACTTCTTGCCGACGAGTTCTTCCAGGGCGCCGCGAATGTCGGCATGCGCGGGCGCCTTCGCGGACACCGTCGGCCTGGCGTAAAGATACGCGTAATTGGAATGGCACGAGAAGCAGCCGCGATTCTTCGTCCAATCCAGCGCCGCCCGGTCGATGAAGTCAACCGCCTTGTCCATCGAAAACTGCTTGGCGATCGGCTCATCCTTGCGCGTCGGCCCCGGAGACGTGAACTGCTTGAGCGACGGCTCGTCGGCCGACATTCGAACCATTGAAGCACTGAGAGCACTGAGAACGAAGAAGTAGGTTTTCACGAACCTTAACTTCTTGAATGCGAATGTCATCGTTTCTACCTCTGCGTTCTCTGCGCCTCTGCGTTTCAAAATGAGTTTTTTTTTGAAACGCAGAGGCGCAGAGAACGCGGAGAAATACTGATTGCGGATTACTGGGAGATGATCGTACCAAGAAGAGAATCATCCGGAAAGCGAAAACCCGCGAAGCATGCGTCCGCGTCATCGCGAAAAAGCGCTCAGTAGTTTCTCGTAGCGCCCATTCTCCGGGTTTTCACGCTGCATGTGCTGCAATTTGAGCCGCGCGAGGGCGACGTCGCCCGAAAGCGCATTGTGAAGGGCCGACATGTATTCGATTTCCGCAAAAACCAGCGGGCCGGCGTCGGCACGAAAAACGCGCCGCGCCTTGTCCAGCAACTCTCCCGCGGAGCGCAACGTTTCCGCGTCGTCCGCCTTGCGCATCATCAATGCAGCGCGGCCCATCAAACAATACGCATCGTCCGGATCCTGCTTCAACCCCGCCTGGATCGCTTGTTCCGCCAGATCGTAGCGTTGATTGAAACCCAGCGCCTTGGCCAGCAAATAACAGTTGCGCGCCGACGCCTTGGCCGCCACCAATTTTTGCGCCGCCTCCAGTTGCTCGACGTGTTTGCCTTGCAAGACGAGCGCTTGCTGCAGTTGCTCGCCGGCCAACTGATCCGCCGGCTCGATTTGCAGCACCTTGCGGGCGTGCTTCTCAACCGACGCGTTGTCCTGCATGGTCGAATACAGCGCGGTCAGCATCACGTAGCAATAAACCGCCGTCTCGCCCTTGGCGCTGTCGGCGAGCTTTTCGATGCGGCCGAGCGCTTCGCGAATCGCCTTGGCGTCCTCCTCGCGGGCGGGGCGGAAGGTGCGGAGCTTCTTGCCCTTCTCCGGCTCTTGCTGCCAGCCGAGGATCATCAGTTGATGCGCGAACTGCGATTGCCAGAGCACATGATCGGGATGCAAACGCGCCGCGGATTCCAGTTCATCGAGCACGACGCGTTCAATTTGCTGCATCGGAAACGGCGGTTTCTGGCCCCGATATGCAGCGATGGCGTTGCGCAGCACGATCTCGGTCAAGCGAAAACCATAACGCTGCAATTGACGTTTCGGCTCATTCGGCGCCAGGTCGCGCGCCTTGTCGTGGTATTGCAACGCTTCATTGAGCGCCTTCTCCGCATCGGCGACATGCTCGGCCTTGCAGCGTTGCAGGTAGAGCATGCCGAGGATTTCCTGCGTGCGATTTTCCTTGGGCAGTTTCGAGGTATCGTAGCCGCACGCCAGCGCCGGAAACTGTTGATGCCGAACGTGCGCGAGATACGTCCAGGCGCGCCAATCATTCGGCGCGATGGCCACGGCGCGGCGAGCGAGTTTTTCGCACTCGGCCCAGGGGCTTTCCTTCGTCGATTCAAGGATCGAGCCGTACGAAGTCAAAAGAAAGGCGTGCTTCGGATCGTTCGTTTGCAGATGGGGCCGCACCGTCGCCTCGGCTTTCGCGACCATTTCCTTGGCCTTCTTGTCGTCCTTGGCGACTTCCAGATAGACGGCCCGTTGCTCGAGATAGATTTCCGCGTCGTCGGGCGCGCCGTTCAGTTTCTTTTGCAGCGCGGCGATTTTCTCTTCGGGCGTGAACTTGTTGCCGCGCGCGTCGCGTTCAAATGACTTGAATTGAACGGCGAAATTCGTGCTGACCGCCGGAAGCTCGATCGCCTGGCGAAACTTGGCCTTGTCGAGAGTCTGGGCAAAGACCATCGGCGTCGAGGCGGTAAACAGGAGAATCGCATAGCAACCGTGTCGCATGATCGGCCCTCCGTGGCGGCAAAATGATACGCGGCTGTGATAACGGGTGAGCGTCGGCGGGTAAAGTGGAAATGGAGTCAGGTCCGCGTGATATTCGTATGACGAAGTATAATCGTTCGTTTCATTCGGCCAAACCCGATTCATTCGGTCAAACCCCGATTCGTTCGGTTTCCGCGTGGTGTCACCGAATGAATGAACGAATCGGCCCGGAAGGTGAAGAAACGTTAAGATGAGCCGGAACCCTCGATTTGTCAAGAGGTTGAAGCCGCACGCACCGCGTCGATGAAGCGGCGCATCTTGTCACCGTCTTTTTTTCCGGGGCACGACTCGACGCCGCTCGCGACATCGACGGCGAACGGTTTCACGATGCGAATCGCGTCGGCAACGTTCTCCGGCGTCAACCCACCGGCGAGGATGAGCGGCACGCCCAATTGAATATCTGCGAGCAAGTGCCACGGCGCGGTCTGACCGGTGCCGCCGAACTGGCCGGGCACATGCGCATCGACGAGAATGGCCGCGGGCACGTCGCCCATGGATTGGAGCCGTTCGAGAAAATAAGCGATCTGACTCAAGCTGACAGCGTCGCGCACGGGAAACGCCGGGATGCAGCGCACGCCTTGAATCAGGCAATCGCCCAGGTCGCCGTGCATCTGAATCGCGCGGACGCCGAGCGGCGCCGCGATGTGCTGCGCCTGCGTCCACGGTTCGTTGACGAAGACGCCCACGGCTTCGACGGTCGGCGGAATCGAATGCACGATGCTGCGCGCCGTGCTGTCATCGACATGGCGCGGCGACTTGGAGTAAAAGTTGACGCCGATCATGTCGGCGCCCAACTTTGCCGCCAGCTCGGCGTCGGTTGGACTCGTGATGCCGCAGATTTTGATGCGCGTCGTCAATTTGGAACCACAGATGAACACAGAGAAACACAGATAGAATAACCGAGGCCACGGCTTTCAGTTCTTGGTGGATTCATTCTACCAACAACGTTCTTTATCTGTGTCCATCTGTGTTCATCTGTGGTTCCGTTATTCGAGGCACACCATGAGCGATCAACGCCTGCGCGAGTTTTTGCAAATTCAGCTAGACGACCTCCAAGCCAAGGGACTCTACAAACGCGAACGCCAACTGCAAAGTCCGCAAGGCTCCGGCATCAAGGTCGGCGGCCGCGAGGTCGTCAACTTCTGCGCCAACAACTATCTCGGCCTCGCCAATCATCCCGACATCGTCGCCGCCGCTCAGGAGGGTCTCAAACGCTTCGGCTACGGCATGGCGTCGGTTCGATTTATCTGCGGCACGCAAGAGATTCACCGCCAGTTCGAGCAATCGATCGCACGCTTCCTCGGCAAGGACGACGCCATTCTTTACAGCTCGTGCTGGGACGCCAACGGCGGGCTGTTCGAAACCATCCTCGGCGAAGACGACGCCGTCATCAGCGATGAACTTAATCACGCCAGCATCATCGACGGCGTTCGGCTATGCAAGGCGAAACGATTTCGCTACAAGAACTGCGATCTCGCGGACCTGCAGCAATGCCTGATCGAAGCCAAGGACGCGCGTCTCCGTTTGATCGCGACCGACGGCGTCTTTTCGATGGACGGCTTGCTCGCACCGCTACCCGATATCTGCACGCTGGCCGACAAGC